>CAMEGQ010000057.1 GCA_945916235.1 uncultured Porphyromonadaceae bacterium | reverse complement strand
AAAAATGTTTAATAATGGGTAACAGGTGCAACTAATTCGATAACTTTGCGTCTAAATAACGGATAAAATCCTAAATCACGTTATCACAATGGCTTCCAATAAGCAAGATATCGCCGGCGCTGACGCCGTCCAAACCTCAGACAAACGCATCCAGACGCCACCGGATCTCGACATCAACGATACGATGATTCGGCTTAGAGACGTCAACAAAACCTACCCGGGCATCGTTCCGCTTCATGTGTTAAAAGGGATCAACCTCGACATCCGCAAGGGTGAGCTCGTATCCATCATGGGTGCTTCCGGTTCGGGGAAATCGACACTGCTTAATATACTCGGCATCCTCGACAATTACGACTCGGGCGAATACATCCTCGACGGCAAACTTATCAAAGATCTTAGCGACAACCGCGCTGCCGAATACCGCAACCGTATGATCGGCTTCGTATTCCAGTCGTTCAACCTCATAAACTATAAAAATGCCACTGAAAATGTGGCCCTGCCGCTATTTTATCAGGGCATATCGCGCCGCAAACGCAACGCTCTGGCCATGGAGCAGCTCGAACGCATGGGGCTTGCCGACCGCGCTCACCATCTTCCAGGCGAGCTGTCAGGCGGACAGAAACAGCGCGTAGCCATAGCTCGCGCCTTAATCACCAAACCATCTATTATCCTTGCCGACGAACCTACGGGTGCCCTCGATTCGAAGACGTCAAAAGAGGTGATGGAAGTGTTCCGCCGACTCAACCGCGAAGAAGGGATGACAGTGGTAATCGTCACTCACGATCCCGGAGTCGGTGAGCAAACCGACCGAATAATCCGTATATCCGACGGTGTAATCACAAATGCCTGAGAGATGTTTGATTTAGTTAATGAAATACTACAGACGCTCCGGCACAATAAGCTGCGCACAGGCCTCACGGGTTTTGCCGTGGCATGGGGCATCTTCATCCTGATTGTGCTCCTTGGAGTTGGCAACGGCGTAACCAACGCCTTCCGCGAAAATATGCTTTCTCCGGGTTCCCAACGCATCGAGATCTGGGGCGGACGCACATCCAAACCCTTTCACGGCTACAAGGAAGGACGATCCATCGAGCTTAAAAATCCCGATATCGCAACGATACGTCAGGAGAACAAAAGTTTTGTCAACGATGTAATTTCAACCATCTACGGCACCACACAGGAGATCTCCTCAGGAAGATATTCGATTAAGACCGACTACAACGGTGTATTCCCCTCGGAAATGGGACTACATAATGAGAGTAAGCTTACAAAAGGCCGCTTTATCAACGATAAAGACATGTCGACGAAATCCAAAGTGATGGTACTTCCCGAGGAATATGCCAAACGTCTATTCCCGGACGAAGATGCCATCGGTAAAAGAGTGGCGATGAACGGCCTGAGTTTCCAGATTGTCGGCGTTTACACAACAGGATGGGGCAATGCAATATATATCCCCTACACTACAGCGCAAATGCTTATGGGCAAAGCCGACGATCTGGGCAGCATAAGCGTGCAGCTTAAGGGGCTGTCGACCGAGGAGGAAGGCGATAATGCGGAAACGCAGCTTCGACAGACATTGTCTCAGATACATGATTTTGCGCCTGACGACAAGAGAGCCGTCTGGATATGGAACCAGTTCAGCATGGGTATGCGCGGAATGCAGGTCAATAATATCCTCAGCCTTTCTATCTGGATATTGGGACTTCTCACCCTGCTGTCGGGTATCGTAGGCATCTCCAATATCATGTTTGTCAGCGTTCGTGAGCGCACGCATGAGATAGGTATCCGCCGAGCAATCGGCGCCAAGCCGCGCTCAATCCTTATCCAGATTATGGCAGAAAGCGTAGCCATAACTACCCTGTTCGGATATATCGGCATAGTGCTCGGCACTATCGCCACCACTATAATCGATAAGATATTTGGTAACGAAGAGATGTTCCAGAATCCGACTGTCGACTTGGGCATAGCCATTCAGGTGACAATCATTTTGATTATAGCCGGTGCCCTTGCCGGCCTCTTCCCAGCCTTGAAATCACTGAAAGTTAAACCGGTAGAAGCGCTCCGCGACGAATAACCCCATAAATGTCAGATGCGTATTCCTATATTCGACATAGATAACTGGAAGGAGATAGGCGTAACCCTTGCACGAAACAAGACACGCACCTTCCTCACTGGCTTCGGCATATTCTGGGGCACAGCCATGCTCGCTATTCTTCTCGGTGGCGCCCGAGGCGCTCAGGACCTTATGATGCGTAATTTCGCCGGATTCGCCACCAATAGCGGTGGCCTCTGGGCCGGGCAGACATCAAAAGCTTATCACGGGCATGGCGAACGGCGCAGGTGGAGCATAGATATCACTGATGTGGAACGCCTGCAACAAGCCTTCCCCGAGATAAAAGCATTCTCGCCAAATTATAATTCCAGCAGCAGTTTCCGTCACGGCAAATATTCATATTCGGGCAATTGTATGGGGATGGCTCCCTCCTACTCTGAGATAATGGCTCCGACCATCTACAGCGGCCGATTCCTTAACGATGCCGACATCAGCAATGAACGCAAAGTGGCCGTTATCGGCAAAAAAGTAGCTTCAGAGCTATATCCTAATCTCGCAGACCCTGTGGGCCAACCTATAGAGATCAGCGGCATTACATACAATGTCGTCGGGGTGATGGGTCAAACCTCCGAGGTGAGCATGGGTGGCCGACTTGATGAAAGCGTCGGAATCCCTGCATCTACATTCCGACGGGCTTTCAAACGCGGCGACACGGTGGATTATATCACCTTTGTGGCCCATGACGGAGTGAAAATTTCCTCGCTCAAACCCCGCCTCCGACGCTTGTTATACTCCCGCCACTACATAGCCCCAGACGATGAAGGCGCATTGTCAATCTTCGACATCTCCGAGCAATTTCAGATGGTTGACAACCTTTTCAAAGGACTAAGCCTGTTGGCCATGTTCATCGGTATATCCACGCTTCTTGCGGGAGTGATCGGAATCGGCAACATAATGTGGGTTATCGTCAAAGAACGCACTCAGGAAATCGGCATACGCCGAGCCGTTGGAGCAAAGAAACTTGATATAATCACACAGATACTCTCCGAAGGGATGGTGCTCACGGCAGTAGCCGGTCTGGCCGGTATCTGCTTCGCAACTATAGCTCTCGGTATCACCCAGTCGCTCACGGCCAATGAAATTTCCACGCCACAATTCCAGATGAACCTCCGGCAGGCCATAGCCATTATCCTCACCTTCGGAATTCTCGGCACTCTTGCCGGACTGATTCCAGCCACAAAGGCCATGCGCATCAAGCCGATTGAAGCACTTAATGATAAATAATACGTCATCATTATACTTCGACCAAATACACAACAGACAAACTAACGACACCATATAGCTATGAAAAAAATCTTCAAAATCCTCCTGTGGGTGATTGTAGCCGCAATATTTATCGGCACATTCGTGTATCTTTACCTTAACTCCAAACCCAAAGAGGTCACATATGAACTCGTATCTCCCTCGGTGGAGACAATCGAGCGCACCACTGTGCTAACCGGCAAGATTGAGCCGCGCGATGAGATTGACATCAAACCTCAGATTTCCGGCATTATCTCCGAAGTAAAAGTTGAGGCCGGCGACCATGTGCAGGCCGGCGACATAATCGCAAAGATTCGGGTTGTACCCGAAGAAACACAGCTGTCATCAGCAGAAAACCGCGTCAAGGTGGCTGAAATTTCTCTTGAAGAAGCCCGACAGACCTACGAACGTACCAAAACTCTATATGAGAAGAAATATGAAAGCCGGGAGAAATATGAAACTGATCTGGCAGCATGGCGCCGCGCAAAAGAAGAGCTCGCACAGGCCAAGGACCAGCTGACTATCGTGCGCGAAGGTGTTTCAGCTTCCAATGCAAAGGGTGGTAATACGCTCGTTCGTTCCACTGTCACCGGCGTTGTGCTTGAAGTCCCCGTCAAGGTCGGTTCATCAGTTATTCAGGCTAATACATTCAACGACGGTACGACTGTAGCCAAGGTGGCCGACATGACCGACCTCCTCTTCGTAGGTAAAGTTGATGAAACCGAAGTAGACCTCATCAGTGAAGGGATGAATGTACGCATTACAGTAGGAGCAGTGGCCGGTTCTGACTATGAAGCCACCATCGAAAAAATCGCACCTATTGCCACGGATGAAAACGGTACAAATACCTTCGAAGTAAAAGCGGCACTTACCAATGCCGAGACTTCGCGTCTGCGTGCGGGTTACAGCGCAAATGCGACAGTAATCCTGGAGCAGGCCGATAAGGTGATGGCAGTGCCTGAGCGTGTGGTAGAATATCGCGGTGATTCGGCTTTCGTCTATGTTCTTAAAGGGGAGAAACCTCAGACATTCGAGGAGAAAGCTATCAAAACCGGAGTTTCCGACGGCATCAATGTCCAATTGGTTGATTCCGACCTAAAGACCGACACCAAACTTCGCGGCAACGAAAACGTAGCGTTCAAATAATTCAACTTAAGACTGTAATACCAAATGCTTAAGATGAAACCGATGTTTAAGATTCAAACAGTGATAGCCATATCGCTTCTTGCAGGCACACCGAGTGCCGGAGCCGAAACATGGAGCCTCGAGCGCTGCGTGGCCTACGCTCTGGAACATAACATTTCCGTGCAACAAAGCAAACTTCAGATTCTGGAAGGTGAGCAGACACTTACGGAAGCAAAAGACCGCTTTCTGCCAACAGTCAACGGATCGGTAGGACAAAGCTGGAGCTTCGGCCGCGGTCTTACTTCCGAAAATACATATGCCAACCGCAACACATCCAATTTTCAATGGGGCGCATCAGCCAGCCTGCCTCTGTTTCAGGGACTTTCGGAATACCGTCAGCTTGACGTGGCAAAAGCGAACCTCCAGCAACTCGTGCTGAACACAGAAGCCACAAAGGACAATGTGACTCTGAACGTAATCAGTCAGTATCTTCAGGTGCTCTATCAGAAAGAAGTGTTGGAAAGCGCACGCATCCAGTTGGGATATTCCCAGTATGAGGCACAACGCCAAAAGACTCTCGTGGAGAACGGGAAAGTGCCTGAAGCAGACCTTCTTGATGCCGAAGCCCAGATGGCTCAGGACAGCCTGACGGTAGTCTCTTCACAAAACGACCTTAACGTTGCGCTTGTCGAGCTTACAAATCTGCTTCGGCTTCCTACGCCAGAGGGATTCGACGTGCAGCCGCTTGCTGAGGGGGAACCGATGATACCTACGGCACAGGCGGTATATGATTCAGCCCTGAACACTAACAATTCGCTCATGGCCGCCCGTCAGGGAATCAAAGTGGCTGAGAGCAACATTTCTCTGGCAAAAACCGGATATATACCCACGTTGAGTTTCAGCACATCCATAGGCTCGAGTTATTACACCATGAGCGGCATGAAAAGTGAATCATTCCGCGACCAGATGCGCCATAATTACTCCACCTACATTGGCCTCAACCTCTCTATCCCTATCTTCAATGCATTCTCGACCCGCAACAGTGTACGGAAAGCCCGACTGCATAAGATTTCGGCTGAACTTACCGAAGACCAAACCGAGACCGAACTTTACCGCAACATCCAATTGGCTTATTATCAGGCCAAAGGAGCCCGCGACCGCTACTTTACTTCACTTGAGACACTCGACAAGACTGAGGCTTCGTTTGCTGCCACCCAGGAGAAATACAATCTCGGACGCGCCACGCCTACTGAATTCGAGCAGGCAAAGAACAATCTGTTCCGCACACGGGTCAGCTCCATACAGGCTCACTATGAATATCTGCTGCGCCACCGCATACTGATATTCTACCAATCGAATAAGCTTTAACTACTAAACAACCATAACTGACGATTAAATAAACTTAGGAGTTTCCTTACTGACAGCTTTTTCAAATACGTATATGATCCTTGCTCCTGCCCGATGAGTAATCGTGCGGGAGCATTTTTTGTGCAACTAAGTTGCAGACTTTATCAGACATCAGTCTTTTCCCGGCTTAAGGCAAGGGATTCACGATAAAAATGGGTAAATTTGTAGAGTAAATAAATGTCAAGATGAAAATCAATCTACATATAGCCCTATCTGCAGCGATATCGCCACTGGTGGCTTTGTCGCTGGTTTCATGCCACGGCGAAAAAAACGAACTCGCCCATCATCACCATCATGAAGAGGAAGCGTCCGAACCGCATATAGCAGGAGAAATAGTCCTTGACGAGCATCAGGCCGAACACCTTGGGGTTAAGGTGTCGGAAGTGAAACCGGGAGCTTTCTATGAAGTTTTACCCGTAGAGGGGAAAGTGGTGGCTGCATCATCGGCCACGGCTACAGTCGCAGCACGTTCCGGAGGTATTGTCCGACTGAATCCGGCTGTGCGCGAAGGTTCGCTTGTTAGTAATGGACAGGCGATAGCGTCAGTATCTGCACGCGGGATGGCAGGCGACGGTTCTCAGCAGGCCTCGACAGCCGTAGCAGCGGCTAAGAGAGAACTTGACCGTCTGCGGCCGCTTCATGCCGACGGCATTGTTTCAACCCGCGACTTCAATGCTGCTCAAAAAGCTTACGACGAGGCAGTGGCAGCAGCAAATGCAACGCGGGTAGCTGTAAATACCACCGCCGTTGCGCCCATATCGGGAACTATAATCCAAATTTTGGCCAACGAGGGGCAATATGTAAATTCCGGCGACCCCATCTGCCTCATCGCCAACAATGACAAACTTTCGCTGTTGGCTTATGTCCCTGAAAAATACCGCAGCCAATTGGGAGCTATCTCAGGAGCATCGTTTAAAACCACATATTCTGACAAAACGTACACTGTAGCTGACCTGGGTGGCAAACTGATGCCCGGAGCAGCAACCGCCGCTGTGGTATCAGGCTATATTCCGGTATATTTTTCGCTTTCAAACGCGGGCAATGAACTGACCAACGGCGCCCTCTGCGAAGTTTATCTCCAGACATCGCCGCGCGAAGGTGTTTTATCACTCCCGCGTACAGCTCTTAGCGAGCAGCAAGGCGAATTCTTCGTATATGTGCAGATCGACTCACAATGTTATGAGAAGAGACGAGTGCAGATAGGCGATCGCAACGCCTCAAGCGTGGAAATCACCAAAGGACTTCATCAGGGAGAAAAAGTTGTAACAGAAGGCACTACCTTCCTCCGTCTTGCAGAAACATCAGGCGTCAAAGCCGAAGGACACAGCCATAACCATTAATCTCCGGCCGGTGAGGCTAATACGGAAGTTACTTCAACTACTATTTACCATCAATTCAGACATTTCGTGCTTAACAAGATTATACATTATTCGCTACGCAACCGACTGGTGATTCTGGTGCTCACAGGCATCATCATGGTAGCCGGATGCTTTGCGCTGCTCAGAGCAGAAGTCGACATCTTCCCTGACCTAAATGCCCCGACGGTGGTTGTCATGACCGAAGCCAACGGCATGGCATCAGAGGAGGTGGAGAAACTTGTCACCTTTCCCATCGAAACGGCGGTAAACGGAGCTGCCGGAGTGCGCCGAGTCCGCTCCAGCTCCACAACAGGATTTTCTGTGGTTTGGGTCGAGTTCGACTGGGGTACAGAGCAACTTGAAGCCCGGCAGATAGTAAGCGAAAAAATAGAACCGGTAGGTGCAACTTTGCCAGGAGGTGTTTCAGCGCCTGTGCTTGGTCCGCAATCCTCAATTCTTGGAGAAATCTTGATTATCGGCCTTACCGTCAACGACACAACCGCCATCGGGACAGAGCACACTACTCTCGGACGTCTGCGCTCGATAGCGGACCGTGAAATCAGACCACAGCTTTTAGCTCTGAAGGGGGCGGCTCAGGTAGCTGTGCTTGGCGGCGAAGAACTTGAATACCGAATATCGCTCTCACAGGCACGGATGAAAAATCTTGGAGTGACGCTTTCGGAAGTAGTTGAAGCCACTGAATCGCTTAACTCCAATGCAGCAGGCGGTACGCTCTACGATTATGGCAACGAATATATCGTAAAAGGGACACTGACCACTTCGGATCCTTCGATGCTGGAGCATACCGTAGTCCGCTCAGACGCCTCCGGTACTGTAACGCTGGGCGATATCGGCCAAGTAGATGTGCGCGGAAAACATCCGAAGCTTGGTGTCGGATCTGTTGAGACACGCGAGGCAGTGCTCCTGACGGTTACGAAACAACCCGGAGCAGGCACCATCGACCTAACTGAAAAAATCGAAAACAAACTTACCGAACTGAAACGCCAGCTCCCGGCTGACGTCGCCGTATCTACAGATATTTTCCGTCAGAGCGATTTCATCGACGCATCTATCGGCAATCTTCAGACATCGCTTCTGGAGGGCGCACTGATGGTAATCATCGTGCTTTTCTTCTTTATGATGAATGTACGGGCAACGGTAGTATCCGTAGTGGCACTGCCCGTCTCCATAATAGTCACAGTGTTGATACTCAGAATGCTGAACATCACTATCAACACCATGACTCTTGGCGGTATCGCTATTGCTATCGGTTCGCTCGTAGACGATGCTATTGTGGATGTTGAGAACGTATACCGACATCTGCGTCTGAATCAGCAACTTCCGAAAGAGCAGCGCCAACCGGCATTGCGCGTGGTGTATGAAGCGTCCAAAGAGGTCCGCACTCCCATCTTCAATTCTTCGCTTATCGTAGTAGCAAGTTTTCTGCCGCTGTTTTTCCTCTCAGGGGTGGAGGGACGTATGCTTATCCCACTGGGAATATCGTTTATCATAGCTCTGGCTGCATCGACAATTGTCGCACTGACGCTCACGCCTGTGCTCTGCTCACTGATGCTCGGCAGCCGTAAGGCGACCGCTGCATTAGAGCGCGATCCATGGCTTACCCGACACATGAAAGAGGCATATCGCCGTTCACTATCTGTTGCCATACGCCATGGCAAAGCGCTATTGATAGGAGTTGCCGCGCTCTGCGTCATATCCGCAGGGATGCTCTTCACTCTCGGAGCCAACTTCCTCCCGCCATTCAACGAAGGATCGCTCACAATCAATGTATCGACGCTTCCGGGCATCTCACTGGAAGAAAGCGACAAAATCGGTCGTCTGGCCGAGCACATTATCCTCGACACACCCGAGGTTACAACCGTGGCCCGAAAGACAGGACGTGCCGAGCTCGACGAACATTCGCTCGGGGTAAACGTATCGGAAATCGAGGCTCCGTACCGGCTCTCCGACCGCAGCCGTAACGAGATGGTACGCGATCTCAGAAGCAGACTGCAGGAGATTCCCGGTGTAAACATCGAAATCGGCCAGCCAATCTCACACCGTATCGACGCTATGCTATCAGGAACAGAAGCACAGATTGCCATCAAGCTGTTCGGCTCCGATCTCAACGAGCTATTCCACATCGGCAATCAGGTGAAGACAATAGCTCAAGGTGTGGAAGGTGTGACAGACATCAACATCGAGCAGCAGATAGAGCGGCCTCAGGTGTCAATACGTCCGCGACGCGACATGCTGGCGCGTTATGGAATTACCATGAATCGCTTCAGAGAATTTATTGAGATAGCTTTGGGAGGCAAAGTAGTGTCGCAAGTCTACGATTCCAGCCTCCCCTACGACGTTACCCTCAAATTCGATGAAGAATCCAACAGCCAACTCGAGGCTATCCCCATGCTTCAGATTGACTCTAACCAAGGGAAAATTCCATTGAGCTATGTAGCTGAAATAACCTCTACCACCGGGCCTAATGCTATCAATAGGGAAGACATAGCCCGGAGAATCGTCATTTCGGCCAATGTGGACGGGCGCGACATCCGCTCGGCTGTCAATGATATCCGTAAAGCGATAGAAACAGACATCAGCCTGCCGGAAGGGTACCGCATAAGCTACGGAGGCCAGTTCGAAAGCGAGGCAAAAGCCACGCGTACTCTCACGCTAATGTCGCTTCTCTCCATTCTGATAATCTTCCTTCTGCTATACACTGACTTCAAGAGCCTTAGCCAAAGTCTGTTGCTTCTGGTAAATATACCATTGGCAATGATTGGCGGAGTCTGGATTCTCGTAGTATGCGGAAGCGACCTGAATATCCCGGCCATTATCGGATTCATATCGCTCCTTGGCATCGCCACGCGCAACGGCATGCTGCTAATGAACCGGTATAACATCCTCAAGACTTCAGGTATGGCACTAAAAGAGCGTATATATCTTGGCTCCGTCGACCGCCTTACGCCGATCATCATGACCGCCCTCACTTCCGCTTTGGCCCTGATTCCGCTCGCCCTTCGCGGACACGTGGCAGGAAATGAGATTCAATCGCCTATGGCCCAAGTGATTCTCGGAGGACTTATCACCTCTACCCTGCTCAATATTTATGTGGTTCCCGTAATTTACGGCTACCTTGAAAA
The DNA here is from genome assembly GCA_945916235.1 of uncultured Porphyromonadaceae bacterium. Lineage (GTDB taxonomy): Bacteria > Bacteroidota > Bacteroidia > Bacteroidales > Muribaculaceae > UBA7173. The sequence goes on along the minus strand of CAMEGQ010000057.1, from coordinate 6,811 downwards.
ATCAAAGTACGAATCGAAATGAAGTCCGTATATTTCCGACTGATACTCTGCACTCTGTTGTCAGCACAAGCTGTCAGCATGCAATCTCAGACGCCATTTGAAAACCTTGTGGAACAAATAGCGCAGAATTCACCTGCGCTAAAAGCTCTGGAAGCCGTAGGCAAGGCTGAAACATCAAAAGCTAAGGCTGAAAACCGTCTTGATGATCCTGAAGTGGAATTCGAGCACCTGTGGCCGCAAAATCAGGAGTCGAAACGCTGGAGCGTCGGAGTAACACAGACTTTTTCATGGCCCGGACTATACGGTAGCCGAAGTAAAGCCAACGAGGCCTTGGCAAAGGAGATGGAAGCGCGCTACAAGGCTCAGTATCGTACATCAAAACTTCAGATTTCGCAGACTCTGGCACGGCTGATACTTGCCAAAGAGCGTGTGAACATGTTGTGCAAAGTTCATACGGCCATTTGCGACCTGAAGAAGCGTACCGACACTGCCTGGCAGCATGGCGAGACCACCATCCTCGATGTAAATAAATCCACCATCGAGCAGGCCAATACAGCATCAGATCTTCAGCTTGCTGTCAGCGAACGCGACAACCTCTACAGCGAACTGCTCGCTCTCGGATACACATGTCCTCAAACTCAGGCTTCGAAACCGCTTTACACCGATGAATGTATCATTGCAATCCGCGCTCTTCCCGACGAACTGGAATTAATGAGCATACCCCCGGTGGAACTCGCTGATGAAAATACTTATATGGAAGCCGCCCTCAGGTCACCTGATATAAAACTGGCAGAGGCTCGCATAGTCGCAGCGGAGAAGGCTGCCGAAGTCGCTAAAATCTCACGAACTCCGGGATTTTCGCTGGGTTATCGTCATGTGTTTGAAGGTGGCAACCATTTCAACGGGCTTGCCGTGGGGATGTCGCTTCCGGTATGGAACCGCCGGAGCGAACGAGAGGCTGCTTTGGCTGCGACACTTGCTGCAAGATTTGAAGCTCAGGCCGCACAAACAGCTGCAACTACTTCAACGCGTGCCGCTTATGCAAACGCTCTCCGCCTGCAGAGCCAGATTGCCAAACTTGCTCCCGCACTGGAAAATTCCGACAATTTCAATCTACTTGAGAAAGCCTACAACGGCGGTCAGCTCTCCATGCTCGAATATCTTACAGAGACGGCATATTTCCTAAAGGCACGACTGGCGCTTCTTGATCTCCACGAACAATATTTTTCAGCGGTCTCGCAACTCAACTCTCTGCTTTAAACGCGATTTCATACTAAATCCCCTATTTGGTACCCGAAGAATTAGAAAATTCTTCGGGTTGCTCAAAATATGTGGTAAAACATTTGGCAGAGAAAGAATTTTATGTTAATTTTGCATTGAAATGTTAAATCAGTGGCAATGATGGCCACAAAGCAGAGGAATTCTGTTAGAAGAGTAAAAAACTCAAGCTATAGCTATAATCAATCAGAAAAGGTATCGGGAAGACATAAACGACCTCCTGAACCTGAATAAGAGAACGAAAGGACAAGCATGAAAAAATCAACCATATGGCTGCTCGCAGTGTTGATGGCGCTCACACTGGTAGGTCTTCTATATATTCAGATTATATATATGAAGAGCATGATACGCATGCGCGATGACCAGTTTACCGAAGGCGTTCGCCATTCGCTCTATGCCGTATCGTCGCTTCTTGAACAGGACGAAACGAAATATTTCCTTGAAGAAGATGTCGCCGAAGTGGAATCAGCCTCCGTCTACACCCAATATGGCGGCGCGCCTCATCTTGGTGGAGTAAAATACTCATTTACGACTCATAGCGGCCTGGAAGGTGAAGTGACGCTTAAATCTGATGCAGAGAAGATCTATAAGATTCAGAACGGATCGAACGTTGCATCGAGCTACAACTCCATGCGCGAGGAGCTTAAGGGCCAGTACCTGTATCAGAAAGGCGTGATTGATGATGTGATTATCAACATCATGAACAAGGCCGCCGACCGCCCGATAGAAGAGCGAGCCGACTCGGCCAACGTACGCAAATATCTGCAGCGTGAGCTGGAAAACAATGGTCTTGAGCTCCCGTTTGAGTTCGCTATCGTCAACCGCAACGGGCGCACACTTTACGAAACCGACGGATACAAACTGGCCGGTCCCGGTACTGTTGGGAACAGCATGTTCGTGCAGTCGCTCTTCCGCAACGACCCGCCGTCGAAGAAGAATTATCTCAAAGTCTACTTCCCCTCGAAGACTGACTACATTCTTAGCTCTGTGAGGTTCATGATCCCTTCGTTCGTGTTCACTTTCGTGGTTCTGATCGTGTTCCTTTACACTATTATTGTGGCTTTCCGTCAGAAAAAGATTACGGAGATGAAGAACGACTTCATCAACAACATGACCCACGAGTTCAAGACCCCGATCTCGACCATCTCACTTGCAGCCCAGATGCTCAACGATCCCTCGGTGCGCAAATCTCCCACGATGCTACAGCATATCTCAGGGGTGATCAACGACGAGACCAAGCGACTGCGCTTCCAGGTAGAAAAAGTGCTTCAGATGTCGATGTTCGACAAGCAGAAAGGGACTCTGCGAATGCAGGATGTTGATGCCAACTCCGTGATTGCCAATGTAGCCAATACATTCCGGCTGAAAGTGGAGAAATACGGGGGTAAGATTCTCACCTCATTCGATGCTCACAATGCAATTGTCAATGTAGACCAGATGCATTTTACAAATGTGATCTTCAATCTTCTTGATAACGCCTTCAAATATCGCCGCGAGGATGAGCCGCTTGAACTCTGCATTACCACACGCGATATTTCTCATGATCGTCTGGAGATAGTGGTAAGCGACAATGGCATAGGTATAGCCAAGGAAGATCTTAAGAAGATATTCGACAAATTCTACCGCGTATCTACCGGCAACCGGCACGATGTGAAAGGATTCGGTCTCGGGCTGGCCTACGTGCACAAGATGATAACACTCATGCACGGCGACATCAAAGCCGAAAGCGAACTCAACCGCGGCACCAAATTCATCATTACCCTTCCGCTGCTCGAAACCACTCCGGATGATGACGAAGAGGAACCGGATAATAATGAAACGTCAAATCCCGCATCGGAAGAGTAAAAATTTAAAATCAGATTCTCACGGCCATTAAAAAAGAAATGTTAAAATAAACGGCCATGAGGGTGAACAATTAAGCATTAAATAAAATTATATAAATAAACAAAACATAAAAACTATGGATGATCGCATGCGAATCCTCCTCTGTGAGGATGATGAAAATCTGGGCATGCTCCTGAGGGAGTATCTTCAGGCTAAAGGATTCAACGCTGACCTCTACCCCGACGGTGAGGCCGGTTACAAAGCATTCCTTAAAGGCAAATATGATATCTGTGTGCTCGACGTGATGATGCCCAAGAAAGACGGCTTCGCTCTGGCACAGGAAATACGTTCGGTCAATGGCGAAGTGCCCATTATCTTCCTGACTGCCAAAAACATTAAGGAAGACATTCTGGAAGGCTTCAAACTCGGTGCCGACGACTATATCACCAAACCTTTCTCGATGGAAGAGTTGGTGTTCAGAATCGAGGCTATTCTCCGCCGAGTCAAGGGTAAAAAAGGGAAAGATGTTGTTCAGTACATGATTGGCAAATTCACCTTCGACACCCAAAAACAGACGCTCCAGATAGGCGACAAAGTGGCAAAACTTACCACCAAGGAATCAGAACTGCTTAGCCTTCTCTGCGCTCACGTCAACGAGATTCTGGAACGCAACTACGCTCTGAAGACTATCTGGATCGACGACAATTACTTCAACGCCCGTTCGATGGACGTCTATATCACCAAACTGCGCAAGCACCTCAAAGACGATCCTGCCATCGAAATCATCAACATTCACGGCAAAGGCTACAAGCTTATCGCTCCAGAGCCCGCTGAGGATGAAAATTAATTAGAGCAAACAAGCCTTGCGCTGCCCTTGCGGAACGCAAAATCATGACATTATTACGGCCAATCGAGACTCTCGTCAAGCTTCGGTTGGCCGTATTATTAGATACGAACAACGGTTAGAGATACGAATTGCCAACATCGGATGCCGCAAAGTTGGCAATTCCGTAATTAAAAGGTAAATTTGCACATATCTACATCGGGGCATACAGGCTCTGCGACAGCCTGTCCCCGCACTTACATTCTTCTTAAAAGCAACAATTCATGCACGCTAACAATCAGATGAAAAACGGAATTAAAGGCGCCATGGCAACCATTATGGCGCTCTCTGTCGCAGGCTCTGCCTTCGCTACCGACAGAATCACTCACAATCCCGAAAGCACCAACACCGAAACCATCCTCCACGTCTGGAGCTGGAATTTCCCCACCATCGCCAAGAATATGAAGCAGATAGCCGATGCCGGCTATACAATGCTCCAGACTTCTCCCGTACAGGACCATTGGAATCCGGAAGGGAAGATTACCAAAATCTTCGATGGAGGCGGTAAAGAAGGTTCGTGGTACTATTATTATCAGCCGACCGACTGGAAGATTGGCAATGCCATAGTCGGCACGCGCCAACAGATGAAAGAGATGATGGATTCGGCGGCGAAATATAATGTTAAGGTAATTGTCGACGTGCTCCCCAACCATACAGCCTTCGACATCGACGCCGTAAAACCGGAATTCTATGCTGCCGTGGGTGGGCGCGACAAGATGTATCATTCCAACGGACTCCAGCCTATCCGCGACTACAACGACCGCATGCAGTGCACTCTTGAAGCGATGGGTGCACTCCCCGACGTGAATACTGAGAATCCTGACTTCCAGAAATACTACCTTCAGTTTGTCAACGACTTGCTCAGCCTTGGCGTTCGCGGATTCCGCTACGATACAGCAAAGCATATCGGCGTTCACTCCGACCCGGTCGATACAGCCTCCGGGGTAAAAGAGAACGATTTCTGGGATGTGGTCACAGGACGAAAGTCGGTAAAGGGCACAAAGTTAGCCCTCCCCTATGACTCTTTGTTTGTTTACGGCGAAGTGCTTCAGGACCGCAACGTGCCCGAACTGGAATATGCCGACTATATGGGACAGACAGCATCGATCTACGGCCATGTGCTCCGCGAAGCCCTCGAGAAAGGTTCGTTCGAAGGCATCGACATCAAAGACTGGCACCATCAGGCTGCTCCGGAATATCTTACTACATGGGTAGAAAGCCACGACACATATTGCAACGCACATGAAAGCGCCGGCCTCAGCGACGATCAGATCAGGGAAGGATGGGTATTCCTCACCTCCCGTCAGAACGGTACGCCCCTGTTCTTCAACCGCCCGATGAACTCATCGAAGGAAAATGTCTGGGGTGATAACATAATCGGAGCGCGAGGCAACGATGCCTTCTTCCATCCGGAGGTAGTGGCAGTCAATAATTTCCGCAAGCATATGGCCGGACAAAAAGAAGACCTCCAGCTGATGCACAATGGTCAGGTAGCCGTGATAAACCGTGGCAATAAAGGCGCGGCAGTGGTGAATATTTCTCAGGTAGCGTCATTAGTAGATACTCCCACCGGCCTGCCCAACGGCACTTATACGGATAAAGTATATGGCAAGGAGTTCAAGGTGAAAAATGGCCGGCTGAAAGGTCTTGCCGCTCCTTTGCGCTCATATATACTTGAAAAATAAAAGAATATGACACTCTCCGAACGTAAGCACATTAAGAAAGGTTATTCCTTGTTTACCCGTCTGGCGAACAGGACAAAAAAGCTGACTGCATATGTCACTACAGGCGTATGGCATGACCCGAGGCGTACGTTCGGAGTTAACTTCCTGAAAACGTGCAACCTGTCGGTCAGGTCGTTTCTCAACACTGACCTTCAGGTTCACGCCTGTGCCTTAACTTACCAGACCTTGCTGGCCATCGTGCCTGCTCTGGCTCTTATCTTCGCTATCGGCCGAGGGTTCGGATTTCAGAATCTTCTTGAGACTCAGATATTGGAGCATGTCCCCGCGCAGCAGCAAGCCCTTTCTACGGCGTTCGGATTCGTCGATTCCTATCTTTCGCAATACTCCGAAGGGATGTTTGTCGGAGTGGGTATTCTTTTTCTGCTTTGGACTCTTATCTCGCTGATATCCAATGTAGAGAATGTTTTCAACAAAGTATGGGGAGTAAAAAACGGACGCACGCTTTGGCGCAAGCTAACCGACTATACGGCCATATGCCTGATCTTGCCCGTGCTCCTTATATGTGCAAGCGGTATAATGGTGACCATGTCGGGGGCCTTGAAAGCGCTCCTTCCCGGAGCATTTAATACTCCGATTATCCAGGTAGTAGGTGACCTTCTGTCAGTAATGCTTGTCTGGCTGTTCTTCGCAGGCAGCTACATGCTTTTCCCAAATACAAAGGTAAAGTTTACCAACGCTCTGATGGCCGGGATTATGGCCGGCACCGGTTATGTCATTCTTCAATGGCTTTTCGTGTCGGGGCAGATTTATGTGACGCGCTATAACGCCATCTACGGATCGTTCGCTTTCCTCCCCTTGCTGCTCATCTGGCTTCAATTGGCATGGATGATCACACTAAGCGGAGCAGTGGTATGCTTCTCGTCACAAAATATATTCGATTATAATTTCTCCGATGAGGTGGCCCGCATATCGCCCGACTACCGGTGGACTGTCACTGTGGCTGTTATGGCCATTATAATCAACCGATTCGACAAGCAGAAAACGCCTTATACACCTCATCAGATTGCCGTGGGTTACGACCTGCCAATCACTCTGGTGAGCGAAGCCGCGCATAAACTGGAAGAGGCTAATCTGGTTTATC
>CAMEGQ010000056.1 GCA_945916235.1 uncultured Porphyromonadaceae bacterium | reverse complement strand
TCGGGCCCATGGCGTGCATCAGCAGGTAGTTCGACGGGTCGTATTCCAGACCGAGATTGTTGGAGATACGGCTCGACATCGGCACGGCCGATACGCCGGCGTTGCCGATCAGCGGGTTGATCTTCTTGGCATTGGGGAGCACCAGGTTGAAGAGCTTCACAAAGAGCACACCCGAAGCCGAAGCGATCACGAAGGCCATGAAGCCGAGCATGAAGATGAAGATGGTCTCTTTGGTCAGGAAACTCGAAGCCTGAGTGGAGGCGCCGACGGTCATACCCAGCAGGATGGTGACGATATCGGTCAGGGCGTTCGAAGCGGTCTTGGCAAGGCGGTTGGTCACGCCGCACTCACGCAGCAGGTTGCCGAAGAAGAGCATACCCAGCAGTGGGAGGCCCGAGGGCACTACGAAGCAGGTGAGAAGCATGCCCACGATGGGGAAGATAATCTTCTCGCTCTGGGCCACGGCGCGCGCGGGTTTCATCTTTATCAGTCGCTCATGTTTGGTGGTGAGCAGGCGCATGATAGGCGGCTGAATCACCGGCACCAGCGCCATGTAGGAATAGGCCGACACGGCGATGGCTCCCATGAGATTGGGGGCGAGTTTCGACGAAAGGAAGATGGCTGTCGGGCCGTCGGCGCCGCCGATGATGGCGATGGCACCGGCCTGGTCAGGAGCGAACCCGAGGGCAAGAGCCACCATGTAGGCGCCGAAGATGCCAAACTGCGCTGCGGCTCCGATGAGCATCAGCTTCGGGTTGGCTATCAGGGCCGTAAAGTCGGTCATCGCACCGATTCCGAGGAAAATCAGTGGCGGATACCATCCGGCGCTCACACCGTTGTAGAGAATGTTAAGCACCGAGCCCTCCTCGTAGATGCCGATTTCAAGACCGGCGGTAGTATTGAAGGGGACGTTGCCGATAAGCATACCGAAGCCGATAGGCACCAGCAGCATGGGCTCAAAGTCTTTCTTGATGGCAAGCCAGATGAAGAAAAGGCCCACGGCGAGCATCACCAGATGCTGCCAAGTCGCATTGTAGAAACCGGTGAGATGCCAGAACTGGACCAGGTTCTCACTGAGGAATGTTCCAAACTCGTTCATCGCTGCGGGTGTATTAGGCTATAGTAACCATGGTGGCGCCTTCGAGCACACTGTCGCCCTTGGCTACACTGATCGAAGCTACCTTGCCGTCGACTCCGGCCTTGATGGAGTTCTCCATCTTCATGGCCTCGAGTACAATGACCACATCAGAAGCCTTCACTTCCTGACCTACGCTGACGTTGATGTCGAGCACCACACCGGGCAGCGGAGCTTTTACCGGAGTGCCGCCTGCAGCAGCCTTGGGAGCGGCTTTGGCTATCACTTTCTCGCCGGTGGCAGTGCGCGGAGCAGCTGCGGGTTTGGGCGACGATACCTTCACGGTGGGCGCGGCTTTCTGCTCGAGCTCTACCTTGTAGGGAGTGCCGTTGACTTCGACTTCGGCGATGCCGTTCTCGATGTCTCCGATGGCAACTTTATATTCGTTGCCGTTGATTTTATATTTGTATTCTTTCATTACTTACTGTAATTTCAATGGTTTAGGTTAATAGTGAAATCAGCGGCGCGGAAGCTGGCGCAGGTTGTAGATGTGCGAGCTCCAGGGCGAATAGTTTTTGCGCGTCTTGGCAATGGTGAGGATTGTGCTCTCCAGATCGTGAGCGTTCAGATGCTCGTTGAGCGCGGCGGCGATGGCGGCGATTACCTCGCCGGTGTCGCCTTCGGGACGCTCCGAGCGGGCCACATCCTTACGGTCGATGCCGTGGGCTTCCATCTTCTTGCGCTGCGAGCGACGCGTCATGATCTTATTGATCACATAGAAGCATACGCTCAGAAGCAGCAGGGCGAGGAATACGATGCCCATGGCCGTGATTGAAAGGCCGAATCCGCGGGGGTCTACCTTGGCAAATTTGTCGACTTTCGAGTTCGTATCCTTAATCACATTGTTACTTCCGAAGGTCACGCAGCTCCCTTCGGCGTCGGTGCGCACTTCCCAGTCGGCCACGCTTTCGCCTTCGCCGTCAGCGCGGCGGGCGAACGTGTAGTCGGCCTCCAGCACAGGCACTGTTATGGAGTCAATCAGCGTGATGCCGTCGGCGTCATACAGACCGATCCAGTTGGGCTGGTCGGGTTTCAGCTGGAAGTTGGTGTGGAGCGCTCCGCGGGTGGCTTTGCCGTCAGCCCAGAATACCACGTGCTGACGTTTCTCCAGATTGGTGCGGAGATCGCCCTGAGGCACGGGGTATTTCGTCGGATTCTGCGGGTCGTCGGTCAGGAATACGCTCGCAATCTTCATCGGCTTGTAGGTGGAGTTGTAAAGCTCGATCCAAGCTCCGCGATGGCCGTACTCGTCGACTGCGTTGGTCTGGTTGACGGTCATGACCTCGTTGATCTTCAGCCCCTTGCGCGCCTGCGCATTAGAGGCGAAGACTCCGAGCATCGCGGCCGCTGCCAGAATCAGAATTTTCTTATTCATAGGTTGGTTCCTTTCTGAAATTAATGGTTATAAGGCTTTTAAGCTGAAATAGCCTCTAATTACAGAGGAATGTTACCATGCTTCTTTGGCGGGTTGGTGACGCGCTTGGTAGCCAGCTGCTGCAGGGCGCGGATGATGCGGAAGCGGGTGTTGCGCGGTTCGATTACATCATCGATATAGCCGTATTTGGCAGCATTGTAGGGGTTGCAGAAGAGCTTGTTGTATTCTGCTTCTTTTTCTGCAAGCACAGCCTTGGGATCCTCGGCTGCCTTGGCCTCCTTGGCGTAGAGTACTTCGACGGCACCTGCACCACCCATCACGGCGATCTCAGCCGTAGGCCATGCATAGTTCATGTCGCCGCGCAGCTGCTTGCAGCTCATCACGATGTGGCTGCCGCCGTAGCTCTTGCGCAGGGTCACGGTCACTTTGGGCACCGTAGCCTCGCCGTAAGCGTAGAGCAGCTTGGCGCCGTGAAGAATCACACCGTTGTATTCCTGACCTGTGCCGGGAAGGAATCCGGGCACGTCGACGAGCGATACCAGAGGAATATTGAAGGCATCGCAGAAGCGCACGAAGCGTGCGGCCTTGCGCGAAGCGTTCGAGTCGAGCACACCGGCCAGGAATTTGGGCTGGTTGGCCACGATGCCGACGCTCTGGCCGTTGAAGCGGGCGAAACCGATGATGATGTTCTTGGCGTAGTCGCGCTGGATCTCCATGAATTCGCCGTTGTCGACGATGGCGCCGATCACCTGATACATATCGTAGGGACGGTTGGGCGAATCAGGTACGATCTCGTTGAGCGAGTCTTCCATGCGGTCGATGGGATCGTTGCACTCTACTGCCGGAGCGTCCTCGAGATTATTCTGCGGAATGTAGCTCAGCAGCTTACGCACGATCTTGATGGCCTCTTCGCCGTCTTCGGCTGCGAAGTGAGCCACACCGCTCTTCTGCGAATGCACTGTGGCACCGCCGAGGTCTTCCTGAGATACATCTTCGCCGGTCACGGTCTTCACAACCTTCGGGCCGGTGAGGAACATGTAGCTGATACCTTTGGCCATGATGGTGAAGTCGGTCAGGGCAGGGGAGTATACTGCACCGCCTGCGCAGGGGCCGAGGATGGCTGAAATCTGGGGGATGACACCCGAAGCAAGAATGTTGCGCTGGAAGATTTCGGCATAGCCTGCCAGGGCGTTGATACCTTCCTGGATACGTGCGCCGCCCGAGTCGTTAAGGCCGATGACGGGTGCGCCCATCTTCATGGCCAGGTCCATGATTTTGCAGATTTTCAGGGCCATGGTCTCCGACAGCGAACCGCCGAATTCGGTGAAGTCCTGTGCGAATACGTAGACCAGACGGCCATCGATAGTACCGTAGCCTGTCACAACGCCGTCGCCGAGGAACACTTTCTTCTCCTGGCCGAAGTTGTGGCAGCGGTGGGTTACGAACATGTCGAGTTCCTCGAACGATCCTTCGTCGAGAAGCTGGGCTATACGCTCGCGGGCTGTGTATTTGCCGCGTTCGTGCTGCTTTTCGATGGCTTTTTCGCCACCACCCATACGAGCTTTCTCACGCAGGGCGATAAGCTCCTGTATTTTTTCTAACTGGCTGCTCATAAAAATTTTTGCTTTCTGATTATATGAGTATTTTAAAAAGAGTTGACACCGCGGCTCCGGCCTTTGCAGGGTCGGGCCGCGGCGTCGGCTCCGGATTTATTTCTTATTGGGATCTTCGCAGAGCTCTACCAGAGTGCCTACGGTCGATTTCGGATGGAGGAAGGCGATGTTGAGCCCCTCGGCGCCCTTGCGTGGCGCCTTGTCGATCAGTCGGCAGCCTTTCTCTTCGGCTTCAGCCAGAGCGTTGGCCACTCCGTCTTCTACGGCGAAGGCCACATGCTGGATGCCGCCGCGGCCGCCGTTGTTGGCGATGAATTTCGAGATGGCGCTGTCGTCGGATGTGCCTTCCAGCAACTCTATTTTGGTTTGGCCTACTTTGAAGAATGCTGTCTTTACTTTCTGGTCAGCTACTTCTTCGATGGCAAAACATTTAAGGCCGAGAATCTTCTCGTAGAACGGGATTGCTTCCTCCAGCGAGGGAACTGCAATACCGATGTGTTCGATATGGGAGATTTCCATAACAGATGTATTTGGTTAATTGTAAAATGTTTCTTTGTGTCAGCCTGCAGTCTATTCTGCGGAAGTCTACTGCAAAATTAGCAATAAATCTCAAATATCCGCAAAATTATTTGAATTATCATTTGATTACGGCCAGGCCGCCCAGAGCCGTCTCCTTGTAGAGCGAGGGGATGTCGTGGCCTGTCTGTTTCATTACCGACACTATGCGGTCGAAGCTTACGGAGTGGCGTCCGTCGGAGAATGCGGCATAGAGGTTGGCATCGAGGGCGCGGGCTGCCGCGTAGGCGTTGCGCTCTATGCAGGGTATCTGAACCAGACCGCACACCGGGTCGCACGTGAGCCCCAGATGGTGCTCCAGACCCATTTCAGCCGAGTATTCTATCTGGGCGGGGGTGCCTCCGAACAGCTGCGAGGCTGCGGCGGCAGCCATAGCGCATGCCACTCCTACCTCCCCCTGGCAGCCTACTTCCGCTCCCGATACCGAGGCGTTGAATTTCACCACATTACCGAACAGACCCGCTGTGGCCAGCGAACGCAGTATCCTGCGCTCTGAAAAGTTTTTCGATGTGTAGAGATGGTACAGCACTGCCGGCACTATGCCGCAGGAGCCGCAGGTGGGAGCCGTCACAATCTTGCCTCCGGAGGCGTTCTCTTCCGACACGGCCAGCGCATAGGCATAGACAAGGCCGCGGCTCTTGAGACTTAGCGAATGGCCGGAGGCATTCATATAGTAGGCTACTGCCTTGCGGCGCACTCCAAGACCACCGGGCAGCACTCCTTCCTCTTCGATTCCGCGCTCCACGGCCGCTTTCATCACCTTCCATACTTCGGCCAAATAGTCCCAGATCTCCGCACCTTCGCATTGCTCCACATATTCCCAGAACGAGCGGCCCGACTGTTCACACCATTGCTGGATGTCGCGGATGGTGCTGAGATCGTAGACCTCCTCGGCCGGTTGGCGGTTTTCACCTTCGCGCACTATGTCGCCTCCGCCGATGCTGTACCATGTGATGGATTCCGTAAGCGTGCCGTTGGCGTCGAAGGCTTCGAATTTCATCCCGTTGGGATGGAAGGGGAGGAATGTCTCCGGACGCCAGATGATTTCGGCCGGAGCATCGGGCTCAAGCTCTTCGAGGATGGCGCGGTCGGTGAGGTGGCCTTTTCCGGTGGCGGCAAGGGCGCCGTAGAGCGTCACCTCGCGGCGTGCGGCGCCCGGGGTGGCTTCAAGAAAAAGACAGGCGGCTCGCCGAGGCCCCATCGTATGGGAGCTTGACGGACCTGATCCTATCTTGTACAGGTTGCGGATGGATTCCATTGAGATAGTCTGGTTGAGATGTAAGACATTTCAGAGGTTGCTCCTTTTGAAGGGAGCGGGAGATCGCCTTATTTGAGATAGGAGAGGGCTTCCTTACATTTGTCGGTGACGTAAGCCCAGTCTTTTGATTCCACTTTGTCTTTGGGGAAGAGCTTGGAGCCCATACCGACATAGTCGGCACCGGCTTTCTGCCAGGCCGTGAGATTCTCCTCGGTGGGTTCTACTCCGCCGGTGACCATAATCTTCGACCAGGGCATCGGAGCTTTCAGCCCCTTGACAAATTTCGGACCGAGCACATCGCCGGGGAATACCTTGCACACTTCGCATCCGGCTTCCTGAGCGGCGCCGACTTCGCTCACTGTACCGCATCCGGGGATGTAGGGCACCTGTCGGCGGTTGCACACCTTGGCTACTTCGGGGTTGAACAGCGGGCCTACCACGAAGCATGCGCCAAGCTGCATATACAGCGAGGCTGTGCCCGGGTCTACTACCGAACCGACGCCTACGGCCATGTCGGCACACTCTTTAGCTGCGAATTTCACTACGGCCTCAAATACCTCATGGGCGAAATCGCCGCGGTTGGTGAATTCGAAGCAGCGCACGCCGCCTTCGTAGCATGCCTTGACCACGGCACAAGCCGCCTCGGCATCCTTATGATAGAATACGGGTACCATCGGAGCCTCTTCCATCTTGGCCATTACGGCCAGTTTATTGAATTTTGCCATATGTCTGAATTTTCAGTTTTCCATTTTAACGCTGCACTCGCCCGTTGGCGCTGCCGCCTGCCAGGGCCTTCACTTCAGCTTCGCTGACAAGGTTGAAGTCGCCGTTGATGGTCTGCTTCAGAGCCGAAGCGGCTACGGCAAATTCCAAGGCTTCCCCCTGGGTAGGCATTGTCAGAAGTCCGTGAATCAGGCCGCCGGAAAAGCTGTCGCCTCCACCTACACGGTCGATGATGGGGTTGATGTCGTAACGTTTGCTCTCGTAGAATTCCTTGCCGTTGTAAATCATGGCCTTCCAGCCGTTGTGCGTGGCCGAGAAACTTTCGCGTAGGGTAGAGGCTACATATTTGAAGCCGAATTGCTCTGCCATAGCCTTGAATATCCCTTTGTAGCCTTCGGCATCGGTGTTGCCACCCTCCACATCGGCATCCGGCTTGAATCCGAGGCAGAGCTGCGCGTCTTCCTCATTGCCGATGCAGACATCGACATACTTCATCAGCGGACGCATGATGCTTTGAGCTTTCTCGCTGGTCCACAGTTTCTTGCGGAAGTTGAGGTCGCACGATACGGTGACGCCGTGGCGCTTGGCGGCCTCGCATGCCAGACGTGTCAGTTCGGCGGCTTTGTCGCTGATGGCGGGAGTGATTCCGCTCCAGTGGAACCAGTCGGCACCCTCCATAATCTTGTCAAAGTCGAAATCTTCGGGCATGGCCTCGGCGATGGCTGAGCCGGCGCGGTCGTAGATGACCTTAGACGGACGCATCGATGCCCCGGTCTCGCAATAGTAGATGCCCACGCGGTTGCCTCCGCGGGTGATGTAGTCGGTGTGAACCCCATAGCGGCGCAGGGCATTGACTGCAGCCTGACCGATCTCGTGGGTGGGGAGTTTGCTTACAAAATAAGCATCGTGGCCGTAGTTGGCGCAGCTTACGGCCACATTGGCTTCGCCGCCGCCCCAGATCACGTCGAATGAATCTACCTGCACGAAGCGTTTGCACCCCTCGGGCGAAAGGCGAAGCATGATCTCGCCCAAAGTAATCACTTTGCTCATACTAATAAGTGAAAAGTTTAAATATTTTTACGTATTCTCTTATGATATACGTTGATAAGGTCTTAATGTCCGGCTGAAAATATTTCTTTTGCCGGATTCGCTCATCTTTCAGTGGCAAATTTAACAAATAATTTTGTAAATTTGTGGAAAATAAGGCAATGTTGCGATTGCCAATATATTTAGACTCTTTTCAGCTTATCTCGCCCGCTCTCCAGCTGACTTTATAACCAGTAATCTCTTACCTGAATCCTAAAGCAATTTTGACGGAAATGAAAACCGATCTTACGTCGCAAATCAAACTGGACCAGATCCCTCAGCGGTATTACCGGCCCGCGAGTGAGCTCCAGCTTGCGGCAATCACCCGCGAGGAGAAAATCGATACGCGTATCTATGAAAATGTGGCCGCCGGAAGCCAGTTCGTGGCCCGGGAGATAGCCAGATATATCAGGCGTTATACGGAAATGAAGGGAAAATGTGTGCTCGCTCTCGGTTCGGGAGTGAACACCCACGGCGCTTATGCCGAGCTTATCCGCCTCTATCAGGCCGGTGAGGTCAGCTTTGCCAATGTCATCGTGTACACGCTCAGCGAATTTTTCCCCCTGATACCCGAAGGGCCCTCGACTCTGAAGAAACTGCGCGAGGTACTCCTTGACCATGTCGACATTCCGGCCGGGAACATCCACTCCATCGACGAAACTATCACTCGCGATACCATGTTCGATGGCTGCCGCGATTATGAAGAGGCCATTGCAGCCGACGGAGGCATCGACGTAGCCGTGTGTGAACTCGGTCCCAACGGCTCCATCGCCTTCAATGAGCCCGGTTCGCGCCGCATGAGCCTCTGCCGCCTTGTGCTTCTGGGTCATGATCTTCGCCATAAGATCGCCAACGACTACAAGGTCGACTCTGTGCCTACCACTGCCATCACCCTCGGAATGGAGAATATCCTTCAGGCTCGCCGCATCCTGACTATGGGGTGGGGCGAGCAGCTCGATACCACTGTGGCTGCTGCTGTCGAAGGACCTGAGACTGAGGCTGTGCCCGCCTCTTTCCTTCAGGAACATCCTCACGTGAAGCTCGTCATCGACCTTCCGGCCTCCGATTCGCTCACGCGTATCAGTCACCCCTGGAAGGTGTCCTCCTGCGAATGGACTCCGAAGCTCATCCGCCGCGCCATAGTCTGGCTCTGCAACCTTACCGGTAAACCTATCCTGAAACTCACGGACAAGGATTATGCCGATGCCGGTCTGGGCGAGCTGCTTGCTCTCTATGGCTCGGCTTATAATGTCAATATCCGCATCTTCAACGATTTGCAGCATACCATCACCGGATGGCCAGGCGGCAAACCCGACGCCGACGACACCTACCGTCCCGAGCGCGCCAAGCCTTTCCCCAAGCGTGTCATTGTGTTCTCGCCTCATCCCGACGATGACGTAATCTCGATGGGCGGAACGCTCAAACGCCTTGTCGACCAGAAGCACGATGTCCATGTGGCCTATGAGACCTCCGGCAATATCGCCGTTGGCGACGAGGATATGACCCGGTATATGCTTGTGATGGATGCTGTCGGCGAGCGTTTTGGCTTGCATTCTCCTGAATTTCAGGCTAAGAGCCGCGAAATTTTCGATTTCCTCCGCACAAAAGAGGCCGGCGAGGTCGACCTTCCCGACATCCGCTTCCTCAAGACCAAAATCCGTCAGGCCGAAGCGCGCACAGCCTGCCATTATATCGGGGTCAAACCTGAGAATGTCCACTTCCTCAATCTCCCGTTCTACGAGACGGGAACCATTAAGAAGGGCGACCTTACCGAGCGCGATGTCGAGATAGTCAAGAATCTCATCTCTTCTGTACGCCCGCATCAGATATTCGTAGCCGGCGATCTGGCCGATCCTCACGGCACTCACAAAGTGTGCACCGATGCAGTGCTCGCTGCTATCGACGAGCTGAAGGGTGAACCATGGATGGCCGACTGCCGCATCTGGATGTATCGCGGAGCCTGGGCCGAATGGGAAATCGACCATATCGAGATGGCTGTGCCTATTTCGCCTGAGGAGCTGCGCTTCAAACGCAATTCCATCCTGAAACATCAGTCGCAGATGGAGAATGCTCCCTTCCTCGGCGATGACAACCGCCTCTTCTGGCAGCGCTCCGAGGAGCGCAACCGTGCCACGGCCCAGCTTTATCAGAACCTCGGTCTGGCTTCCTACGAAGCCATTGAGGCTTTCGTAGAATACCATCCTCTCTGACCCTTACTCACGAAAAATTTATAAACTTCATACCATCTACCCCATGAATCTGATTATCGAACAAGACTACAGAGCTATGTCGCTGAAAGCTGCTAAAATCGTGGCTGACAGCATTAACGCCGCCAAACCGACACCGGAACACCCCTTCGTGCTGGGTTGTCCCACGGGTGGCACACCTATGGGCATGTACGCCGAGCTGGTCAAAATGTGCCATCGCGGCGAGGTAAGTTTCCGCAATGTGGTCACCTTCAATATGGATGAATATTGCGACCTCCCGCGCGAGCATCCCGAGAGCTACTGGTCGTTCATGCATGAGCATTTCTTCGACCATATCGACATCCTCCCCGAGAATGTCAACATCCTCGACGGCAATGCTCCCGACCCGGCTGCCGAATGTCGCCGGTTCGAGGAGAAAATCGCCTCCTATGGCGGCGTTGACCTGTTCATGGGCGGCGTTGGCCCCGACGGCCACATCGCCTTCAACGAGCCTGGCTCTTCGCTGACCGGGCGCACCCACATGGAGTCGCTCACTCAGGATACTATCATTGCCAACTCGCGCTTCTTCGACGGCGATACCAACCAGGTGCCGCGCCGTGCGCTCACCGTGGGTGTCGGCACAATCATGGATTCGCGCAATGTGATGCTGCTCGTCAGCGGCCACGGAAAGGCCCGCGCTCTGCGTCATGGCGTCGAGGAGCCTGTCTGCCAGATGTGGACCATTTCGGCCCTGCAGCTTCACCCTTCGGCTATCATTGTGGCCGACGAGGACGCCTGCGATGAGCTGCGCCTCTCCACCTATCGCTATTTCAAGCAGAAGAACGCTTGACAATCTGCCCGTTTATCTGATAACCAAACTAATACCTGCTGTTCTTATGGAAAAAACCTGGAGATGGTTCGGTCCCAGCGACCCCATCACCTTAGATATGCTTCGTCAGATCGGAGTGGAGGGGATAGTAACCTCGCTCCATCATATCCCTAATGGCGAGATATGGACCCTCGAAGAGGTCAATAAGATGAAAGACTTTATCGAGGCCCACGGCCTGCGCTGGAGCGTGGTAGAGTCTCTGCCCGTGTGCGAGTCGATCAAATATGCCGGAGCTGACCGCGACGAGCTGATTGAAAAATATAAGGTGTCGCTGGCCAATCTTGGCAAAGCCGGGGTGAAGACCATCTGCTACAACTTCATGCCTGTGCTCGACTGGGCCCGTACCGATCTGGAATATCCCAACCCCGACGGTACATCGAATCTGTATTTCAACCGTGCTGAATTTGCATATTTCGACATCCATATCCTTCGCCGTGAAGGCGCCGAGAAGGATTGGGACGAAGAGACTTTGCGCCGCATGCGTCAGGAGATCATGCCGCGTATGGATGCCGAGGCTGAGAAGAAGCTGGTGGAAAACATTATTGTAAAGACTCAGGGCTTCGTCAACGGCAACATTTCTGAGAAAGACCTCAATCCGGTGGAGAAATTCCGCGGTCTGCTTGACCTTTACAAAGGGTTTGACGCCGATAAGCTTCGCGCCAACATGGCCTACTTCCTCAATGCCATCATGCCCGTCTGCGACGAATACGATATTAATATGTGCGTTCACCCCGACGATCCCGCAATGCAGATTCTGGGCTTGCCGCGCATCGTCACCAACGACGCAGATATTCAGGCTTTCCTCGATGCTGTGCCCAATCCGCACAACGGGCTTACCTTCTGCGCAGGGTCGCTCTCGTCGGTGGCTTCGAACGATGTTGTGGAGATGGCCAAAAAGTACGCCGGCCGTACCCACTTCGTGCATGCCCGCATCTGCAAGACTCAGCCCAACGGCGACTTCAAGGAGTCGACCCACCTCGATCCGCGTCTGATTGAGATCGTACGCACCTTTGAGAAAGAGCGTCCGGGTGTGCCGATGCGTGTCGATCACGCCCCGCTCATGCTCGGCGACGAAAAGATGGGCTACAACGCAGGCTATTCCTTCCATGGGCGTATGCTGGCTTTAGGGATGGTGTCGGGCATCATGGCCACGGTCAATGCCGGTCTGTGATAGTCATGCGGCGGCTTCCGGCCATCCGGGCTGTCAGTAGTCGCTGATTCTTTAATTATGAAATCTAATATCTGTCAATATGAAATCTCTTTTCGACATAAAAGATAATGTGACCGTCATTACAGGCGGCACGGGGGTGCTCGGACGCACCATAGCTGAATATCTGGCCCTTAACGGAGCCAAAGTGATCATCCTCGGACGCAAGGAAGAGGTCGGCGCCGAAATCGTGGCCCGCATCGAGGCCCAGCATCCCGCAGGGTCTGTCGAATTTATGAAGACCGATGTCATGGACCGCGAAAAGGTGCTGGCCAACTGCGACGCTATCCTCGCCCGCTACGGACGCGTCGATACCCTGCTTAATGCTGCCGGCGGCAACCAGCCCGGCGCTACCATCGGCCCGGACAAGACGTTTTTCGACCTGGATCCGGAGCAATTCCAGAAGGTGCTCAGCCTTAACCTCACCGGCACGGTGATCCCCACGCAGGTGTTCCTGCATCCGATGGTGGCTCAGGGGAAGGGTGCCATTATCAATTTTTCATCGGAGGCCTCTTTCCGCCCGCTGACGCGCGTATGCGGCTATGCAGCGGCTAAGGCTGGCATCTCCAACTTCACTGCCTTCATGGCTGCGGAATGCGCCAAAAAGTTTGGCGAGGGTATCCGCGTCAACGCTATCGCTCCCGGTTTCTTCATCACTGAGCAGAATCGCTCTCTGCTGACCAACCCTGACGGCTCCTACACCCAGCGCGGTCAGGATGTGATCCGCCAGACCCCCTTCGGCCGCATGGGCGATCCGGAGGAGCTTTGCGGCACCATCCACTACCTGATGAGCGATGCCTCCAAGTTCGTGACCGGCACTGTGGCCGTGGTCGACGGCGGTTTCAATGTGTTCGCAATGTAATGCCAATTAAACTGTATTTGCCTTATTTCTAACCGTATATGGAGACTATGCAATATCCATAGGCCCCATTTTACCGATAATAGTTTCAACATGAAATTTCAGATTCTTTTAGCCTCTTGCCTGATGGCAGCCGCTTCGGCCGGCGCTGTGACAGTCAAGAGTCCTGACGGGCTGACGTCCGTTGACTTCAATGTAAACGAGGCCGACGGCACAATGACCTATTCCGTCGCCCTTGCCGACCCTTCCACCGGAGAGACTGTCACGATGGTGGAGCCCTCGCCTCTGGGCCTTGTGACCAATATCGGCGACTTCAGCCGCGGTGTCACCGTAAAGGAAATCATCGAGGCAGCCCGTCCGACCACCACTTACCATGTCTGGCAGGGTAAGAAGAGCGATATCACCTACAATGCCAACACCCTGACTGCCAAGCTGCGCAATGCCGCCGGCCATCGCTTCAATGTAGAGTTTGAAGTGAGCGACAACAATGTCGGCTATCGCTATCGCATATTCGAGAAGGGCGACACGCGCTGCGCCGTGGTCACCGACGAGGTCTCGGGTTTCCGTTTTCCGGAAGGCACCACTACTTTCCTCACCCCTATGGCCAAGTCGATGACCGGATGGATGCGCACTCAGCCCAGCTATGAGGAATATTACACGCCCGACGCTCCCCTGACGGCCAAATCGAAGCATGGCAAGGGCTATACCTTCCCTGCGCTTTTCCATCTGGGCGACAAGGGATGGGTGCTCCTTGGCGAGACTGGCGTTGATGGCCGTTACTGCGCTGCCCATCTGAGCGATCCCTCGGCCGAGGGTTACTACCATATCCGGTATGCCAACCCCGAGGACAACAACGGCTTCGGTTCCACCGGCGCCCAGATCGGTTTCCCGGCTGTGACCCCGTGGCGCACCATCACCGTAGGCAGCGACCTCAAACCTATCGCCGAGACCACTGTCTATACCGATCTGGTCGATCAGAAATATGAACCTTCCGAAGAGTATAAAGGCCGTCGCTCCACATGGTCGTGGATTATCTGGCAAGACAACTCCATCAACTACGACGACCAGATCGAATTTATCGACCTCGCAGCCGATTTGGGCTGGGAATCTTGTCTGATTGATGGCCTCTGGAGCCAGCAGATCGGCCGCGAAGGGATGGAGAAGCTGTTCGACTATGCTAAGCAGAAAGGCGTGGAGCCGCTGGTATGGTATAACTCCAACGGCGCCTGGAACGATGCTCCCCAGGGGTTGCGCATGGCGATGGACAATCCTGTCGACCGCAAAAAGGAGATGAAATGGCTCCGCGACCACGGCGTGAAGGGTATCAAGGTCGACTTCTTCGGCGGCGACAAGCAGGAGACGATGAAGCTCTACGAGCAGATCCTCTCCGACGCCAACGACTACGGTATCTCGGTGATTTTCCACGGCTGCACCATGCCCCGCGGCTGGGAGCGCATGTATCCCAACTATATCTCGTCGGAGGCTGTGAGAGCATCGGAGAATCTTGTGTTCAACCAGTCTGACTGCGACCAGGAAGCTCAGGCCGCTGCCTTCCATCCCTTTATCCGCAATGCGCTTGGCGCCATGGAGTTCGGCGGTACCATCCTGCAGCCCCGGCTCCACCGAAAGGCCGAGAAAGGCAAATGGCGCCGCACAGGCGATGCCTTCCAGCTGGCTACGGCCATCCTCTTCCAGAGCGCCATTCAGAATTTTGCCCTTACTCCTCGCAACCTCACCGAAAATCCGCAGTGGGAGATCGACTTTATGAAAGCCGTGCCCACCACATGGGATGAGACGGTGCTCCTCGACGGCTACCCCGGCAAATACGTGGTTCTGGCCCGTCGCCACGGCCACAAATGGTATGTGGCTGCCATAAATGCCGAAGATCAGACCAAGACCATCAAAGTCAACCTCCCGATGATGGCCGGTCAGCAGGTGGATTGCTACTCCGACCTCGCCCCCAAGAAAGCTAAGACCGCTAAAAAGGCCAAGGCCAACACTCCGAAGGCTCTGGCAGCCAAGACGGCTCAGGGCAAGGCTGCCGAGGCTGAGGCTTACCGCCTGCCGGAGGCTTCCTATACCAAGGCCAAGGTCGGCGCCGACGGCACATTCGAATTCCGCCTCCCCACAGGCGGTGGCGCTGTGCTCGTTACCGAATGAATTGTAGCCCTCGCGCAGGGCTTAAACCATCAGAATATACACATTTCGATATGAAAAAGCTCTTAACCGCTATCCTCCTCGCTTCCGGAGCAGCCGCCCTGTCGGCTGCCCCGAAAGTGAGTATTACTCTGGCGCCAGATTCGGCGGCGCCGGTAATCAACAAGGAGATCTACGGCCAGTTTGCCGAGCATCTCGGCACCTGCATCTACGGCGGCCTCTGGGTAGGCCCCGAGTCTAAAATCCCCAACACCGACGGCTATCGCAACGATGTGCTTCAGGCTCTGAAAGACCTCAAAGTGCCCGTGCTGCGCTGGCCCGGCGGATGCTTCGCCGACGAATACCATTGGGTCGACGGCATCGGCCCGCGCTCGGAGCGTCCGCGCATGGTCAACAACAACTGGGGAGGCACCGTCGAGGACAACTCCTTCGGTACCCACGAATTCTTCAACCTCTGCGAGCTCCTTGGCGCCGAGCCATATCTTAGCGGCAACGTAGGCAGCGGCACGGTGGAAGAACTGGCAAAATGGGTGGAATATATCACCGCCGAGGACGGCCCGCAGGCCAAGATCCGCAAGGCCAACGGCCGCGAGAAGCCCTGGCATCTGAAATATCTCGGCGTAGGCAACGAAAGCTGGGGCTGCGGCGGCTCCTTCAAGCCCGAACATTATGCCAACGAATACCGCCGCTATCAGACCTACTGCCGCAATTTCAACGGCAACAAGCTCTACAAGATCGCATCCGGCGCCAGCGACTATGATTACAACTGGACCGACGTGCTGATGAAGATAGCCAAGAACCAGATGGACGGCATCTCGCTCCATTACTACACCGTCAAGGGGTGGAGCGGCTCCAAAGGATCAGCCACCGACTTCACCGACGACGATTACTACTGGACCCTCGGCAAATGTCTGGAAGTGGGCGACGTAGTGCGCCAGCATATGGCCATCATGGATAAATACGATCCCAAACGCCGCGTAGGCCTGCTCGTCGACGAATGGGGCACATGGTGGGACGAAGAGCCCGGCACCGTCTCAGGCCATCTCTATCAGCAAAACACTATGCGCGACGCCATGGTGGCAGCCCTGTCGCTCAACACCTTCCACGACCTTACCTCGCGCGTTCGTATGACCAACATCGCCCAGATAGCCAACGTTCTTCAGGCCATGGTGCTCACCGATTCGCTCGGACGCATGGTGCTCACCCCCACCTACCATGTATTCCGCATGTATGCGCCTCATCAGGACGCTCAGCTCGTGCCCCTGCACATCTCCACCACCTGGCGCGACGTGCGCGACAACCGCCGCATCCCTCAGGTGAGCGCCACAGCCTCAATCTCCAAAGCCGACGGCCGTCTGACCATCTCGCTGGCCAACACCTCGCTCACCGAGAAGGCCGACGTGGAAATCCCCCTGAGCCCACTCTACGGCATAGTAAAAGGCATCCTCCGCGCCAAACCCGAGGCTGAAATCCTCACCTCGGCCGACATCCGCAATCATAACACCTTCGACCAGCCCGACCTCGTAGCTCCCAAAGAATTCCCCGCCAAAGTAAGCGGCAAAGGCGCCAAAGCCACCCTGGAGATGATCCTCCCTCCCGCCTCCATCGTTACAGTCCGCCTCTGACGTATCCCATAGCCATAATACCGCACCGCCCCAATCCCGGCTCATCCCGCGATTGAGGCGGTTCGGTTTCCGGCTCAGCCTCTCGATTGGGGCGGTTCGGTTTCCGGCTCAGCCTCTCGATTGGGGCGGTTAATTTCTCGGCTCCGCCTGCGATTGGGGTGGTTTAGTTCTCTGCTCAGCCTCTCGATTGGGGCGGTTAATTTTGTAACCGAACAAAGGATATAAGGGATTAAGGCGCCTAAAAGCGTAAATTTGCCAAAATTTTTGAAAAAATCCGCCGCCAACTCTTGCACAATTCAAAAAATACCCCTACATTTGCATCGCTTTTGAGGGGCACACGCGCAGTACAACCCCGTTTACCGCGCCCAAAGCCGCAGCGGCGGCCTAAAACGCCTTCAAGCCATCCCGGCAGCCAAAACAACCCTCAGGCATCCTCAAAATGATTCGCTAGCTCAGCTGGTAGAGCACAACACTTTTAATGTTGGGGTCGTGGGTTCGAGCCCCACGCGGATCACTAAAGGGTCATCACCTAAACATGGTGATGACTCTTTTTTTGTGCCTATACCTATCTATTACTCAACGACTTACATTTTGTAACTATTTGCCTTAGAATGTTTTAGCAATTTCCTTGCTAAATTATCCTGGTACAAATTAGCATTT
>CAMEGQ010000055.1 GCA_945916235.1 uncultured Porphyromonadaceae bacterium | reverse complement strand
GCGGCCCGCAGCACCCTGCGACTCACGGTGTGCTCCGTTTCCGTACGTCGGTCGATGGTGAAACCATCAAGAAAA
This sequence comes from uncultured Porphyromonadaceae bacterium, assembly GCA_945916235.1. Lineage (GTDB taxonomy): Bacteria > Bacteroidota > Bacteroidia > Bacteroidales > Muribaculaceae > UBA7173. The sequence continues at coordinate 17,441 of CAMEGQ010000055.1, read as the reverse complement.
TCGACGTCTACATGGGTTATATCCACCGCGGTGTCGAGAAACTTTGCGAAGATCTGACTTACGGCCAGAGCCTCCATTTCATGGACCGTCTCGACTATTTCTCGGCCCATAACTACCATCATGGCGTTTGCCTCTGCATCGAAAAGGCTGCCGGCATCGAGGTGCCTGAACGCGCCCGCGTAATCCGCATCCTCATGGATGAGCTTTCGCGTATCGCTTCCCATTGCCTCTTCATGGGTACATTCTGTATGGACCTTGGCGCCACCACGATGCTCTTCTATACACTGCGTGTGCGCGAACAGATCCTCGACATCATGGAGCGCACATGTGGTGCCCGCATGACGTTCAACTACGACTGCATCGGCGGCGTAATGCAGGATCTCGACAAGGACTTTGTAAAAGATGTCCACGCTCTTCTCGATACTCTCGACAAGAATGTGGCCGAATATAAGAAAATTTTTACCGGCAACGTCATCGCTCGCAACCGTATGATCGGTGTGGGAGTGCTTTCGCGCGAAGACGCCATCTCGGCCGGCATCACCGGTCCTGCCGGACGAGCATCGGGCTGGGCATGCGACGTGCGCAAGACTCATCCCTACAGCGGCTATGAAAAGCTCAAATTTGAGCAAGTGGTCCGCACAGAAGGCGACTCTATGGCTCGCTTTGAAAACCATCTAGACGAGGTGCTCCAGAGCAAGGGTATCATCGAGCAGCTTATCGATTGCATCCCCGAAGGCGAGTATCTGGCCAAAGTGCCCAGAGTGCTCAAGCTCCCTGTCGGACGCTGGTTCCAGCTGGTTGAGGGATGTCGCGGCGTGTTCGGTGTATATATCGAAAGCGACGGCAACACGAAGCCATACCGCATGAAGTTCGCTACCCCCAGCCTTAACGCTGCCGCCGTAGTCGACCATCTTACGCGCGGTCAGAAAATCGCTGACCTTATCACCATCGGTGGCTCAATGGACTACATTGTGCCTGACATGGACCGCTAACCGATCGTCACAAAGCAATCTGCCAAGGTCCTGACCGGCTCTGTGGAGCCTGAAGGCCTGAAGCAAAAGAAGAAGATAAATTTGCTATTCATCAAATATTGTTATGGATAACTACACCATAGATAATTTCCATACTTTCTCCGCCTGGTTCGACGGGCTGCTCAACAACTTCATGCCATCGTGGCTCGCCACCACCATCGAGTGCTTGCTCGTGGGTGTGGGTCTGCTGCTGGTTTACGCTTTGCTGGCGCTCTTTTACATCCTCTACGAGCGTAAGATCTGTGCATGGTTTCAGTGCCGTCTGGGCCCGAACCGCGTAGGTCCCTGGGGCTTGCTCCAGAGTATGGCCGACGCCGTTAAGATGCTTATCAAGGAGCTTATCTCGCTGAAACACATTGATAAATTCCTGTTTGCTCTGGCTCCCTACCTCGTCATCATCGCCTCGATGCTCTGCTTCGCAGTGCTTCCCTGGGGAAATGGGCTACAGATTCTCGATTTCAACATCGGCATCTTCTTCCTGCTGGCGTGCTCCTCAATCGGTGTGCTTGGTATCCTGCTCGCAGGTTGGTCGTCGAACAATAAGTTCACCCTTATCGGCGCCCTCCGTTCCGGCGCCCAGATGGTAAGCTACGAGCTTTCCGTTGGCTTGTCAATCCTGACAATGGTAGCTTTCGCCGGCACGATGGATGTAACGAAAATTGTTGAAGCTCAGGCTGACCACTGGTTCATCTTCTCGGCTCATATCCCTGCCCTCATAGCTTTCGTAATCTACATGATTGCCGGTACGGCTGAGACGAACCGTGGCCCGTTCGACCTTCCCGAGGCTGAGAGCGAGCTGACAGCCGGATACCATACTGAATATTCCGGTATCCATTTCGGCTTCTTCTATCTTGCAGAATACCTTAACCTCTTCATCGTGTCGGGCGTGGCCGCTCTGATGTTCTTCGGCGGATGGATGCCTTTCCGCGTTGCCGGATGGGACGGATTCAACGAAATCATGGGCTATATCCCCTCGGTGGTATGGTTCCTTCTCAAAGCGTTCGTCCTTTCGTTCATCATTATCTGGTTCAAGTGGACTTATCCGCGTCTGCGTATCGACCAGCTGCTCTCGTTGGAGTGGAAATACCTGCTTCCCATCAACCTGTTCAACCTCGTGCTGATGGTGCTGATCGTATGGCAGGGATGGTACCTCGGAGCAAACTAATCATCAGGCGAACGACTGAAACTTACAGCTGCTGAGCGTTTAAAACTCAAAAGCTTAATAACTTAGAATAAAACACAACACAATACAACCCCTCATCACAATGAGCGATAAATTCGGAAAAATTGCGCAGGTGATCGGCCCGGTGGTCGACGTTAGTTTCGACGACGCCAGCATCCTTCCACCGATCTACACTGCCCTGAAAGTGGACCGCGAAGACGGCACACAGCTTATTCTCGAAGTGGAGCAGCACATCGGTGAAGACACCGTGCGCTGCGTGGCCATGGAAAGTACCGACGGTCTGCGTCGCGGCCTCCGCGTCGACAACCTTGAGCACCCGATTGCCGTACCTACCGGCGAGCAGGTGAAAGGCCGTCTGCTCAATGTGATCGGCGATGCCATCGACCACCTTCCCGACCTTAACCGCGAGAATCTGCGTCCGATTCATCAGCCTGCACCCGAGTTCGAAGACCTCACCATCGGTACCGAAATCCTTTATACCGGTATCAAGGTGATCGACCTTCTCGAGCCCTACAGCAAGGGTGGTAAGATCGGTCTGTTCGGTGGTGCCGGTGTAGGTAAGACCGTGCTTATCATGGAGCTTATCAACAACATTGCCAAGGGCCACAACGGATTCTCGGTATTTACCGGCGTCGGCGAACGTACGCGTGAGGGTAACGACCTTCTGCGCGAGATGATTGAGAGCGGCGTAATGAAATACGGTGAGAAATTCCGCGAGGGGATGGAGAAAGGGGAGTGGAACCTCGGCGATGTCGACATGAAGGAAGTGGCACAGTCGCAGGCTGCACTTGTGTTCGGTCAGATGAATGAACCCCCGGGTGCCCGTCTGCGTGTGGCTCTTACCGGCCTTACTCTAGCAGAGCAGTTCCGCGATCAGGACGGCGGCGGTAAGGATATTCTTCTGTTCATCGACAATATCTTCCGTTTCACCCAGGCTGGTTCGGAGGTATCGGCACTTTTGGGCCGTATGCCGTCGGCCGTAGGTTATCAGCCTACACTGGCCTCGGAAATGGGTATGCTACAGGAGCGTATCACCTCAACAAAGAATGGTTCGATCACCTCGGTTCAGGCCATTTATGTACCTGCCGATGACCTTACTGACCCGGCTCCTGCCACTACCTTCAGCTTCCTTGATGCCACCACGGTGCTTTCCCGTAAGATTTCCGAGCTTGGTATTTACCCGGCTGTTGACCCGCTGGAATCCACTTCGCGAATCCTTGACCCGAACATCATCGGCGAAGAGCATTACAATGTGGCTCAGGCTGTAAAGCAGCTTCTGCAGAAATACAACGAACTTCAGGATATTATCGCCATCCTCGGTGTGGACGAACTCTCGGATGAGGACAAACTGGTTGTGGCCCGTGCACGCCGCGCCCAGCGCTTCCTTTCGCAGCCGTTCCATGTGGCCGAGCAGTTCACCGGTCTGCCAGGTGTGATGGTTCCCCTGAGCGAAACTATCCGCGGTTTCAAGATGATTCTCTCCGGCGAGATGGACGAATATCCCGAACAGGCATTCCTCAACGTCGGCACTATCGACGAGGCCATTGCTAAGGGTAAGAAACTGCTTGCCGAGGTGAAATAATCATCGCCAACGGAACGAATGAGGCCGGGTGACCCAATCTCCCTCTCAGCCTCGTAAAACTAAAGTAAACAACAGATTTTTCAATACGCCATGACACTGAAAATCATATCTGCCGAGAAAATCGTCTACGAAGGCGAGGTGGAGATGGTGACGCTCCCAGGCGAAAAGGGACTTTTCACCGTTCTTCCACACCACGCATCGCTGATTTCCACGCTATTGCCCGGAAAAATCAGTTATCGCGCCGGTGACGAGCTTCACAGCAATCAGATTGGTGGTGGTATCGTATCCGTCGACCGCGATGTGGTATCAGTATGTGTCTATTGATTAATCATAATATAAAAGGAACAATTCCCATCCAAATGAAACGTATCCTCCTGATATTCTCACTTTTGATCGCTTTCGCCTCGGGCTCACGCGCCTATGCGGAGGCTGACAAAGCAGTGAGCGAGGTTAAAGCCGAGCTGGCTGTGACCGAAGATGCTGCCAAGCAGGAAGAGCCGACCCTCAAGGAGACTATTTTCGAACACCTTGGCGACGCTTATGGCTGGGAGGTTCCTTTCAACCACCACAAGCGCATCCCTCTGCCGATAATCGTGGTAGCGAGCGACGGAGTGCATGTGTTCTCATCGTCGCGTCTGGAACATGGCGCCGTATATACCGATGGCGATGTGACCTTCAAGATTGCTACAGAAGGCGACTACAAAGGTAAAGTGGTGGAGATTACTCCCGACGGCAAGGAAATCAAGCCGTGGGATATTTCGATTACTAAAAATGTGTGCGCCATCTTCATCGCATGCATCATAGTGCTGGCCTGCTGCATGATGCTGGCGCGCTGGCACAGGAAGAATCCGTATAAAGCTCCGCGTAAGGGCCTGGGTGCTTTCGAGGCATTGGTCGATTTCATTTATGTAGGTGTTATCAAATCGACGCTGAAAGAAAACGCGCCCAAATTCGCTCCCTATCTGCTGACGGTGTTCATGTTCATCTTCTTCATGAATCTCCTTGGTCTGATAGTGGTATTCCCCGGCGGCGCTAACGTGACGGGCAACATTGCCGTGACGCTCGTTCTGGCATTGATGACCTTCTTTATGACCAATGTCTTCGGCACAAAGCATTACTGGAAAGAGATATTCTGGCCGGATGTGCCTCTGTGGCTGAAGTTCCCTATACCCATCATGCAGATTATCGAGATCTTCGGTATCTTCACCAAACCGGCGGCTCTGACGGTCCGTCTGTTTGCCAACATGATGGGTGGCCACATGATAGTGCTGGTGCTGACCCTGCTGATCTTCATCTTCGGCGCTATGGGTTATGCCGTAGCCTCAGGTACGGCTGTGGTGTCGGTGCTTTTCTCGGTGTTCATGCTCCTGATTGATGTGCTGGTCAGCTTCATACAGGCGTTTGTGTTCACCATGCTGTCGACCATCTTTATATCTCTCGCTCAGGAAAAAGGCCATGAGGCTCACGAAGAAGCCCATGAGGCCGCAAAATAAGAATCAACAAACAAAAATCTATAAATTTAAAACTTTACAACTATGTTAGGATTGATTTTAGCAGCAGAAGCTCTCGTAGGTCTTGGCGCATCGATTGGCGCAGGTATCGCCGCTATCGCCGCCGGTATCGGTATCGGTAAGATCGGTTCCTCGGCCATGGAAGCTATCGCCCGTCAGCCCGAAGCTGCCGGCGACATCCGCTCCAACATGATCGTGATCGCAGCCCTCGTGGAAGGTGTTGCCCTCTTCGCTGTGATTGTGTGCGTTCTTGCCCTGTTCGTCTAAATCCTGCATCAGTATAGCTATAACTTCTACCTCCCTCACGGTTTGCCCGGCCAAACAGGCCGAGCAAATCCTCAGGAGCGGGGGAGAGGTGATAAAGCAACTACCGACGCATCAGGATTTGCAAAATTTGCCTTAAGATGATGCTTATCCCGTGGCTGGGAATCCAAGCCGTGGGGATGATGCTGAAATCCGGCGTTCCGTTTTATCAAAACAAACCCTAAAAAGGAATATGGAACTTTTTAAAGTTGATTTCGGACTGACTATCTGGATGTTTGTGGCATTCGCGATTCTGCTGTTCATACTGTGGAAATTCGCATGGCCCGCTATACTCAAAGGTATGGAAAATCGTGCCGACCTCATCGACAAAGGCGTGGAGTATGCCCAGAATGCCAAACAGACGCTCGACCAGGCTCAGGCCGAATCGCAGAAATTCCTCGATGAAGCCCGTCGCCAGCAGGCCGACATCATCGCCGAGGCAAACAAGATGAAATCGCAAATTGTGGAAGAAGCTCACAACGAGGCCAAGAAAGAGGCCCAGAAGGTGATCGACGCCGCCCGACTCTCTATAGAGCAGAGCCGCAAGGAAGCCGAAAAGAGCCTTCGCGACGAAGTGAGCCGTTATGCTCTGGCTATCGCTGATCAGGTGACACGCCAGCAGCTTAAGGACGACAAGGCCCAGCAGAAGCTGGTCGACTCGCTCCTGGATGAAATGGAGACCAAAAACTAATCTGCCGCAACAATGAACGAAGGTTTGATTCCACGGCGCTACGCTAAGGCACTGCTCAAATTCGCTGTTGAAAAAGGAGCTGATGCCCGGATGTACGACCTTGCCCGCAATCTGCGTGCAAGTTTCGAGGCCAATCCGGAGCTCGATGCCACATTGGCCAACCCCTTCATCCCTGCCGACAGCAAGATCAATCTGCTGACAGTGGCAGCCGGAGCCAAGGCCGACGACAGCGTCTATGCAGATTTCCTCAAATTGCTTAAGAACAATGACCGACTGCCCATAGCCCGAGCCATTGCTCTGGCTTATATCGACGACTACCGCAAATCCAAGGACATCTATCCGGTGGAGGTGGCAGCGGCAGCTGCGATGGCTCCGGCCGAGGAAGAGCGCCTCAAGAAGATAATCCTCTCACACCTCAACGGTGGCAAGATGGAATACACCTTCAAAATTGACCCGCAGCTAATCGGCGGTTTCACAGTCAACATCGGTTCGCAAAAACTCGATGCATCGGTTAAAAATGAACTCAAACAGCTTCATCTGAAGCTGCTCGGATAAAATCTCTCACCATCTCTCCTAATCCGACACCATAGGGGCTTGCCCCGGATGCCGATTAGAATCTCTCTAAAAAGAAACTACAACACTTCACTCTCACACAAACCATAAAGAATGATTAATCCAAGCGAGATTTCAGAAGTTTTAAAACAGCAGCTCGAAAGCGTCAACCGCACGGTAGCTTTTGAGGAAGTTGGTACGGTTCTGGAAGTAGGCGATGGCGTGGCCCATGTCTACGGTCTTGACAATGTATGCGCCAATGAGCTGGTGGAGTTTGAAAACGGCGTGAAAGGCGTGGCTCTGAACCTTGAGGAAAGCAACGTTGGTGTGATTCTGCTCAACGATGTTAACAAGGTTACGGAAAATATGTCGGTGCGTCGCACAGGCGAAATCGCTTCTATTCCCGTGGGCGAGGGAGTGTTTGGCCGTGTGATCAATATCCTCGGCGAGCCTATCGACGGTCGCGGACCTATCGACGGCGAGCGCGTGCTGATGCCTCTGGAGCGTAAAGCACCCGGCGTAATTTTCCGTCAGCCTGTGAATCAGCCTCTGCAGACAGGTATCAAGGCTGTCGACTCGATGGTGCCCATCGGCCGCGGACAGCGCGAACTTATCATCGGCGACCGCCAGATCGGTAAGACGGCTATCGCCATCGACACCATCATCAACCAACGCCAGAACTTCGAAGCCGGACACCCCGTATACTGTATCTACGTGGCTATCGGCCAGAAAGCCTCATCGGTGGCTGCAACTGTGGAAACCCTGCGTCAGCATGGCGCACTCGATTATACTTGTGTGGTAGCAGCCACGGCGTCCGACTCGGCAGCCATGCGCTACTATTCGCCTTTTGCCGGCGTGGCCATCGGCGAATATATCCGCGACACTGGCCGCGACGCCCTGATCGTCTACGATGACCTCTCGAAGCAGGCTGTGGCCTATCGCGAAATCTCGCTGATTCTGAAGCGCCCTTCGGGCCGCGAGGCATACCCCGGCGATATTTTCTATCTCCATTCGCGTCTGCTTGAGCGTGCTGCCAAGATTATCGACAACCAGGAAGTGGCATCGAAGATGAATGATCTTCCCGCCGTGTTGAAAGATAAAGTCAAAGGCGGCGGCTCGCTGACAGCCCTCCCCATAATCGAGACTCAGGCCGGCGACGTTTCGGCCTATATTCCGACCAACGTTATCTCCATCACCGACGGTCAGATTTATCTGGAGACAGCGCTGTTCAACCGCGGTATCCGTCCCGCTATCAATGTAGGTATCTCCGTATCGCGTGTGGGCGGTAACGCTCAGATCAAGTCGATGAAGAAGGTGGCCGGTACGCTGAAAATCGACCAGGCTCAGTTCCGCGAGTTGGAATCCTTTACCAAGTTCGGTGGCGATATCGACCCTGTAACCGCCCGCGTCATCGACCGAGGCCGCAAGAACGAACGCCTGCTCATCCAGCCTCAGTATAAGCCCTGGAAGGTGGAAGACGAGGTAGCAGTGATCTACTGCGGCGTTAACGGTCTGCTCGGCAATGTACCCGTAGAAAAAGTGGCTGAATTTGAGGAGGCGCTGCTGCAGCTTCTCCGCGCCAAATATCAGGGCGACGTGCTCGATGTGATCAAAGCCGGCAAACTTACCGACGACTGCACGGCCAAACTGACCGAGGCTGCCAAGGAAGTAGCCGCCCGCTACAACTGATCGCTCTCAGCCACAATCTAATAGCAGTAAGCTATAATTGAATAGCCGTAAGCTATAAATAAAGAAACGAATAAACAGATAATACATCCGCTTAACCAATGGCAACTTTAAGGGAACTCAAAGGAAGAATCGGCTCAGTGGCGTCGTCGGAAAAGATTACCGGCGCCATGAAGATGATCTCTTCCGCGAAAATGCACAAGGCCGAACTGGCTCTGAAGCAGCTTCGCCCCTACCGCGACCAGATTGAGACTATCATCGCCAATCTGCTCGGATCTGACGCTGTGTTCTCCTCACCCCTGATGGAGTCGCGCCCCGTAAACAAGGTTGCTGTGGTGGTGTTCGGCTCGGACGATGGCCTTTGCGGCGCCTACAATGTTAATATCTTCAAGGCTCTGCTTGCCCACATCGCGGTGATTCGCCAGAAATATGGTCAGGACGTGGAGATTACCATCGTCCCCGTAGGCTCCAAGATGGGCAAAGCCGCTGGAAAGATCGCCGGAGGCACCATTTTGGTTGTCAAACCCGAGGGAGTTGACTCCAAGAGCACTGATACTCGCGTCCGCGACTTCACCTGGCTGATGCGCGATAGCTTCGTGAACGCTGTATACGACCGCGTCGACCTTCTCTATATGTCGTTCAAGAGTGTAAGCCGTCAGCGTCTGGAAAGCCGCACTCTGCTGCCTATCACATACGACGAATTCGCCACTGCAGAAAGTGCCGGCGCCGGCCGCCCTTACATCTTCGAACCCTCGCCCGAAAGGATCTTTACCGAGGTGCTCCCGATGTATCTGCTGGCCGTAGTGCAGGATGTATTTACCGAAAACCGCGCATCCGAACAGGCGGCGCGCGTCATGGCGATGCAAAGCGCCAACGACAACGCCAAGAAGCTCCACGACCAGCTGCAGCTCGAGTTCAACAAGCTCCGCCAGCAGGCCATCACCACCGAACTGCTCGATATACTCGGCGGTCAGGTGAAATAAATCTGAAAAGAAAAAAGAATCATAAAAATGGGTAGTGTAAAAGACTATTTTTCATCTTTGGGTAAAGGCATTTCGAGCCTCGTAAAAGGTCTCGAAGTGACGGGAAAAGAATTTGTGACCCCCAAAATTACCGAAAGATATCCCGAAAACCGCGACCACATGAATGTGTCGCAGCGATTCCGCGCATGCCTTGAGTTCGTCTACGATGAGGAAGGCAATCACAAATGTATCGCCTGCGGAAGCTGCGAACGCATGTGCCCCAACGGTACAATTGCCGTTGAGACCAAAATGGTGGACACCTGGGACGGGAAAAAGAAGAAAAAACTTGACCGTTATTTCTACGACCTCGGCAGCTGTACGTTCTGCCAGCTCTGTGTGCAGGTTTGCCCGACGCATGCCATCCGCTTCAACAATGATTTCGAGCAGGCCGTGTTCGAGCGTTCAAAACTCCTTAAGCAGCTCAATTACCTGCCTGAGAAACCCGAACCTCAGCCCACTCCCGAGCAGATAGCGAAGTTTGAAGCCGAAAAGCAGGCTAAGATTGAGGCAGCAAAGGCCGCTGCAGCAGCCAAGAAGGCCGCTGAGGCTGCTGCAGGTGCAGAACCCGCAGTAGAGCTTGACGAGAAGGCCAGGAAAGCCCTTGAGGCTGCCGCAGACGATCCTGAAAAGCAGGCCAAGATACGCGCCGCCCTCGAAAAAGCTGCCAAGCTGAAAGCAGAGCGCGCCGCCAAAGCCGCATCAGAGGCTCCCGCAGTAGAGCTTGACGAGAAGGCCAAGAAAGCCCTTGAGGCTGCCGCAGGCGACCCTGAAAAGCAGGCCAAGATACGCGCCGCCCTCGAAAAAGCTGCCAAGCTGAAAGCAGAGCGCGCCGCCAAAGCTGCCGGCGAGGCTAAATAAGGCCAATAATTAAGAATAGAAAAACCAAATCGTTGATTAACATTTATATGGAATCAGTAGGAAGTATCATCGTTTACGCGATTATCACCCTGACGATAATCGTATGTTCGGTGCTTGCTGTGACAACCCGCAAAATCCTGCGTGCCGCCACCTACTTGCTGTTTGCCCTGTTCGCAACCGCTGCCCTCTATTTCAAACTCGACTATGAGTTTCTGGGTGCTGTGCAGATCGCGGTCTATGCAGGCGGCATCGTGGTGCTGTTCGTGTTCTCGATTTTGCTTACCAGTCATCCGGGGCAAAACAGCACACCTCTCGTTTCGAGACGTCGCTTCATGGGCTTGATTGCAGCCGTGGCTATGTTTGGCGTAGCCGCATGGTCGCTAATTAGCCGTGCAGAGCTGCTCACAGCCACCGCATCGGGCGATAATCCCGTAATGAAAGAAATAGGCGAAGCCCTGATGGGTACAGACCACGGACAGTATCTGCTCCCCTTCGAGGCTATAAGCGTGCTGTTGCTGGCCTGCATCATCGGCGGCGTGGTAATCGCCCGCAAACGTTAACCCCTTCAGAATAGAATAAGACAATGGAATTGACAATTCTTTACTATCTCATCCCAAGCCTGTTCATGTTCTGCTGCGGAGTTTACGGTTTCGTCACCCGACGCAACATGATTGCCATGCTCATCTCGCTTGAGCTTATGCTCAACTCGGTCGACATCAACTTCGTGGTGTTCAACCGATTCCTCTTCCCGGGCGAGATGGAGGGTATGTTCTTCTCGCTGTTTGCCATAGCTTTGGCAGCGGCAGAGACGGCTCTGGCTATCGCTATTATCATCAATGTGTTCCGCGTTTCGGAGAACATCGACGTGCGCGACGTAAACAAAATGAAACACTAATCCCGACATGCAACCGGTAATTCCTATAATCATCCTTGCTTTGCCGTTGGCAATGTTCCTCTTCCTGGGGCTTTGCGGCCACAAGTTGAGCCATCGCATGGCCGGCATCCTCGGCACCGCCGGTATGGGCGTGACCATGACGCTTGCCTATATCACGGCTTTCACTTATTTCTTCTCCGGCTCGCCTGAATTCATCGATGCCGACGCTCACACGCGCCTGCAGGCAGTGATATTCAACTACGACTGGCTGGCTTTCACTCCGCAGCTGGTAATCCGCCTTGGCTTCCTGCTTGATCCCATCTCGGCGCTGCTGCTCGTGGTCATCACCACCATCTCTTTCATGGTCCACCTCTACAGCAACGGCTATATGCGCGACCATCACGGAGTATGGGAGAAAGGTTTCCAGCGTTTCTACGCCTTCCTGTCGCTCTTCAGCTTCTCGATGCTGGGTCTGGTAGTGGCCACCAACATCTTCCAGATGTATATCTTCTGGGAGCTCGTGGGCGCATCGTCTTATCTGCTCATCGGTTTCTACTATACGAAACCCTCGGCAGTATCGGCTTCGAAGAAGGCATTCATTGTGACACGTTTCGCCGACCTTGGCTTCCTGCTCGGTATCCTCGTGCTGAGCTTCTACACCGGGACATTCAATTTCACCGACTTCACCTCGACTGAAGTTGCCGACGGAGTCTACCAGATCAGCGAGACTACATCTGCCGGCATCCGCGACCTGATTGCCAACTCGACTGTCCCGATGTTCATGGGCGCTTCGGTGCTGACTTGGGCGCTGGTACTGATATTCATCGGCGGTATGGGTAAATCGGCCATGCTTCCGCTCCATATCTGGCTTCCCGACGCAATGGAAGGCCCGACCCCAGTATCGGCCCTCATCCACGCCGCTACCATGGTTGTGGCCGGTGTCTATCTGGTTGCGCGTCTGTTCCCGCTTTATCTGATGGAGCCCGCGGCTCTGGATATTGTGGTAGTGGTCGGCGCCCTGACGGCGCTCTACGCCGCCATGGTAGCCTGCACCCAGCTTGACATCAAGCGTGTGCTCGCCTTCTCGACTATTTCGCAAATCGCATTCATGATGGTATCGCTCGGCGTAACGCGCCCCGAATTCCACCATGGTGTCGGCTACATGGCCGGTATGTTCCATCTGTTTACCCACGCTATGTTCAAGGCCCTGCTCTTCCTTTGCGCCGGCGCTCTGATTCATGCCATCGGATCGAATAACTACACCGACATGCACGGCTTGCGCAAATATATGCCGATCACCCACATCACCTTCCTGATCGGCTGTCTTGCCATCGCCGGTATCATCCCCTTCGCCGGCTTCTTCTCGAAAGATGAAATCCTGACCGCCACGATGGGTTACTCCACCGTATGGTACATCTGGATGAGCCTCGTAGCCGGTCTGACCGCCTTCTATATGTTCCGCCTCTACTACCTCATCTTCTGGTGGAAGGAACACAAAGTACACGAAGGCCATCCCGCACCACACGACCAGCCCTGGACCATGACGCTTCCTCTGGTAATCCTCGCCGCAATCTCATGCGTGGCAGGTTTCGTGCCGATGGGCAACCTCGTCACCTGGAATGGTCATGAAATGTTCGACAACGTGAACTTCTTCACCAATCTCTCTGCGCTCAACTGGCAGGTAGCCGGCATGTCGCTCGCCATCGCCATCGTCGGTATCCTCGTTGCTACGGTGATGTACCGCAAGGAAAACCGCTATCCGCAGATGATGAAACAGGCGCTTCCGCGTCTGTGGGACTGGTGCTTCCATCGCTTCTACTGGGACGAACTCTATCAGTTCATCACACATAAGATCATCTTCGGCTGCATCAGCAAGCCTATCGCATGGTTCGACCGCAATGTGGTCGACGGTACAATGAACGCCATGGCCTTCGTAACACAGCGCCTGTCGTTCGCTATCCGCGGCCTCCAGTCGGGCAACGTTCAGTTCTATGTCTGGATGTATCTCATAGGCGCCCTGCTTCTTGGGCTCATCACAGCCATCTGCCTGATTTGATCCTGACAATCCATTAAGTAAAACGACCAATCACATTTCCCGAAGAATATGTTTTCGAATGTACTGATATATTTCGTCATCATCCCGCTGCTGATGCTTGGCGGATTCTTCCTCTGCCGCGACATCAAGCAGATTCGCGCGGTAGCAGTGGTAGGCTCCACAGCGCTGCTGGCACTGTCAATATGGCTGCTGGTCGACTATCTCGGCCTTCGCGCAGCCGGCGCCACCGCTCCGATGCTCTATTGCGATTCATGGACATGGTTCGCCCCGTTGCATATCAACCTTGCAGTCGGTGTCGACGGTATCTCCATCGCCATGCTTATCCTTTCGTCGATCATCGTGTTCGCCGGATCGTTCGCCTCATGGAAAATCGATGATGCACGCCACTTCTTCATGTGGCTTCTGCTTCTGTCGACGGGCGTGTTCGGCTTCTTCATCTCGATCGACCTGTTCACCATGTTCATGTTCTACGAGGTGGCTCTTATCCCGATGTACCTTCTCATCGGCGTATGGGGCACGGGACGCAAGGAGTATTCGGCAATGAAGCTGACCCTGATGCTCATGGGTGGCTCGGCCTTCCTGATGCTTAGCCTCATCGGCATCTACTATCATTCGGCTGCAGACTCCTCGCAGCTGACCTGGAACATCCTGGAGATCGCCGCCAACGGCGCTATCACCACAGAGTGGCAGTATTTCCTCTTCCCCATGTGCTTCGTGGGATTTGGAGTGCTCGGCGCCATGTTCCCCTTCCACACATGGAGCCCTGACGGTCACGCATGCGCTCCCACGGCAGTGTCGATGCTGCATGCCGGCGTGCTGATGAAGCTCGGAGGCTACGGCTGCTTCCGCGTGGCAATGTATCTGATGCCTCAGGCAGCCAACGACCTGGCGTGGATCTTCCTCATCCTCACCGGTATCTCGGTGGTCTACGGAGCGTTCTCGGCATGCGTGCAGACCGACCTCAAATACATCAACGCCTACTCGTCAGTGTCCCACTGCGGTATGGTGCTCTTCGCTATCCTGATGATCAACACCACGGCAATGACCGGCGCCATCATGCAGATGCTCTCCCACGGCTTGATGACGGCCCTGTTCTTTGCCCTGATCGGTATGATCTACGGTAGAACCCACACCCGCGATATCCGTCTGATGGGCGGTCTGATGCAGATCATGCCGTTTCTTGGTGTAGGCTATGTGATTGCCGGTATGGCATCGCTCGGTCTGCCGGGCCTGTCGGGCTTCGTGGCTGAAATGACAATCTTCGTCGGCTCTTTCGAGCATGCAGATATGTTCCACCGCGTATTCACCATCGTGGCTTGCTCCTCGATTGTAATAACCGCTGTCTACATCCTGCGCGTTGTCGGCAAGCTGCTGTTCGGTCCGGTTCAGGACGAGCACCATCGCTCGCTCACGGACGCTACATGGTGGGAGCGTCTGTCGACCATCACGCTGATTGTCAGCGTGGCTGCCATCGGTTGCTTCCCCAATTTCTTCGAGTCGCTTATTAAGTTCACCTTTAGCCCCGAGCTTTTCCATGCCATCGGCATGTAATAGCGAAGACTCGCCAATCCTGAAAGTATCTCATACATAATCCTTCACCGAAACTAAAAATGGATTATTCTCAATTCCTTGCAATGCGACAGGAGATAGCCCTGCTGGTTGTGTTCCTGTTGGTTTTCCTTTACGACACATTCATGCCCAAGAAGGCGCTGGCCGCCACGGCCAGCTTCTCAACCGTGCTCTTCGGGCTTTTCACTGTGGCAAGTTTCCTCTGGGGTAACCCCGGCGAGGTAAGCGCTTTCGCCGGGATGTATCAGACCTCAGCTACTTGCGTTGCCATAAAGAACATCCTCAATGTTGGTGTGCTCATCGTGCTCATCCAGAGCTGCCGTTGGGTCAACGGAGAATTTATGAGCATCCGCCGCGGCGAATTCTACGAGCTGCTGCTCGTGACTCTCTTCGGCATGTATCTGATGATTTCCGCCCGTCATTTCCTGGTGTTCCTTATCGGACTGGAAAGCGCATCGCTGCCGCTGGCCGCAATGGTCGCCTTCGACAAAAACCGCTACGAAAGCCATGAGGCAGCTATTAAATATATGCTGACGGCAGTATTCTCCTCGGCAGTGTTTATGATGGGTCTGTCGTTCGTCTATGGTCTGACCGGCACACTCTATTTCTCCGAGATTGCCCTTCAGCTCGGCAATGACATTGATCCGCTGCTGGTAGTAGCTCTTGCCTTTGTAATCTCAGGCGTTGGCTTCAAGCTTTCGCTCGTACCCTTCCATCTCTGGACCGCCGATGTTTATCAGGGTGCTCCCACATCGGTTACCTCTTATTTTTCGGTGATCTCCAAGGGAGCAGCCGCCTTCGCTTTTCTGGTGATTCTGGTACAGGCCTTCGGCACTTTCTACTCCACCGTATGGGAATGGATGCTTTACGCTCTGATAATCCTTACGATTACCATCGGTAACCTATTCGCCATCCGCCAGACCAACATGAAGCGCTTCCTCGCCTTCTCGTCGATCTCGCAGGCCGGTTACATCATGCTTGGTGTTGTGGCTTGCAATGCGCACGGTCTGGAATCGATGATGTACTACATTCTGGTCTACATCTTCTCCAACCTGGCCGCCTTCGGAGTGATCGGCGCCATCGAGAATCAGACCGGCAAAGTGCTGATGACCGACTACAACGGTCTGTCGAAGACCAACCCTTGGCTCGCCTTCTCCATGATGCTGGCGATGTTCTCGCTGGCCGGTATTCCGCCCTTCGCCGGATTCTTCAGCAAATTCTTCATCTTCAACGCTGCTATCTCGCAGGGCTCCATCGCTATTTATATCCTGGTGCTTATCGCCCTGATCAATACGATTGTGTCGCTCTACTACTATCTGCTGGTTGTCAAGGCAATGTATATCTCGCCCGAAGAGCCTCAGATTGCCACCTTCCGCAGCGCTTGCACTGAGCGCCTCGGCCTCTGGATCTGCGTGTCCGGCATCATCGCTCTTGGTATCGTAAGATTCTTCTACGACAGCATCAACGCCCTCGGCGCCGGCCTCAACGCCCCTGATACCATTACCAACCTCCTGAATATGATCGGCTGACAACAGCCCTCAACTTAAAACGACCAGACAGGCGGCTGACTTCTTCGGGAGGTCGGCCGCCTGTCGGTTTTAATCTGTAAAAGATACGTCGCCCAACGTTAATTACGTTAACGTTAATTAGCGGGCGCGATTGACGGAAAAATGTTAACTTTGCAAAACAGTAGGGGAGGTGGACATCGAATTCGGAGCGCTCCGGCGCCTCTACAGCATTTTGACCTATGTTTGGTATATCAAAAGAAAAATTGCTGGAATTTCCTGAAGTGAAGTATCCCGGAAAGGTGATACTCATTGACGACCCCATGAAGGCTAAAAATGCGCTGAGATACCTCAACCATGTAGCTCAGGTAGGGTTTGACACTGAGACCCGACCGTCGTTTCAGAAATTCCGCCATTATAACGTATCGCTCGCCCAGATCAGCTGCGAAGATGAATGTTTCCTTTTTCGTCTTCAGAAAATCGGCTCACTCGACGGGTTCATGCAATTCCTTGAGAATCCCGAAGTACAGAAAATCGGGCTCTCGCTCCGCGACGATTTCCATCAGCTTGCCAAACTACAGGAATTCAATCCTCAGGGTTTTGTCGACCTCCAGACGTTCGTAAAAGATTATGACATCGCTGACATGAGCCTGCAGAAGATATTCGGCATCATCTTTGAGCGGCGAATCTCAAAGCATCAGCGCCTGACAAACTGGGAGGCAGAAAAGCTCACAGAACATCAGCAGCACTATGCCGCTATCGACGCCTGGGCATGCCAGCAGATTTACAATCATCTTCTTGCAGGAGGCTTCGACCGCGAACACTGCCCTTATGTCCTTCCGGATCCCGTTCACGACCCTACGGAGCATACTGAAGTGGCCGAGCCGGCTGAATCCGCTAAAGATTCCGCAAATTCAGCGGAAGCAAAAGCGAAACAGGCACAAATAGCTAAACCGACGGCAGCAAAGACACCACGGAAAAAGAAGGCTGCCACCCCCACACAGGTTAAGCCCGAGGC
>CAMEGQ010000054.1 GCA_945916235.1 uncultured Porphyromonadaceae bacterium | reverse complement strand
TCTTGTAGCTATATCTGCGGTGGGATACTAACCTCGGTTATACTACGCCCTGAGCCATCATGGCGCGGGCTACCTTGAGGAAGGCGGCGGTGTTGGCTCCTTTGACGTAGTTGACGTAGCCGTCGGGCTGGGTGCCATGCTCCACGCATTGCTGGTGGATGTCGGCCATGATCCCCTTGAGGCGTTTGTCGACCTCCTCGGCTGTCCAATGGTCCATCTGGGCATTCTGAGCCATCTCCAGACCCGACACTGACACACCGCCGGCGTTGGCGGCTTTGCCCGGGGCATAAAGGATCCTGGCTTTGAGGAATTCGGCCACGGCGCCGGGGGTGGAGGGCATGTTGGCTCCTTCGCTTACGGCCGTAACTCCGGCAGCGAGCAGCGCCTTGGCATCGTCGGCGTCGATCTCATTCTGAGTGGCTGAGGGCATGGCGATATCGGCTTTGCCCAGATGCTTCCAGGGGCGCTCGCGGGGGAAATATTTCACTTTGTCAGGATGGGCTTCGGCAAACTCCGAGATGCGGCCGCGATAGACGGTCTTGAGGTCGAACACTTCATCGAACATCGCGGGAGTCAGCCCTTCGTCGATCACTACCGAGCCGTCGCTGTCGCTGAGCGAGATCACTTTTGCGCCGAGCGAGATGAGCTTCTTGGCCGTATAGAGCGCCACATTGCCGGCGCCGGAGATGGCCACGCGTTTGCTAGCCACGTCCTCGCCTCGCGTGGCGAGCATGTTGAGCAGGAAGTAGACATTTCCGTAGCCCGTGGCTTCGGGGCGGATGAGCGAGCCTCCGAAGTCGAGGCCCTTGCCGGTGAAAGTGCCCGAAAATTCGCGTGTCATCTTCTTATACCAGCCATACATATATCCTACCTCGCGGCCGCCAACGCCGATGTCGCCGGCGGGAACGTCGGTCAGCGGACCGATATGCCGGTAGAGCTCGTTGACGAAGGCCTGGCAGAAGCGCATCACCTCCATATCGCTTTTGCCGCGCGGCGAGAAGTCGCTGCCGCCTTTGGCGCCGCCCATGGCCAGGGTGGTAAGCGAATTTTTGAAAGTCTGCTCGAAGGCGAGAAATTTCAGGATTGAAAGATTCACCGAAGAATGGAAGCGGATGCCGCCCTTGTACGGGCCGATGGCGTTGTTATGCTGCACACGATAACCCATATTGGTGCGCACCCGGCCTGCATCGTCGACCCACGAGACGCGGAACGTATAGATGCGGTCGGGGATACACAGGCGTTCGAGCAGGTTGACGCGCTGGAAGTCGGGATACTGGTCGTAGACGTCGGCGATGGTGGAGGTCACTTCCTCTACGGCCTGAAGATACTCCGGCTCGTGGGGAAACCGGCTGCGGAGGTCTTCGATAAATTCTTTCGTATTCATTTTCTTAGAAATTGATTGCTCCGGATTGGAAACTCGGAGATTGAATGATTGATTTCGGTTGCAAAATTACGAATTGTCGACTACATGAGCAAACAAATTGCTATTAAAATGCCGAGAAAGATGTCAACGTGCTATTTGATAAGGCTGTCTGCCGACAGTATGCCGCGGAATCGGATAGTTTGGGCGGTGAGATTCTTATTGCAAACAGTTCCGGATAAGGCGCTCCGCCGGTTCCCGTAACCGAACGGACGGAATCACACATGATGCTGATTTTACAGAGGTTTAGGATGCGGGAGAAATTTGAAAAAGTGTTAAAATCAGTTTTTGCGCAACGAAAATTTGTGCAATTCAAAAATTCGATTTAACTTTGCAGTCGCAAAATGAGCCCTAACGCTCGGCCCATTCGTCTATCGGCTAGGACGCAAGATTTTCATTCTTGAAAGAGGAGTTCGATTCTCCTATGGGCTACCAATCTAAAAACTGTCAAATAACGAAAAAATGGCAAATCATAAATCAGCTTTAAAGCGCATTCGCCAAACTCAGAGCCGCCGCCTGCGTAATCGCTATTACGCCAAAACAGCCCGTAATGCTGTGCGTCGTCTCCGCGCCATGACCGACAAGGCTCAGGCCCAGGAAACATATGTAAAGATTGAAGCTATGCTCGACCGCCTTGCTGCCAAGAAAACCATTTCGAAAAACAAGGCTTCGAACCTCAAGAGCAAGCTCGCTCTTCACATCAACAAGCTCGGCTGATAGCCAGGCTTACAAGCCCGGCCTCCGGTGGGTCGAGGCTTCTTCAAAAGCATCAAGTGAAATGATTGAATAATAGTTCTCGTAATTTTTTCTCCCACCGGCTTGTGAAAGTCAGTGGGTAGAATTGGCCCATTCGTCTATCGGCTAGGACGCAAGATTTTCATTCTTGAAAGAGGAGTTCGATTCTCCTATGGGCTACCCCACCAACCCAATCTCAGCAGGGCTGTACATCCCACCTCCAGCAGCCCTGCTCCCACACAAAAGCGACCTGACTCCATCGAGCCGGGTCGCTTTGCTGTATGGGGGCTTATAAGTTCTTATAAATCTTATAAATTCTTATAAATCTTATAATTAGGGGGTGGAGGATCAGAGCAGGCCTTGCTCCACGGCGACACAGACGCGCTCGATGATGGCGTCTTTGTCGTTGGTGTCGGGGTTGTACCGGCCTTTGAGGTTCACTCCGAACAGGCGGCCGAAGCCTTGCCAGAAGGTGGCGCGGAAGCCGCCCAGAAAGGCGCGGAGGATGTCGTAGCCGCTTTGATTGGTCTCGCGCTGGATGAGCTTCACGAGCATGCGTGCCTGCGATTTCGTGAATTTACGCAGCACGGGTTTATACTGGCGGAAGATGGCGCCTTCCATCTCTTTGAGGTAGCGCTCGCGTTCGGCCTGGGTGGGGAAGGTCTCGATGTATTCGTAAGTCTCAAGCAGGGTCTCGGAGATGAGTTTGGCCATGGGGAGGGTCTTCTTCACGTCGCGCACCGTGCGCCAGTAGAACTGCTGCTGTTTTTTGTTTTTGAACCGCAGCTCGGGGTAGACGGTGATGTCGTTGAATACGAGTACGAGCACAGTGTCGCCCTCCTCGGTGACTTTATGATATTTGCCGCGGAATACGCTCTGCATCCCCGAGCCTGGATGCTCAAGGGTGCGCCGGCGCGTGATTTCGGTAGCGCCGTCGGCATCGGCCTCTTCGCTCCCCTCGATCACGTGGCGGCTGCGGATGAGCCGGTCAAGGTCGGCGGCTACTTTGTCGTCGGCCCTGAGCGCTGGGATGGCTGCGAGGAGCAAAAGGAGGGTAATGAGGATTCTGTTCATAGGCGGGAGAGAGCCGGGGGTGTGGAGCGGCTTATTTGGAGACCGGGGGATAGTCGAGGGTATAGTGGAGGCCGCGCGACTCCTTGCGCTCTTTGGCCTGGCGCATAATGAGGTAGCCAACGTTGATGATGTTGCGGAGCTCGCAGATCTCGCGCGACGCCTTGGAGCATTTGAACAGGCGCTCCGTCTCCTCATAGAGGATGTCGAGGCGGTTCCAGGCGCGGTCGAGGCGCAGGTTGGAGCGGACGATGCCCACGTATGTACCCATAATCTGGTTCACTTCGCGGATGCTCTGGGTGATGAGCACCATCTCCTCGGGGTGGCGTGTCCCCTCGTCGTTCCACTGCGGCACATCGGTGCGCAGCGAGATGTGGTTCACCTCCTCCGAGGCATGCCGTGCGGCAGCTTCGGCGTAGACCACAGCTTCAATCAGCGAGTTGGAGGCCAGACGGTTGCCGCCGTGGAGCCCGGTGCATGAACATTCGCCTACGGCGTAGAGATGCGAGATTGACGATTCGCCGTTGTAGTCCACCTTGATACCGCCGCAGAGATAGTGGGCGGCCGGAGCCACGGGGATATAGTCTTTGGTGATGTCGATGCCCAGCGACAGGCATTTGGCGTAGATGTTGGGGAAGTGATGGCGCGTCTCCTCGGGGTCTTTGTGCGTGACGTCGAGATAGACATGGTCGGCGCCGGTCTGCTTCATCTCGGAGTCGATGGCGCGGGCTACCACATCGCGCGGGGCAAGCTCCATGCGCTCGTCGTAGCGCGACATGAAGCGTTCGCCCTTCTGGTTGCGCAGGTATGCGCCGTAGCCGCGCATGGCCTCGGTGATGAGGAATGAGGGACGGTCGCCGGGATGGAACAGGGCTGTGGGGTGGAACTGGATGAACTCCATATCCTTCACAGTGCCCTTGGCGCGGTAGACCATGGCGATGCCGTCGCCGGTGGCTACCAGAGGGTTGGTGGTAGTCTGATATACGGCGCCGCAGCCGCCGGTGGCCATCAGGGTGATTTTCGACAGGAAGGTGTCGACGCGGCCTTCGGGAGTGAGCACATAGGCGCCGTAGCATGTGATGTCGGGTGTGCGGCGGGTCACTACTTTGCCCAGATGATGCTGAGTGATGATTTCTATGGCGAAATGATTCTCATAGACATCGATTTCGGGATGCCGGCGCACAGCCTTGATAAGGCTCTGCTGGATCTCATAGCCGGTATTGTCGGCGTGGTGGAGGATTCGGAATTCCGAATGTCCGCCCTCGCGGTGGAGGTCGAAGGTGCCGTCGTCTTTCTTGTCGAAGTCAACGCCCCACTCGATGAGCTGGCGGATCTGCTCGGGCGCGCCTTCCACCACTTTGCGCACGGCCACAGGGTCGGAGAGCCAGTCGCCGGCCACCATGGTGTCGTGGATATGCTTTTCGAAGTCGTCGACTTCGAGATTGCTAACTGAGGCCACTCCGCCCTGAGCCAGGGCGGTGTTGGCTTCGTCGAGGGTGGTCTTGCAGATGAGGGCTACTTTCCCCTTGGATGCCACCTTCAGGGCGAAACTCATGCCGGCGATGCCGGAACCTATTACGAGAAAATCATATTTTTTTGTCATATGCTGAAGCGACTGCGCGTTTTGCCGAGCCGCGACGCCGCAAATTTAATGAATTTTTCTGAAACATAAAATCATCCGTTGAAACCGCTGAATATTACGCGCTTGACAGCCGTGCAACCGGTCGCGATTTACGAGCCGTTCAGGCGCGCGATGGAGGACAGCTGAATTAACGCTGATTTTGCGGGGCGAGGGAGACGAGGTCGTGGCCGGTGGGCGACTGGAAGACGCGCAGGTGGAAGCGGCCCATTTCCGAGAGGATATGGTCGGTGAGGTCGGCCTGGATGGCTTCGTAGCCGACCCAGTCGGTGGCCGTGGTGAAGAGGTAGATCTCCAGAGGAAGACCCTGGGGAGTGGGCTGCAGTTCGCGCACCATAACAAACATATTGTCGGCGGGGCGGGCGAACGCATAGCCGTCGATATAGCTCTTGAGATAGCGGCGGAAGAGCGTGATGTTGGCCGTGGGAGCATCTTCGGCTATGCCTTTGGCCCACGGCTCGTCCAGCAGCGGGGCGAGTTCGGCCCCGGTGAGCCGGCGGATGGAGTTGATGTCGATGTTGAACGAGCGCATGATGCGGCGGCCGCCGCTCTCGCTCATTCCGCGCCAGTTTTGAAACGACTCGCTGACAAGGGTATAGGGCGGGATTGTGACGGTGGTCATGTCGAAATTCTGCACCTTGACGGTGGTGAGCAGCACTTCGGTGACGATGCCGTTGATGCCGTGGCTCGGCATGGAAATCCAGTCGCCGGGGCGCAGCATATCGTTGAATGTGAGCTGCACTCCGGCCACCACGCCGAGAATAGAGTCGCGGAACACCAGCATCAGCACTGCCGCCGAGGCTCCGAGGCCCGAGATGATAATCATCGGGTTGCGGTGGGCCAGAGTGGCGATGATGAGGATGACGGCGCACCCCCAGAAGGCTATCTGAGCCATGAGAAACAGCCCTTTGAGCGACGACACGCGCAGGGTGGTGTGGTTTTCACAGACCACGAAGACCGACGACAGCAGCCGGCTGATGACCGTGGCCGCGGCCACCACAATCAGCACGCGGCACATCACGTCGGCGATGTTTCCCATCAGTGGATAAGCGGCAAGGGCCGACGGGAGCGTGGCGCTGAGCAGAATGACTACCAGGAGCGCGCTGACAGAGTTGAGCAGGCGGTCGTTGAGCAGGTCGTCGTCCCACTTGACGGGCGTGCGGGCCACGAACAGGCGCACAGCAGGCTGTCCCAGCTTCGACAGGATGAGGTAGAGCAGCCACGCGGCTATCAGCACCAGCACTACCACCGACACTGTGGAGAGCAGCCTGACGTTGGCGCCCTCCATCCCGTTGCGGCTGTAAAAATCGGCCATCCACCGCAGCCATACATCTGTGTTATTGAGTTCCTGGGTCATAATGTTTCAAGCAGAAAAGTCATTTCGGAAATCCACGGATGGATTCCCGACACAAAGATACGCAAATTTCAGCATTCAGAAATTTCTGACCATTAGCATGCTTTAACTTTAACTTTTTATTTCGCCGGGGCGAAAAATCGTGGTTTTATCGTATCTTTGCAATCTGATGACCACTGATATGAGCAAAGATACTGATTTGAACCATAGCGAAGAGACGGCCGGCGGCGCAGCCGGAACGGCTTCGCGGAAGAATTCGCTTGGCGGCGCCTGGCGATGGGTGCGCCGCTATATCACTATGCCGCTGGTAGCGGCGGTGGCTTTCATCGTGTTCATGCTGTTTTTCAACGAGAATTCCTATTCGCGGTCGGCCGAGCTGCAGAATGAGATCGACCGCCTGCGCGCCGAAATCAAGGAGAACACCGACACGATGAACTATTACCGGAGCCTGAACCAGCGGCTTGACACCGACCCTCAGACGCTCGAGCGCATCGTGCGCGAGCAGTACCACATGCAGCGGCCCAACGAGGATGTGTATGTGTTCTGAATCAGCCGGGCGCGCCAGCTGAATGAGTGCGCCGGCCGCAACTATTAAAAGGAAAATGAATTATGGAAGAAAAACGTTACACAATCGACGAAATGATAGGGCCTAAGCCGCCCATGTGGGCCGTTGTGGTCGGCATCGTAGGGTTGCTGGCTATAGCCGTGGCCACTCTGATGCCTATCCTCAATGTGCTGATCGCCTACGGCGCTGCCGGACTGTGGTGGAAATGTCTCTACGCAGGCGGGGCGGTGCTGTTTCTGGTCGCCAAGCTGTTCAGCCCCTACAAGGGCTCGCATCCGCGCATCAAGCGCCTCAGCCGCATCGAGACCTGGAGCGCGCTGTTCTTCTGCACGGCGGCCTTTTTCCTGTTTTACAACGGCAACGTGTGCCGCGACAGCTGGGCCTTCACTATCGCCGGCGGTTTTCTGCTGGCCTTCACTACTATAGCCATTCCGCGGGTGGTAAATAAGGAACTTAAAAAGAATGCAGGCAAATGAAAGCGGCAATCATAGGTTACGGCAAGATGGGTCACGCTGTGGAGCGATTTCTTCAGGAGCGCGGCCATGAGATAGTGGCGCGTATCGACGCGGACAATCAGGAAGAACTAAAGGGGGAGGCCTTTGCCTCGGCCGATGTGGCCATCGAATTTTCGCAGCCTTCGCAGGCTGTGGCTAACTATCGCGCGGCTTTCGAGGCCGGAGTGCCCGTAGTGTCGGGTACCACCGGGTGGACTGCCGCCATGCCCGAGGTCAAGGCCATGCTGGAGTCGACGGGGGCCACGCTGCTGTGGACTTCGAATTTTTCCATCGGGGTGAACCTGTTCATGAATCTCAACCGGCATCTGGCTGCGCTGATGGAGCGTTTCCCGCAATATCAGGCGGCGATGGAGGAGATCCATCATATCCACAAGCTCGACCACCCTTCGGGCACGGCTATCTCGCTGGCCGAGGGGATTATAGCTTCGGGCAAGTCCTACACGGGCTGGACCGAGACCGCTTCGCTCGACGAGCCGGCTCCCGCCGGTGAGGTGGGCATAGCCCATAAGCGCGAAGGGGAGGTGCCGGGCACACATATCATCCGCTGGAAGTCGCCCGTCGACCAGATTACGCTGGAGCACAAGGCATTTTCGCGCGATGGCTTCGCTCTGGGCGCCGTGATGGCTGCCGAATGGGTCGTGGCCTCCGGACGGAAGGGGCTGCTCACCATGCAAGACTTTTTGCAGCTGTAGGGCGGCGGTGAGGCTCTGCGGCGTGCCATTGCCCGGGCCTGCTTTAGCCGTGCATCGGCCCCCGCGTCGGCTCTGCTGTCGGCTCTGCGCGTGGCCGTAACATTTTTTAGGATTCTGAAAGGGGGAATTTGTGGCGAAGTTGCTAACTTTGTCGGTTAATCGGGTGTTATGTCATCAGGAGGGCTTATGCCCGCCGTGAAATGCAACCGATAACCACCGCGGCGGCCGCAAGACCGCCCGAAATGACAACAAGAAACTAATACACAAATGGCAAACAACGAAACGGGCGGTCTCGACCGCATCAGCTATGCTCTTGGCCTGAGCATGGGCAATAATTTCCGTGCTTCCGGCATCTCAGAAATCAATGTGCAGGATTTCGCCGACGGCGTGGCAGCAGTGTTCTACGGCTCGCAGCCTAAAATGACCTACGATGAAGCCAAGGCTGAAATCCAGGCTTATTTCGCCGAACTTGAAAAGAAACAGCGCGCCGCCGCCGACGAGCTCGGCCGCCAGAATCTGGAAATCGGCAAGAAATATCTCGAAGAAAACGGCAAGCGCGTGGAGGTGAAGACCACCGCCAGCGGCCTGCAGTATGAGGTGCTGAAAGAGGGCGACGGCCCCATGCCCAAGGCTGAAGATCAGGTCGAGGTGCACTACACCGGCAAGCTCATCGACGGCACGGTGTTCGATTCGTCGGTAGACCGCGGCGTGCCCGCTACCTTCGGTGTCACTCAGGTGATCCCCGGATGGGTAGAGGCCCTTCAGATGATGAAGGCAGGCTCCAAATGGCGTCTGTTCATCCCGTCGAACCTCGCCTACGGCCCCAACGGCGCCCCCGGCTCGCCCATCGGCCCGAACGCTACGCTGATTTTCGACGTGGAGCTGCTCAAGGTGCTCTGATTGCCTTCCGAAGCCCGAATATATCATTGTAAATGAAAAGATTAATTCTCATTCCGGCAATCCTAATGCTCATTTCGGGCGGTTCGGCCCGGGCTGCTCAGAAGCAGCCGGTAGAACTGACGCCTGCTCAGGCCGACTCGTGCGCTGCCGCTTTCGCCACCACCATGGCCATGTATCTCAAGCCGGAGCTTGAGCGCCGGTTCCAGTCGAACGGCGACTCCATCTCGGAGTTTGTGCGCGGCGTGGGTCATGCCCTCGACATCAAGAATGTCGACGCGCCGTATTATCAGGGTGTGCGCAACGGCTTCGCCATCATCGACCGCCTGGGTCAGATGCAGGCCATGGGTTTCCCCATCTCCGACAAGGCGTTTCTCAGCCAGCTTGACGCCGCCCTCAAGGGGCAGGCCATGGGGATGGACGCCGATAAGGCCGACGCCTACCTGCGCCATGCCATGGAGCTGATGATGCCGGTAGAGGAGCCCAAAGTGCTCTCGCCGGAGTCGCAGCAGGCGTATCTGGACGAGAACCGCGGCCGTCAGGGGGTCATAGAGACGCCCACGGGCCTGCTGTTCGAGGTCATCACTGAAGGCGAGGGCGCCACGCCCAAGCCGGAGGACACTGTGTCGGTGACATACGCAGGGCGCCTGAGCGACGGCGAGGTGTTCGACTCGTCGGAGAAGCCGGTGCGCTTCCCCGTGAACCGTCTGGTGCCCGGATTTACCGAAGGCCTCCAGATGATGAAGCCCGGCGGCACTTACCGCATCATCATCCCGCCCGTGCTCGGCTATGGCGACAGCGGAGCCGGCGGAGTGATCCCGCCCGGAGCCGTGCTCGACTTTACAGTGACGCTTCACGACATCATCCCCGCTGACAAGCCGGCAGAGCCTGCCAAGGCAGCAGAGCCTGCCAAGGCCGCCGAATGATGCGCGGAGCAGCGATTGAAAATCAAAAACCATTCAAACATAAATTTTTTTACTTTCAAACAGACATGAAAAAAGTAATTTTCTCTCTGGCAGCAGCCGCGCTGATGATCGGCGGTCTGGCTTCGTGCAACGGCAATTCGACCGCATCGAAAGCTGACAAAGAGTTCGGCGACAGCCTCGCCGTAGCATTCGGCCAGTTCGCAGGCGCCAACGCCCTTCAGAGCTACACCCGCATGAAAGAAATGCAGCCCGAAATGGCTGAGAAATTCGACAAAGACGCCTTCCTCAAAGGTGTGGAGACTGTTCTCAACGCTGACACCACCAAGGTATCTTACTATCAGGGCCTCCAGATGGGTCTGCAGATGGTCGGTGCCGTCAACGGTATCAACAACGAGGCTCTCATCCCCATGAGCAAGGACAAACTCCTCAAGGCCTTCAAGGAGATCTACAAGTCAGACTCCATCGGAGATGTTTCGGCATACTATGCTACCTATCAGGAATTCATGACCAAGGTGCAGACCCGTATGCAGGAGCGTCAGGACTCTATCATCGCCGCATCCGACGAGGCTAAGAAGAATCTCGCCGACGGTCAGGCCTATGCAGCCAAAATGCTGGCTGAAGGCTATAGCAAGAGCGAAGACGGCCTCGTATACAAAATCGAAAACCCCGGTACCGAACCCAAAGTGGCTCCCAACGACCGCGTGCTGATGGTTTACACCGGTAAGACTGTCGACGGCGAAGTGTTCGACACCAACGCCGAGCGTCAAGTCCCCATGTTCGCCAATCAGTTTGTGGAAGGCTTCACCGAAGCTCTTACTCTGGTAGGCAAGGGCGGCAAGATCACCGCAGTAATCCCCGCAGAACTCGGCTACAAGCTTCAGAGCCGCGGCGATAAGATCGGCCCCAACCAGACCCTCGTATTCGATATCGAGGTGCTCGACATCAATCCCAAGAGCAACAACCAGTAATTGGTTGCCGCATAGGATTCAGAGCTGACCCCCTGACATAATACCAGCCTCCCCGCAGCCCAAGGGTTGCGGGGAGGTTGCGTATTTATTGCAAAGCAGTTGCAGACGAGGCGGTTTGTGACAGCGCAGGAGGCAGCTTTTAAATTTCATCCACAAAGCGCTGACAATATCGTTACGCATTTGGAAACTTCAACCCCCTTGGCTACCTTTGCGACAGATCGGCCGCTAATACATAGTAATATCCGATACCAGAACCATTCATAGCCACACACGTTAAGGCCGAAATAGCTCTTGTAACCCGATACATAAGTAAACTCTATCAAAATACGGTAATGACCAACACAAACGAATCAAAAAATTCAGCTGCAGTGCGCCGCATCCTCGTGGTCGATACCGACGAAAACATCACGGACATCATCCGCTCACAGTTCGCCGGCGGAGATTATATCGTGGATGAATGCCGTTCCACCCGGCAGCTATTCTCCATCGAACTTTCCGGCTACAGCCTCATCATCATCGACCTGGACATCGACAATAATTCAGGCCTCGGCATTGTGGAGCAGATCCGTCAGCGCCCCGAGACCTCCCGCGTGGGCGTCATCGCCACCTCAGTCAATATGTCCCCGGCCACCATCATCAACGCCCTCAGCGCCGGAGCCGACGACTACCTGCTCAAACCCTTCTCCATGCGCGAGCTTCAGGCCCGCGCCCGCTCCATCATCCGCGGGCTGGAGGCCGGTGCCAGATCGCGCCGCTGACCCGACTACGCCGCTGATCTGCTTGCGCCGCTGATTGCGGGAGAGCCGACTCCATCCTGCCGGCGTAGGGCAGACGTGCGACAGATACAGGGACGGCCATCGAGGGGTTTAGACAGTCGATTATCGAGGGAATAAGGAAATTTTTTGCGAAAAAATTTCGCTGAAGCGGAAAAAAGTTGTACCTTTGCTGTGCAAAAGCCGGAGCGAAGCGTCGCTCCAGAGGCAAAAAGCGAAACACAGACCAAATTGGAAAGATGCCGGAGTGGTCGATCGGGACGGTCTCGAAAACCGTTGTACCCTTACGGGTACCCAGGGTTCGAATCCCTGTCTTTCCGCAGAGAGCCAGTCAGAAGATTTCTGATTGGCTTTTTTTCGCGCCTTACTTTTTTGAACCTATTTAGTAATGCGCTAATAATCAATCAGATGTAGTTCTCAATATTTTGTCAAGGGCTCTTTTTTGGAAGTCTTTCGGGAGTCTCCGAGTGTCCAAAAACAAGCCGGGGTGGGTGTCAGGTTGGTGACACTTTAAGAAACTTTAATTTTCGTGTCACCAAAAATGACTTATAGACGTGATACAGACGGGGTTACAAAGGAATTTACTACCGAACTTTGTCACCGAAAAATGACGATGTATCACTAACAAAATCTTGAGATATGATTAGAAAATTTCGCGTGTGCTTCTACCTGAGAAGCTATAAAACTAAGGAAGGCAAGTCGCCGATCCTCGTCAGGCTATACCTAAACGGCGAGCGTATGATTTTAGGCTCCGCCGGCTTCAACGTTGAGGAAAAGCAATGGGATAAAAGTAAAGGGCGTGTTAAGGGTCGCACTTCTGAAGCAAACAAGGTCAATGAAGCCCTTGAACGTATTGAACTTGACCTTATGCACCTCTATCGTCGCTATGAGTTCTCCGACACTCTCTCGCTTGACTTTATAAAAGCTCTTTACCTCGGCAAATCCTCCGACTCCGACTCTTTTTTCAAGTTCTTTGATGATTTCCTTACGAAACTCAAAGAAGAAGTTGGTATCAGTCGCTCACAGGCTTCTTACACCAAATATGATGTAATCCGTCGACGTTTTGCTACATTCCTCAAAGAACGCTTCGGTCGCTCTGATCTCCGAATGGGTGAACTGAGCTATAAATACATAAGCGACTTTGAACATTATTGTCTTACCGCAATAAAGTTGAAGCAAAACACCACTATGCGTATTATGCGTAATCTCAAAACGGTAATACTCCGTGCTCAGAAAATGGGTCTTCTAAAAAATGACCCCTTCCTGAATTTCAAAATCAGATTTGAGAAAACCGATAGAGGTTTCCTTTCTGATGAGGAAATCGCTAAATTGATGAACCACCGCTTTTCAGTGAAGCGTCTTGAACAAGTACGCGACATCTTTGTGTTCAGTTGCTTTACAGGTCTTGCATACATTGACCTCGTGCAACTATCAAAAGAGCACATCGTCAAAATAGATGGGCGCGAGTGGATAATGAAGAACCGTCAAAAAACTGACGTTCCTTCAAGTGTTTTACTACTTGATGTTGCGAAACAAATACTCAATAAATATAAGGAGCAAATGGCAGACGACCCACATGGTCGCTTACTCCCGGTATGCAGTAATCAAAAAATGAATGCGTACCTCAAAGAGATAGCTGACCTTTGCGGCATAGAGAAAAGGCTCTCGTGCCACCTCGCTCGCCACACGTTTGCAACTCTCGCTCTCAGTAAGGGCGTGTCGGTGGAGTCAGTCAGTCGTATGTTAGGGCACACAAATATTCAGACGACACAAATATATGCTCGTATCGTCAATAAGAAAATTGAGTCCGATATGCTCAGCCTATCGTCCAAACTTGACTTTGTTTTAGCAGCTCTCTAAGACAATTCTATGCGCCCTTTCTGAAGTCGTCAGGAGGGGCGCACTTCTACTTATTATCTTTGGGGCTTCTTTTCCAACTGTTTGCCGTGCTAAATTGTTATTCTTGAGATGAAAAACAATAATCAAATTTACATATCAAGATATGGCAAATTCATTTTTCCCAACAAGTAACAAGGACTTAGCTCCTTATTCGCAGACCTACGAGTACGCGCCTGGCGAATCTCTCTTTTTGGGTTACTGATACCCCAATTCCCATAAAACAACTGGATAATGCAGAAACGCTTTTGGTCAAAATCCGCAAGTTCTTTATTGACCTTTATGTAAGGCAGGGCGTAACATATCGCACGTTCTATTCTCGCGCTCTCAAATCACTTAGCGCAGTTGAAATCAACTCAAAAATCGTTACTCAATCCGTCAACAAAGTTGTTGAGGCTTACAGCCGCGTCTACGATGTCCTAAAAGAACACCGAGAACAAGTGATTGAGGCATTTACACGCAAGAGCAGCTTCGATACTGGGGCTGCTATTATTTTGCTTGAACGTTGCGAATTACGCCGTTTTAGAGGCGACAAAGCTATAACTCCCGACTACCCCGATATTGAGGAATATGATTGCATAGCCACCTGCGCCAATGCCTTCGATGTATTCTCACAGCCCATTGCCGGACAAGATCTGATTGATTTCCGAGACGGAACTTTAACCAAACCGCTATCCGCTCGCAATATGGCAAGAGCGGTGTTTCTCCTTTCAGTTCTTGAAAAACTACGCTATCTGCCTCGAAATTGGAAATCATCGGCGGTAGCCAACCAAATGTTGGTAAGTGCAAAGAGTGGGAAAACGCCCGCTCTTAATTATCTCTATACATCTGCCGACCGAAATAATGCCGAGCAATATCTTGCCGACAATACCTCGTCAAAGTTCTTTTCACGCGAATCTTTCTACGAAAAGATTGCGCGAGCTATTCAGAGTATAGTTTTGAGACGTAAATAGATGTTAAGAAAAAGATTAGGTTGAAGCCACTTCGGGCAACCTTATCTTTTTAGGGCTTCTGACAGCCATAATTTTGCACCGTAATCGCAAAATAATATGAATATGAACGAAGCAACATCTTACCTATCCGAAGGCTCCCGACAGTACGAGAGCCTTACACAAATGCTCCGTCAAGTAATGGCGGACCAGTCCGAAATCAAGACCCAAATACAAAACCTCACCTCTATGCGTGACGCATTAGCCGGGAGCATACAAATGGACTCGCTCACCCTTGAGATTGTTCTCAACGTGTCGGACTCCACCCTTTACCGTTGGCGACAAGCACCTCCCCCCAACTGCTTGCCATACTATCACAGGGACAACGGCTCTATCTACTATCTTTTCGACGAAGTGATGAAGGCTCTCCGTAAAGGTCAGTTAAACGCTCGCGGCTTCAACCGACTGAAAGCTATTGAGAATATGGCTAAATACCGCGACGACATTCTCAATTCTAAGGACGGCAGTGCCTGGCTTTGAAATCTCCCCTGAATATGTTGAACTACACACCTAAGGGCTGGATTAAGCTACATCGAGACCTTGAACGTCAAGAAGTGTTCAAGGATAGCGACACCCTCCGTGTGTTCCTGTATCTCGTTTGTCGCGCGGTAACTGAACCGACTACATACCGAGACGTAACTATCAACCGAGGGCAGCTCGCCATAACATACCCACATTTGAATTATGCTCTGAATATCAGTCAGAAACGTTTAAGGTCAATCATCGGGGCACTCAAAACGACAGGCTATTTGGCAGTCAAAAGGGCATACGGAAAATCACACGGATTTACCCTTATAACTATCTGTGAGTATGATAATTACCAAGCACCGTCAAGAGGCTCAAAAACAGCCTCAGGGCAGTCATTCGGGCAGTCAAATGGTCAGTCAAATGGGCGCAACCCCCCTGCTGACACATTATATAATGAAAAAGAAATATCTACTAAAGTAGATAAAGAAGAGAAAACATCACCTTCACCTGATTTTGAAAAAATTTTAATTGAAAAATTAATTGAAGATGATGTCTGGAAATCAAAAATCGCCGAGACTTTCGGACTCAATGAATCCGAATTGATAAAACGGCTCGACGAGTTTTTCATTAGCAATGAATGTCGCGGGAAATTCCACTCTGACCTCTCCGACCTGAAAAGCCACTTTGTCAACTGGCTCAAAATAATTCTGAATCCAAAAACAAATAATACAACCAACAATGAAAATCTTGAAACCCGAAGACGTGATCAACGTCGAGGAATGGACGCAGGCGTTCATTCAGCGGAAGAATTCGAGGGCCCGTTTTAGATTCCCTATGACCGGGCGCCAAGCCGCAAACATCCTCTATGCTGCTTATCGTGCAGAAGTCGCCAATCGCCAAAGGCAATTTGTCGATGATGAGGCAACGCGTGAGCATATCAAACAGCTTGCCGACTATCTCACTCAGGAAAATCCCAAGTTCGGCGTGTTGCTCTGCGGCAACTGCGGCAATGGTAAAACGACTATGCTCTACGCTTTTCGCTCCGCTCTTAATTTCTTAAACGACCGAGGCTTTTTTGAAAATCCGCGCGAGGTCGGTATACGCATTGTAGACGCTCGTGAATCGTTTGAGCTTGCGAAAAACTATGACCGCTTCAAGGAGGTGCGCGAGTATCGAATGATAGGTCTTGAAGACATCGGGCGCGAAGCTACCGAAGTGATGGATTATGGCAATCTCATCAGCCCTATCATTGAAATGATTGAGTACCGATACGACCACCAGTTGTTCACTTTCATTACAACTAACCTCACGCCTAAACAGTTACGCGAGAAGTATGGCTCTCGTATCGCCGACCGCTTCAATGAAATGCTTGAGGTTATCATATTCACCAATGAAACCTATCGCAAATGAATATGTTGAAATGGCTTCAACGTTGCCTGATGAAACTTAAAGGAGGTTGTTCCAAACGCGGTATCTCGGCTCAATTACGCTCAGAGTGTGAGTCTTTTCCTGTGGTCGTTTCCGGCGGTAACTTTGCTCAAAACGATTACAAAATGAGTGATTATTGCATTAACTTGGAACTTCCCACTTACTTGAAGCAGTGGGTTATTCACGAAAACGGCGGGTGTCAACCTGTCGCTTTCCCTCGGCTTAGCACCGAGAATAAGATTCTCGAATCGTGCCTCATCAAAACTCCGTGGTTCGCTTTGCCCGATTTACCCTCGGAAAGGACGGTGGCTATAAGTATTCCATATTTCAGAATCAAGCACCCCAAGACCTATCACTATCTGCCACGCAAAGCAAGAGAGAACCTTGCCGCTTGCATACGTAATCGTTTTATAATCCAACTGTGGCAAGAGCTTCATCAGCACGGACACATCGGTAAGCGTAAGGACAACCTTATCTATGAGTGGATGACCGAACACGGCATTGAACTCACCGAAACCAACTGGAACGCTATCGCCAAAATCTACCAAAGGCAGCACCGAAATAACTTGGCGAGGAAGCGAAAAGCTAAAAAGTCGAAAAAATCATAATTTTTTTGGACTACATCGGTACCCCCAAAACGACCCACTTTTATGGAAAGAAAGACTCAACGACTCCCCGGAGTGAAATTTATCGGCTTGCTTAACGCCAATCATCTTCAGCGGTGTGTCTACCTCAATAAGATTACAGGGCAAGCAACCCCGGTCTTGACCTCAATAGAGCAGGTGTTCTTCTCTGACGAACCCGACTGTCAGTGCAAGACCGAGCCGATGAATGGCAGCTATCAGGAAACTGCCACTCTCAAATTTCTCTCCACAACTCTACTGCCAATGATACCCGGAGGAAATTATGCCTTTGTCGTTACCGACATCGAGGACAATTCCTTCCTCATTGGCTCACTGGAGCCGCCACACCTCACTTTTGAGTGTACTATGCAGTGCGGTGCACC
This sequence comes from uncultured Porphyromonadaceae bacterium, assembly GCA_945916235.1. Classification (GTDB taxonomy): domain Bacteria; phylum Bacteroidota; class Bacteroidia; order Bacteroidales; family Muribaculaceae; genus UBA7173. Next base: position 947 of record CAMEGQ010000054.1, on the reverse strand, counting down.
TGACGGCGACGGCTCCGGCTTTTACTACGAGATTAAACATTGCCAGTATCGCACTATGATACCGTGCACAATATCAACAAATCGAAAATTATAAATTTACTCTATGGACGACAAACGAATTATCCGCTTCGACGAGCCTTCAGCTGACGAAGCACAAACAAAATCTCTCGGCAAGGCTCTTGCCGAAATCGTGAACAACATCATTGAAATCAATGATAAACTCAATGTTGACTCGCTCAGTTTTGACTTCGACCACAAAAATATGAGTATTCATATTTTCAAAATGAAAATAAAGTCAGAATAAATTCCCATCCAATCCCCATTCTCAGATTTTGAAGTTTAAGGTTGCCACTGGCTTGTGAAAGTCGGTGGTTTTTTCGTTTCAAGAGCCTTCCCTTGCGGAAACCGCCCGGCGAGAGGGAGGGGTCAGACGTGGCGGAACACGTTGCGCCCGGATATTGGTAATCACATTGAACAGCCCGGCTCCGTTGCCGAACCGCGAGACCGCCCATTCGTGGCACTCTTTCGGATATACCGTGTGCCTGACCCATTCATCGCAGTTGCCCTGCGGGTGTCGGGTTGTCTGCTCCATAGTCGTCGCTCGCCATTGCGTTTATCTTTTCTTTCGGAGGTCGGTTTCCTCAGCATTTGCCCTCGCAGTTCAGCGGTATGCGTGAGAGCATTCGCAGTCCGAGCCTTTTTCAGTGGTGGTCTGCCTCTCGGTGGAACACCTTGCATAGTGGTGTCGCTGTCGCCGAGGAAAGGTCTACCCATTACGACACCGCCGACATTGCACTTGCCATAATTGTAAGCCCCGACACTTCGGGCGCACCTGCATTGGCTTTTGGCAAACACATCTTCAGCCGGAAACAGCCCTGTCCGTGGTGGTGAACCACTCTGCGTGAGTTAAAACCTCCGCCTTTTCATCTCATCTCCATTTCCATACC
>CAMEGQ010000053.1 GCA_945916235.1 uncultured Porphyromonadaceae bacterium | reverse complement strand
AATTAGTCAAGACCATAACCAACTAAATCATAAGCATTATGACCACTATTGATGCCAATCTTCAGACCAAGCTCTCAAACCTCATCTTCGATTTGAACAGCTTTTCGGAAATCATCGGCCGCAATCTTAAAGCAGCCGAGCTGTCCATCCTCAAGCTCTCGCCAGAAGCCGAACGCTACAATGCTGCTTGGCGTGACATGGGTCGCTTCGCTACCGCAAATTGCATCCTTTCCCAAATTCTTCAGACCGCAACTGAATCCGGTCTCGAAAAAGCCGAATCACTTATCCGCTTCCACATTCACCAGATTGAGCAATTCGGCATAATCGACAGCCACATCTCCCCCTCTGTCGCAATGGCTCAAAAAGAAGTTCACGCCATCCTAAAGGAGCTAATCAACAAGCATTTTAACTAATCTAACCGATAACATCCAAACCTCTATGGAAAAGAAATCAACCAGCGCCCTCCGCTACCAAGCCTCTGACCGCTCGCAGCTATCAGCACTTATTGGGCTCACCACTACCACGCATGGCATCGAGACCGTAAACATTTCAAACAAGGATCTGACTGTAACCATCAGCTTTAACGATTCCTTCGATGCCGAAGCCGAAATCAAGAAACAGCTCGATGCCGTGGGTTGTCACATCGCACCTGTTGCCGTCGATACTTATGAGAGCATCCTTGAGCAGCTCACCAAGTCGAATGAAGATTCCCGCACTGCGCTCAGGTATTCCAACGAAGCCCGCGACCGATACAAAAAATATTGGATGGAAGAGCACGACAAAAATGATCGCATCACGGAGCGAATCCAAGCCATCGGCACTTTAATCAACTCTATCTATCCTCGTGAAGCCTAATCCGCCACAAGTCAAACCACATTACGGCGCTCAGGAGTGAGCAAAGCCGAGGGCCGAGAGAGGCCCGGCCCCGAAAGGGGTTTCAACCGGAAGTGTAGATAATCTCAACTGGATAGCGGCCCGCTAACGAAAGCGAGTTGTTGCAGGTTCGATCCCTGCCACTTCCACCACCAAAGAAGAGTTCCTTGACGTATTGGATATTCCGCTGATACTGCCAGGACGGGAGACCGCCGGAAAGTCAGCGATGAGTAGTAGCTGATAAAGAAGCCGCCGAGTATGCCGAGAGGCGAAAGGCACTTTGAAACGGGTCAGTGCTACGATAAGAGATACCCATCCGTGCTTATACCGACAAATGACGGATGGCGGGTTGAGTCGTGTCCGCCCGTGGCAAATGGACCGGTGATAAATCATGTATGTATTAAACTCAGGCACTATGTGACGGAATGAGTTTCCACATATATAATTCCAGAATGGTGTAGCTCAGTTGGCAGAGCAGCCCCTCAAAAGGAGCATAGGTCGGCGGTTCGATTCCGCCCACCATTCCTATCCTAATTACTTCTAAATTATGACAGAGAAAATCCCCACCAGAAACAGAGCCGGACGGAGCAAAGCTGCCAGTGAGGCTCTGGCTAAAGTATTAGCCATCCGGATTGCATCCAAAGGCATTGCTGAAGAGTTCCGGGGACTGGCAGTCGGTGAGTCTGTCCGGTTCCCCTTAATAGACTCCATTTATAAATATAATTCAGTTCGCAATGCTAAGTACACAACACTTGTTGATGATACGCTTAACGGCGCTGACTGGAGTGTAAAACTTGACAGACGCATTAAAAACTGCATCGTCACAAGAGTATCTTAACTATGGCACCACGCGGAAATATAAAATCGGTCAGCCCGTCGGAAATCTTGCTGGAGAATATCCTGATTGTAATGAATGGAGAGACGTTCAGCAAGGATCTCTCCGCAAAAATCGTCGGAGGTCCTAAAAAGCTGGAAAATTTAATCGCTGCCGGGAAGATAGAATCCAGCAAACCCACAAAAGCACAGAACGGCAAATGGTTCTGCAATGCCGCTCAGGTATTGCGACATTGCCGTAACATGAGAGGCAGATAGCAAAGATAGCAAAACCCGTGAGGGCTATATTTTATGATTGGCTCGTCGCCTTCAAAAGCCCGTGAGGGTCTTGGCGGCATCTTAATTCATTCACCCCGATTGCCGAGCGGGTTATCTCGGCTAATTTGGAACGGTACAACCAAGTGGCCAAGGTTACGCGGCAGACCATTGCCGCGTTGCGGAAACGCTTCGCAGGTTCGACTCCTGTCCGTTCCACTCCCCAATAGGTCTAATTTCATTAACGCCGGACGGTCTGCGAAGATAGTCCGGTTTCTGGACGGTAAGTATTTAGTTGGCTGAAACACTGCTGAGGCGCGCCGATGCAGAGAGGCGGGTTCGACTCCCGCACCGTCCGCTACATCATCAAACACATCATTAAAAATGGACAAACCAATTTTTACAAAGCGTGTCAGTGCTGGAACTCGTATCTACTACGTCGACACCCATAAGGACAGCAAAGACTTTCCTTACCTCGTCATCTCGGAAATACCTACAGACCGAAGCAAAGGCCCCAAGAAGAGACAGCGCATTTTCGTACATCCCGAACATCTGGAAGAGTTTCAGGAGGCCGTAAACGCCGCCATTGAACATATCAAAGCTATCAAGTAAAAAGAAGAATCAGAATGGCGAAACAGATAGATGCTGGTAAATTCCTCGTAATAGAGTGTACCGCCGGAGAGCTGATGAACGTAGTCGGCACAGACATCTGCATCTGCGACCGGTGTGGGCGCGCCTACCTCCCCTCGGACAAAGGCTGCTACATAGCGGTCCTTAATCAGTGGTATTGCCAGGAGTGCTATAACGAGTGGATTGAACAAGTTGTATGGTATCCCGAAGATGCCGATGTTCAGCGTAAGAATTTCGAGTTCTACGCACCTCTGCTCGGAGTAAAATGTTAGTAAAATTAAGGTGTTAAATGGTGATTAAATGGTGTTTAATCTGCTTGCAACACTCGCCAATCTGCCCTAACTTTACAGGTGAAATCAAATACAAGTCAAACCAATAAAACCCATTCAAAATGGAAGAAACAACTCCCAAACTCATCTCCTACATGAGCGAGAGTATCAACGAAATCAGCGCAGCTCTATCTGCCTTTCAGGGCAGTGTCGAGCAGCCCAAACTCGAAAAAGAGGTTAAGGTCAAGACCAAGACTGGCGGCTCCTACTCGTTCAAGTACGCAGACCTCTGCGCGTGCGTGAAAGCCGCTACCCCGGCCCTCAAATCCAACGGCCTCTCCGTCTGTCAGCTCATCAGCGACGGCAAGCTCGTTACCATCCTCTCGCACAAGAGCGGCCAGTGGTTCAAGAGCGAACTGATGCTTCCCAATCAGACAACCGACTATCAGGCTTATGGCTCCGCCATTACCTACCTGAAGCGTTACTCCTACTGCGCTATCCTCGGCATCGTAGCCGACACCGACGATGATGCCAACCTCGCCTGCGGCAATCAGGTCGAGTTCAAGGACAGAGGCCAGCACTCTCAGCAACCTGCCGCCACGTCCACCGGCGCCCAACTCAAAGAGGCTCTTGAGGAACTTGGCCGATGCACCACGGCAGAGCATATCAACGCTCTGTGGCAGAAGTGGAACAAAGCAGTTCCGGCTCTCTGTACCAAAGGCACCGAGTTCTATCAGGCCGTAAGTGCCAAATCTCACTCAATTCAAAATCAATGAGCGTAGAACTGATTAAAAGCCCGGTGGAGTTCAACGATGAGCTCCACCGGTATGCCCTCGGCGATAAGCGACTGATGGGCATTACCGGACTTATTCATTCAGTTCTTGAATTGGGCGTCTATCCCGATGCAAGCGATTTCGTAAAGAACACCGCAATCCCCAGGGCCGGCCAGTATGGTTCATCCGTCCACAAAGCCATTGAGCTGTACGATGACCTCGGCATCAAGGAAACCACATACCCCAACACCTTCGGCGATGAAGATTGGGACGTGAGCCGTGAACTTGAAAGTTACATCCGCCACCGTCAGGGGTTCATTCCTCTTGCCAATGAGTACACTGTCAGCGACAATTTCCAATACGCCTCTCAGATAGACAACGTATGGATCCGCGAGAGCACCGGCGGCATTTGGTTGGCCGACACCAAGACCAACAACCTCAACTACTATCCGCTTGACGGCTACGGATTGCCTAACTACTTTGCCAATCACGCTGACGGTCTGAAAGAATATCTCTCATGGCAGCTCTCCGTATATGCGGTGCTGTTCGAGAGACAGAACCCCGGACTGAAAGTGGAAGGTCTGTGCGCCAACTGGCTCCGAAAAGACGAGGACGCATTTTGGGTAATCGACCGCAAGCCCGACGAACTCGTTCTCGAACTGCTGAAAGCGGTGTGGTATGAGTCCTTTGACGGCTCTATCGTCTATGAACATCCCGACCGTAAACTCCTGCACCCTCAACTCGGACAGCGCCCCACAAGCGATGCCGAGAGCATCATGCCTGAAGACATGATAGCCTATGTGACGAAGCTGCTCAAGCAGAAACAGCACATAGACTCCGAACTCGACCGAGTGAAGCCATTAATGAGAGAAGCGATGGAGAAGCGAGGTCTCAGAAGTTGGGATAGCGGCCTGTTCAAGACAACTCTCGGAGCGGCCTCAATGCGACGGACATTCGATGCAAAGAGATTCGAGAAAGACCATCCCGACTTGGCCGCCCAATATTTCACCCAAAAGGCCGTCAGCGGCTCATTCTCAATAAAACTTAAAGATAACAGCGATGATTAAATTACAGATTACTGGAGGTGCAATCATTTATTCAATCTCCCAAGTGCAAGAAACACCCTCCAAAAACGGAGGCGATCCCTTCAGAAAGCGAGAGCTTATCATAGACGACTCGTGGGCCGACCGCGATGGCGTAGTACACCCCAACTATGTATTAGTTGAGTTCACCGGCGATAAGATGAGCCTCCTTGACAATTTCCAGCCTGGCCAACGTGTCAACGTCGATGCCTGCGTCAATGGCCGAGAGTACAACGGCCGAGTGTTCACGTCTATCAAGGGCCTCGGTATTACGCCCTATCAGGAACAGCCTCAGCAGGGTTACAGCCAACAGCCTCAGCAAGGATATGCGCCCCAGCCTGCGCCCGCGCCCGGATATGGTGCTTATCCTCAACAGCCCTCCTATCCTCAGCAGGGCTACGCTCAACAGCCGAGTTACCCTCAGCAACCAGCCTATCCACAACAACCCGTATATCCCCAGCAGGGTGGCTATCCTGCCGGAGGATATGCTCAACCCTCGGCCCCGATGCCCGGTGCGCCTCAAGGCGGTAATCTCGGGCCCGACGGTCTGCCGTTCTGATGATGGCTGAAGCAATCCTTACCAAACGTGACGGAGTGGTGAGCATGGACAAAACATTTGATTATCTCTGCTCACTGCTCCGAAACGGGGTCTACACGGTCAAGATAGTCCGAAAAACCGAGCCGCGTACCATTTCTCAGAACGCCTTGATGTGGATGTGGTACAAGTGCATGGAAGAGGCGACGGGCACGCCCAAAGAGGACTTTCACGACTATTACAAAGCAAAGTATCTCAGCCGAGATGTTGCCGTCGGCAACCGATGGTATCGGGTTACAGGCAGCACAACCGACCTCAACACCTTGCAGATGACAAATTTTCTCAACAAAGTTCAGGCTGATGCAGCAACGGAGTTCGGCATCACATTGCCACTCCCGGCGGACAGACATTACCAATCATTCATAGACGAATACAAAAAAAGATAACAATCGGGTGGTCACAATGGCCATCCGATGTTTTTTCAATCTCAAAAAATTATGGAATTAAAAATCAAGAAAGCCAAGCTCACCAAGAGCGGCAGCGTTGAGGCGACTTACATTGACAAGGACGGCAACGAGATTACCATAAAAGGCAATCACCGCGCCCACCCCGACCTACGGGGTTGCCTTCAGGCGCTTGTGCCATTCTTCGCAATGCTGACTGAGCAAAAGGAGGCGGACGTAATAAATTGGTCCGACATCGAAAGCGAAGAGAATAAAGACCTGCTCAAGCAAATCTCAGTGACAGCCGTAACCAAAGGTGGTGATGAGTCCTCGCCATTCATCGTGATGTCCGGAAAGCGTATCCTCATGACACGCAAAGTTCTCAATCTCTGCTCCCCCGGCGTCGACCTCGGCGATGAAGCTCTTGACCATGGAGAAGAGTTCGACATGGCCATTCAGGCATTTCTCTACGAGGTTGAGCAGTACATACTCGACCGCAAGTATGACACCGACGGAGTGCTTGACTTCAACGAGGCTGACACATCCGGCAATACGGATGACCCCTTCGGAGCGGCCGATGCCACAGCTAACATCGATGCAGTTGCAATCCCCGATGAGATACCGGCATAACGCATGAACCCAATATACGTTACCGAGACTCCCGGCACCTTTCGGCTCTCCTTTGACTACAATCCCCGACTCATCGAAGTCATCAAGCGGATACCGAGCAACCCACGTTGGGACAACGGAGACCGTGTTTGGATTGTAGGCAAGGAGAGTCCGTTTTATCCGCCGGGCTTTGACGCTCGGTGGTATGTTGAGGCTTTTGCCGGATGGGCGGTCAAGCACCATTACTGCTTATCTATTCAGCGGCGAAAAGAGGTATCTGATACGGTCTTTGAGATACCGCCTATGAAACCGTTCGAGGGTGAGCATTATATGCTACTGAACCCTTATGAGTATCAGCTTGAGGGTGTCCGTTATGCCTTGGACCATCAGCGTTGCATTTTCGGCGATCAACCCGGCCTCGGCAAAACGCTCCAGGCAATTTGCACCGTTATCAAGGCTCATAAAGAGGCCGCCAAGTACGGGGACACATTCCCGGCCCTTGTCATTTGCCCTGCGGCACTGAAAGTCAACTGGCAGCGCGAGTTCAAAAAGTTCGCCGGTATAGATGCGGTTATCCTTGATGACCGCAATAAAGCCGACTGGCACCGCTTTTACGAATTTAAGAGGCCCGACGGTGAGGCCATCTCCCCGGTGTTCATTACCAATTACGAGAGTTTGAAAAAGTTCTTTGTAACAAAGGTAACGGCCACCAAGCGTATAAGCCTCCGCTCCATTCATTTTGATGAGCGCATCAATCTATTTAAGTGCATCATCATAGATGAGAGCCACAAGTGCAAGTGTAGCAAGACGCAGCAGGCTAAATATGTCGAGGGTATCTGCAAAGGTAAGAAATGGATATTTGAGCTGACCGGCACCCCGGTGGTAAACAATAACACCGACCTTGTTCAGCAGCTTAAAATCCTCGACCGTCTGGAGGACTTCGGCGGCTACAAGCAATTCATGGCACGGTTCTGCGACGGCCCCAAACAATCTTCCAATCTGCGAGAGCTGAATTACTGTCTGTGGATGTGTTGCTTTTTCAGGCGTGAAAAGCAGAAGGTACTTACTCAGCTCCCCGACAAGACGCGCCAGTACATTACATGCGACATCACAAACCGCAAGGAGTACACCGACGCAGAGAAGAACCTGCTCGGATACCTGAGACAGTACAAGAACGCATCCGACGACAAGCTCATGCGAGCCATGCGCGGACAGGTGATGGTGCAGATAGGCATCCTCAAACAGATAGCCGCCCACGGCAAAATCAAGGCTGTATCAGACTTCATCCACGACATTGTTGACGGCGGAGAAAAGCTGATCATGTTTGCCTTCCTCAAAGATGTTGTGGCAGCGCTCAAAAAAGAGTTCCCCGATGCAGTCTGCGTAACCGGTAGTGAAAATGTCGCTCAAAAGCAGGCCGCTGTCGACAAGTTCCAGAACGACCCCGACTGCAAGCTCATAATCCTCAACTATCGTTCCGGCGGTACCGGCCTGACACTGACGGCGGCCAGCCGTGTCGGTTTCATCGAGTTCCCATGGACTTACAGCGATTGTGAACAAGCTGAAGACCGCGCCCACCGCAACGGGCAGAAAAACGCCGTCAACTGCTATTACTTCCTCGGCGATAAGACCATTGATGAGAAGATGTACAAAATCATTCAAACCAAGAAGGACATCGCCAACGGCGTTACTGGCACCACCACTCAGATTGAGGAAGATATTGTCAACATTACAATGAACCTGTTCAAAGATGAATTATGAAACGAGCATTTCGCCAAAAAGTCATCGGCGACAGAGTGTATATCCTGAAAAACGGAGTCGGCTTGTTCGGCCCTCAGTTGGAGTCCATTGCTACATTTGACAATAAGGATGGGAATTTGGAACGAGTGAAACAAATCATGAAACTGTTAAACGAGTGCGACCGGCACACAGAACACCCCAAAGAATTATGACAGAGCATGAAATATTAGAGGCCGAGCAAACCTACACGGAATCCAAGATACAGCACACTTGCGTATGCTGGTTTAGGATGACGTTCCCCAAGGTCGACCGTCTGCTGTTCTCGGTTCCCAACGGAGGATGGCGTGGCGGCCGCGCCGGAGCGTCAATGGTGTACGAGGGTCAGGTCAAAGGTGTGGCCGACCTCATTCTTTTGTTCCCCTCTGGCGGCAAAGCAAGCCTCTGCATCGAGATGAAAGTCCCCAAGCGCAAAGGTTCGCGAGCTGGCACCCAGTCCGAGAATCAGACATCGTGGCAAGAATTGGTAGAGCGAAACGGCAGTGTGTATGTCGTTTGCCACGGTATTGTTGAGTTTATAACCGCCGTATGCACATATCTCCGTGTATCTCCGGCGCCCTATATCAAAGAAGCTCTAAACAAGTACCCACTTTATCGATGAATTATATAGAATTGATCAACCGCTTTTGGAGCGAGGTCGAGATGAAGGGTTATAAATCCCAAGAGGCCAATCTATACTTTTATCTGTTGCACTACTGCAATAGGATTGGCTGGGTCAATCCGTTCTCCCTACCCAACAAGCGAGCCGTCCTCTCGACGGGTCTCAGCGAGAAGACCCTAATCGAATGCAGGTGTAGGCTCAGCGAGCGCGGTCTCATCGATTTCCGGTCAGGTAAGAGGAAGGCCGCACCGCCAGTTTATTGTTTTCCGGTAGAGGGTGAAAACGGTTTTTACTTTCCGTGGGAAAGTAAAACGGAAAGTAAAACGGGAAGTAAAACGGAAAGTAAAAACGGAAGTAAAACGGGAAGCTATAATAAAACTAAAAACAGTAAACAAAAAACAGATGATGTTGCTGTCGCAACACTCGGGGCACCTCAACGCATCGAGCCGGAAAGTCTTTTTGCTGATGAAGGAAGGAAAGCCGCAAAGAAAAAAGCGCCTCCTAAACCCAAAACTGACTTTGAACCGCCGTCGCTTGAAGAAGTCCGGCGCTACTTCCTGAGCCAAGATGCTGACAAACGTCTGGCAAATTGGGAAGAGTCCGCGCAACGGTTCTACGACAACTTCACAGCCGTAGATTGGCGCGACAAGTACAACCGGCGAATCACTCGCTGGGACAGTCGGGCCAACTCGTGGATACTCGATGATGAGAAACGGCAAAAAGAAAAAACTGCAACAAATGAAACTAACCAAACTGATAGATTTTCGGAACGTCGGGGCACTGAGCCAAACGCTACAAGCCGAAAAGGTTTCAAGGGAACGTTTTAGCCTTGAAATCCCTGAGACCGATTGTGCCAATGCCCTCTATGCCGCGATGAAGGCCGTTGTTGAGTATCGCGGTGGTACCTTCCGCTGTGATGAGAGCACACGCTCCCATATCCTCCAAACTGCCAGATGGCTGACAAACCCTGATGACACTCCGGGTCTGCTGTTATGCGGACTCTGCGGCAACGGCAAAACCACACTTGCCAAAGCTATCGCGTGGCTCATTGTTTTTTTGACCGAGCGTGAGTGTGGATATTCCAATCGGAAGATGATGCCGCTCTATACCGCAAAAAACATCTGCCGTATGTGTGCCGCCTCCGAGAAGTTCAAGGAACAATATGACCAGTATGAGCAACTGTTCCGTGAGCCGATGATGATTATTGACGACCTCGGCGAAGAGCCCAGGGAAGTAATGGTCTATGGGATGATACACACCCCAATCATTGACATCATAAGTGAGCGGTACGCCTCACAGCTGATGACGGTCATCACTACCAACCTTGAAGTTGATGCTCTCAAAGAGAAGTACGGCGAGCGCATATATGACCGCTTCCGAGAAATGTTAACCTCGATAGTTTTTGAAAATGACTCATACCGAACCGGAAAAGCTTGTAATCAAGTGGAACACGAGTGACAGCAAGGCGATTGAGGCTATTCGCAAGCGTTTCGGAATCCCCACCTACACCACCGTCAACGGCTTTTCGCCTGTATTGCTGAAACCCGAAGATCGCGAAATTTTTGAGGAGACGGCGCGGCGCGGATACTTCAATTACCAACGGGTTGAATGGACATTCAACGGCACCTCCTACTCATGGTAAAATGGTGTAAAAATAGTGGTCATTCTGTTTGCAAAATCCGCTCACTGTGACTAACTTTACAGTATAACAAACTACAAGTCAAACCAATAAAACCAACAATGGAAGTAAAAACCTTAAAGCTGTCATCGGTCCACCCATCACCGATGAACCCTCGCAAAACATTCGATGAGGGAGCGCTAAAAGAGTTGGCGGAGAATATCCGTCAGCAGGGACTTCTCCAGCCTATCACAGTGAGACCTGTCGGCGGTGCTGAGGAAGAGTATGAGATTGTCTGCGGAGAGCGACGTTACCGAGCCTTCTGCCTTCTCGCCAATGAAATCAGCGATGTTGCCTCAGTCAATCCCTGGGGAGAGATAATGGCCATCGTGAAAGAAATGACCGATGAGGAGGCTTTCGACGCGATGATCACGGAAAACCTGCAACGCCAGGATGTCGACCCGATGGAAGAGGCCTTCGCTTTCGGACAGCTCCAAAAGAACGGCAGCTCAATTCAGGACATAGCACTCCGCTTCGGCAAGAGCGTCCGCTTTGTGCAAGACCGCATCAAACTCAATGCTCTCATTCCCGAACTGATGAAAGAGGTCAAAGAGGACAATATGCCTATCAGCGCGGCGATGGTCATCAGCAAAGTGGATGAAGAGCATCAGAGGGCATATTTCAAGCAGTACAAAGACAGCTATCAAGGGTTCAATACTGCCTCCGCCATGAGCTTTGTAAAGGCGATGTTCCTAACGCTCTGCGACGCTGTTTGGAAAGACAATCCTGAGTTCGCCGGTGGTTGTGATACTGCCTGCGGCCAGTGTCCTCACAACACCGCCAACCATGGCTGTCTATTCTACGAAATGAAAGCCAAAGACGGTCAGTGTACCAACGGTGAACGCTACCAAGCCAAGACAGTTGCATACATTGAATCGTATCTCGCGGAAATCAGCGACACTCTTGTAAGAGCAGGAGAACCTCTGGAGAAAGGCAAAACGGTAATAGTCATCAATAACGAAGGCTATGCGCCTGAGTCTGTCAAGAAGCTCAAGTCAGCCATCCGTGATAGAGTGGCGGCTTTAGGCTATGAAATTGTCGAACCGGACAAAATCTTCAAGAGCAGATGCTTCTATGACTACGAAGATGAGCGCACCCAGGCTTTTCTTGAAAGCGGCGAATGTTACAGAGTTCTCCAGTTGGCGAAGTACAATTGCATCCGCCCGGAACTCCTGATCTACTACGTCAAGAAAGGTGATACCACAACTAACGTAGACAGCAGCGGCAAGCCGTTGAAAGTCCAAGAACTGCTCAACAAATATAAGCAGGAGAAAGACTTACTTCCTTCTGGCCATATAGTCAATGGCTGCAAGGCTCTCGGAGAGCACGGCAAGCTCGAAGGTCTCAATGGACTTGACAATGCCGAGTTCATTCTTGCCTATTCCATGATGATATACAACAACAGAGAGTTATGCGTTGAGTTGGGCCTTGGATATTTACCTAAAGCCGAGGAAATCACCACCTATGTGTCAAAACATTTTGAGATGGCTCCCTATATCCTGCGATCATGGGTAAAACACGCGCTCCTCGTCGGCACCAATATTCTTACTCTTGATGAAATGAGAATACTGTCAAAGCCGTTCCTCAACAGACTCGGAGATTTATGGTGCTCTGCCGAGTATCGAGATGCCATTGAAAAAGTCAACGAAAAATTCAGCAAGAGCGAGAAGAAAATTGCATCTCAGCTAAAAGCTCTCGGATATACTTTGGACGGTGAGAAAATCAGCGATCCGGCACCGGCCGAGGGACCTAAGCCTACCAAACATCCCGCGAATCTGGACAAACTCTACAAGGATATGAAGAAGGGGCACCCCGATGCTCTTATCATCTTCCGCGTCGGCGACTTCTACGAGCTTATCAACGAAGATGCCGAGAAAGCCGCCAAGGTTCTTAATATTATCATTACCAAGCGAGGCAAAAAGATGCTTTGTGGTTTCCCACACCACGCGCTTGACACATACCTCCCCAAACTTGTAAGAGCAGGTCTCCGAGTGGCAATCTGCGAAAATCTCGAAGACCCCAAGAAATAAGCTGCATGGGTAAGACTGTGAAAATTGTCCTTACCCCTCAACAGGATAGATGTCTGACCGACGCTCTCCCATGATTGAGGCCAATGCCCGCAAGTATGGTATTGGGTAATCGAATAAATATCACATCATCAATAATTACGCGGCACCGCTCACAATACGAGTGATGCCGCTCGCTTTACTATGGACTATCAGGAATTTCTCAAATCCAAAATAAAAATTTCCGAGGATTACGGCTTTAAGGTAGACATTAACGAAATCAATCCGAAACTCAAACCCCACAACAAGCTGATGGTAAAATGGCTTGTCGAGGGCGGCAAGAGAGCCTGTTTTGCCTCTTTCGGCCTCCACAAGACCGTTACCCAGCTTGAAGCCATTCGCCTCACCCTTAAAAAAGCCGGACACGGCTCCGGGCTGATTGTCTGCCCCCTGTCAGTCAGGCAAGAGTTCGTTGAGGACTCCAAGAATATCCTCGGATGGAAGACACCTCCCAAATTTATACGTCGGCCTGAAGAAATGGACGGAGACGGCATCTATCTTACCAATTACGAAAGTATCCGCGACGGCAAGTTAGACCCTGAGCTGTTTGTTGCGGCCAGTCTTGATGAGGCATCGGTTCTGCGTGGTCTCGGCGGCTCAAAAACATTCCGTGAATTCATGCGGCTGTTCACCGGCGACGGCGGCCCGATGCAGGTGCGCCGACAGGCCGAGCGCATCAAGTTTCGCTATGTGGCCACTGCAACGCCTTCCCCTAACGACTATATAGAACTGCTGGCGTATGCTGACTTCCTCGGCATCATGGATGTGTCGCAGGCCAAAACACGCTTCTTTAAGCGAGACTCAACCCACGCCGACAACCTGACCCTCCACCCTCATAAGGAAGAGGAGTTCTGGCTATGGGTGTCATCGTGGGCCTTGTTTGTCAGCAAACCGTCCGACATCACCTGTAACGAGGCCGATGATGAGGGGTATATCCTCCCGGAACTTGACTTGCGCTGGCATGAGATACCGACGGACTACTCTAAGACAAGCGTCGACAAATACGGCAATCCTGTTCTTTTCGCTTGCGAGGCTATGGGTCTGCAACAGTCGGCCAAGGAGAAACGCGAAAGCCTTCCCGACCGAATAGCAAAGATGATGGAACTGAGAGCCGAGGATCCCGACGCACACCGCATCATCTGGCACGACCTTGAGGCAGAACGCCACGCTATCGAGAAAGCCATTCCCGGTATCAAATCAATCTACGGCTCCCAAGATTACGAAAAGCGAGAAGAGAACATCCTTGACTTCTCGTATGGCCGCATCCCCGAACTTGCGGCCAAGCCAGTCATAGCCGGTTCCGGCTGTAACTTTCAACGCTATTGCTCATGGGCCATATATCTCGGCATCGGCTACAAGTTCAACGACTTCATTCAGTCTATCCACCGTCTGCAACGATTCCTTCAGACTAAGAAAGTCCGAGTGGATTTAATCTATACCGAGGCAGAGCGCGGAGTGCGCAAGGCCCTTGAAACAAAGTGGCAAAACCATAATAAACTCGTACACAACATGACAGAAATCATCCGACAATACGGATTATCGCACCAAGAGATGTCCGCGCACCTCGCCCGCAAAATGGGTGTCGAGCGAGTTGAGGTGTCCGGCGATGGCTACCGCATAGCCAACAACGACAACGTTCTGGAATTACAGAACACAGAACTTTACCCGGACAATTCCGTGGGCCTCATCGTAACCTCCATTCCGTTTGCAACCCAATACGAGTATTCTCCCAATTACGCTGACTTCGGCCACTCGGAGAGCAATGAGGAGTTTTTCAAGCAGATGGATTACCTGACACCGAACCTCTACCGAGTTCTCCAGCCTGGCCGTATGGCAATTATCCATGTCAAAGACCGCATCGTGCCAATGGGCCTCAGCGGGATGGGGTGCCAGACAGTATATCCGTTCCATTGCGACTGCATCCGACACTACACCAAACACGGATTCGCCTACATGGGCATGAAGACCATCGTAACCGACGTAGTCAGGGAGAACAATCAGACATACCGCCTCGGCTGGACTGAACAGTGTAAGGACGGTACCAAAATGGGAGTAGGTATGCCGGAGTATCTCCTCATCTTCCGCAAACCGGCAACAGACCGCACCAACGCCTACGCTGACATTCCTGTTGTCAAGGAGAAAAAATGGTGGAATGAGCAGACTCGCTCGTGGGACCATCCTGACGGATACAGCCGCGCCCGCTGGCAGATGGATGCGCACGGTTTCACGCGATCATCGGGAGACAGACTGCTGACTCCCCAAGAAATTGCCAAGATGGACCACAAGTCGATATATCGCTACTTCAAGAAATACTCTCTCAACGAAGTCTGGGATTACGACTATGTGGTCAAGATAGCTGAGGAACTGGAGCTGCATGGCAAACTCCCCACGGGGTTCATGCTCCTGCAACCCGGCAGCTGGACTGACAATGTATGGTCGGATATCGCTCGTATGCGAACCCTCAACACCATTCAGTCAGTCAAAGGCAAGGAGCAGCACCTCTGCCCTCTGCAATTAGACATCGTGAACCGTGTCATCGACCAGATGAGCAATCCCGGCGATATAGTCCTTGACCCTTTCGGCGGGCTGATGACCGTTCCGTACTGCGCCCTCAACAAAGGCCGCAAAGGCTGGGGCATAGAATTGTCGCCGGTGTACTTCCTCGACGGCGCCCAGTATTGCGCCCAGGCAGCCGCACAAAAGCAAGCACCATCTTTGTTCGATTTCCTCGAAGATGAGGCTTCCGAGGATGAAAACGATGAGCTACCATACGAACTCCAAACCAAATAACAATAAACAATGGGTAAATCAAATTTTACGCCGGCCACGGGTCTGTTCCTGCCCGGCATCGTGTTCATTGTATTCCTCATCCTTAAACTGACCGGATCCATCTCATGGTCATGGTGGTGGGTAACATCGCCGCTTTGGATCGTGGCCGCGCTCTGCGTTGTAGCAATTGCTATCAGCACATGTTATGTTGTGCACCAAGTGCGACGTAATAACAAGAACTATCGTTAAATAAAAAAATCATGGGCATCATTATAAGACCTCCTCCCCACCCCGAATTATTCGTTTGCGAGACTCAAGTCATTCACACATACAAAATCTACCAATGGCAATAACGCTGAACAAACTTGCTATCCGATGTGAAAAGATAGCCATAGCCAGCGGAAAGATTACCCCGACATCATCAGCGCGTGAATCTCTGTTTGAAATATCCCGATATTGGCGGCGCTTGTGCGATGCAACAGCGTTTAAACTGGCGGCCGAGCGGAAATGGAGCGAACGTGAAGAGATGGCGGCCGGGGTGATTGTGTCTGCTGTGACCTATCTTCGGCGCATTGGTTGTAAAAACATTGAGCAATTACTAAAAGATACCATCAATAATTCAATGTTCCAAAAGTAGATTCGGAATGACTATTTAGATGATGTAAAATTTGATGATGTAATAGTATGACCGAAAATACAATTTTAGCAATCAGCTTCCTTGATTTCAATAAGGGGCAACTACCTGGTCTCCCGAAGAATCCCCGGTTCTTTCGGGATTACCGGTATGAAGCAATGAAGAAGAGCATCGCCGAGTCCCCGGAGATGCTTGAGTTGCGAGAGCTGATTGTCTATCCTTATGCCGAAGGACGCTATGTAGTCGTTTGTGGCAATTTGCGTTTGAGGGCTTGCAAGGAACTCGGATACAAAGAGTTGCCCTGCAAAGTCCTTGACCCTAAAACCGACGTAAAGAAGTTGCGCGAATATGCCACAAAGGACAATGTGAGCTTTGGCGAGAACGACAAAGACGTGATGCTCAATGAATGGGACAAAGACGAGTTGCAGGGATGGGGCGTAGAGTTCGCCCCGGAGAAGCCTGTCGATGAGTTCAAAGATAGGTTCGACTCCATCACCGATGAAACCGCCGTCTATCCTCTCGTTCCCAAGTATGATGAGCGGCATGAGCTGTTCATCATCCAGTCGGGCAGTGAGGTCGATAGCAACTGGCTTCGTGAGAGGCTCGGAATGCAGAGGATGAAGTCCTACAAGACCGGCAAGGTGAGCAAGAGCAATGTGATTGACGTTAGAGATGTCCGTGTCGCACTGGAGGGCGAGAACAAATGAGCGACCTGAAAATCGTAATCCCCTCCCACAAGCGGCATGACAGAGTTTTCTCAAAGAAACTCGTAAATAATCCTATCATCTGCGTGGCCGAGAGCCAGGCCGACATCTATCGTGAGTACAATCCCGAATGCGAGATAGTAACCCATCCCGATGATGTGATAGGATTGATACCTAAGCGAAATTGGATGGCCCGGCATTTCGGCAATCTGATGATGCTTGATGATGACGTTCACGTTGTCAAAACCCTTTTCGTAGAGAAAGGTGAGCCTGGTGTAATCCGTGACCCTGATGAGATTACCCACATCATCGAGTCTCTGTATGAGTTGGCCTGCCTCCTCGATGTGCATCTGTTCGGTTTTACCTCGGCGATTTCGCCGGTGATGTATAACGAGTGGGGCTACTATTCGCTGATGAAGATGATAACGGGATGTGCCTATGGTGTTCGCTACAACAAGAACGTATGGTGGAACGAAGAACTCCGCCTGAAGGAAGATTTCTGGATAAGCTGCTACATGAAGTATAAGGAGCGCAGAGTTCTCACCGACTTGCGCTACAACTTCGCCCAGAAAGGCACCTTTGTCAATGCCGGAGGGCTTGCCGCCTTCAGGAACCAGGACGAAGAGCGCCGGAGCATTTTGTTCATCAAAAAGCACTTCGGCGACAGCATCAACCTCAAGGGTGCCACCAACAACGGTAAGGACAAAACTAAGCAACTCGTTCAGTACAATATCACGGCACAGTTCAAATTCTAAATGTCAGTAAAAGTTAAGGTGTAAAAATTGAGTTCATTCTGTTTGTGTCTCTTGCTCATCAGTTATATCTTTACAGTAGATAATAAAACCAACTGAATATGAGAACAATAGAGCAAACAAAACAAATCATAGCTACAATCCATTCAACGTTGTCAAATGTGAAACAGCTGACCGAACTTCTTGATGGTGAATACCAGCAGAACCACATGGATCTTATTGGCGAACCGTCTGAGCAATTTGCAACAATGGCAGACATTCTCCGTCAGTCATCCAGTGTGCTCCACATTCTCCGACGCATGGAAACTGATTATCTCGATGACCTCCAACACCCTGAAGATATTGACTAAAAAAAACTCCACTAAAATGATAAAACGAACTGTAACCGGATACGACTTCTTTGAAGTTAGCAGCGCCATGCAGAAGGCTATTCGGCGCGGCGATGCAAGAGTGGCCGGTTTCTTCGCCTTGGAGCTCTGGCACAGCAACTATCGGGACTATGTATGGAAGCGCCTGTTTACCATCAGCGCCGAGGATTGCTACGGACTCATCACGCGAGAGATTGAGGCGCTTTGGCAGGGGCACGAACTTGTTAACAAGACCACGACCGACGATACCGCAAAAGGCCGCATATTCGTGAGCAAGGCGGTGTTGCTACTCTGTGAGTGCCGCAAGAACCGCGATGCCGATCATCTGCAAAACTTTGTCTATGACCGTCAGGATGTGGACGTAGAGCGATGGATTGAGGATGTGAGAGCGTATCCGATCGCGATACCCGACTACACATTTGATGTCCACACCCGAAAGGGTAAAAAGCGAGGAAGGACAAAAGAAGAGTTTTTCCGCGAAGAGTACGAGGCGCTAAAACCGAGAGTTCCCGGATTATTTGACGATCTCGTTCCGAAACAACAATACAACTTATTCAGCGGCATTGACTGACGCCAGTCATGCCGCTTAATTTATAATTCCCATGAAATACAAAAGAGCTGATTTAATTAAAAGAATAGAATCTCTGAAA
>CAMEGQ010000052.1 GCA_945916235.1 uncultured Porphyromonadaceae bacterium | reverse complement strand
GGTCGTAGCCCACGAGCATATTGCTCTTGGTGGTAACGTGCATGAACTTCGACCCTGCCTTGTTGTAGAGGGGGCAGAACTTCAGCTTGCCGTTGGAGCCTTCCACGACACCCTGTCCGTACTGGGTGTTGTACGGAATGCCACCGTGAGTGAGCAGGTAGCCTTCGTTGTACTTGTCCACGAAGTCCTGCGAGCAGTAGAGATAGAGGTCCTGGGCGCGGAGGCGCGGGTCGAGCGAAAAGAGGATTTCCTTAGCGATGTCAACGGCGTTGGCCGGAGTAATCGCGTCGGTGAACTTCATGTAGTTGCCTTCCTCGGCGGCGATGGCACCTGCGGCGATTTCCTTTTCGGTAATCGTATCGAAGCCGTCGAAAAGGTCGGCGGTGGTGTCACCGGCGGCGTTGCGCTTGCCGTTCCAGACGGCATCGTTCAGGTGCTCCGAGAGGTTCTTGGCGATGCGGGCGAGGACGTGGCGGGCCGTGGGCGTAGTCATCTGACCGTCGCCCTTGGTGGCACCCGTGCCGAGAAGCGTGGAGATAGCCGAGTTAGGCTCGAAGTTGGCGACAACGGAGCCAAAGTAAGTTTCGAGGTCGCGGAACTCGATGCCGAGGTTGTAGTCCACGGCACGCTGGGGATTGTAGGGAGCGAACTGTGCGTCGCCTGTAAGGTTGCCGACGCGCTCCTTGTATCGGATACCGGGGCGCCCCGTCATGTACTGGAGCGTGTCGCCTATGCCGATAATGGGGAGCATAAGGAGGTCGGCGCGATATTTGACCGCGGCCTCCTGATACTCCTTGAGAGTGAATTGAAATTTTCCAGCCATATCTGAGATGATGTGTTGATGAGTTGATGCGTGTATGAGTTAGACTTCGGCAAAGAGTTTCTTTGCGGAGTTGTACGTGTCGACAAACTGCTCGACATCGTTCTTGGGTTCGGACTTGGCGCCGGGCTTGTTGTCTTCGACAACCTGACTGGTAGGCTCAGCCGGGGCCTTGTCGAGCTTCGCCTGAAGGTCGGCGATGGTTTGCTTCTGCTCGTTGCAGAGGCGATCCTTTTCGGCGAGCGCGTCCTCGATAGAGGAAAGCTGCTCGTCAGAGAGCGAGGCTTTATTGTCCGTCAGGGCAATAGCCGAGATGCCGAGAACGGCACAGATGAAAGTGTAAGTCTTGTTCATTGCGGATGAAATGTGGTTTGAGGTCGGTTTGAAGAATGCGGTTAAGGCAGCGATGAATTTGGCGAAGGTGCTTTCCTTGTCGCCATTTGCGACGGGGATATTGGGTATCGGCATTCCCTCGGAAGCCATAGCCGAAGCGAGAGCATCGGTGAGCTTCGGAGCGGGTTCGTCGGCAAGGTCGGTGATTTCATCGACAAAGCCCCAGTCGAGGGCTTCTTTTGCCGAGAGCCAGCCACCGGCTTTCATCAGGGCGAGCAGGTCTTCCGGCTTGCGCTTGCAACGGGCGGCATAGAGTCGGGCGCAGTTAAGGTCGAGCTTGTCAAGGTCGGCCTTAATCTTCTCGCAGTCGGCGATGAGCGTAGCGAACTGGTCGCTGTTGAGACTGCCCCACTCGAAGAAAGCCATCGAGCACTTGTGCACGAGGTACATGGCGCCGGCATCCATCGAGATGTGAGCCGCGCCCAGAGAGGCAATAGTGGCGGCGGAAGCATTGAGGCCCACGAAATGCACGCTGACATTGCCGTGGTTCTTGAAGGCAGCGGAGATAGACAGGCCGGTGGCGAGTGAACCGCCGAGGCTGTCGATAAGTACGTTGACGGCCTTGCCCTCGTTAGCGGCGAGGGTCGCGTCAACGGTCTTGCGGTCGAAATCGGAACCACCGACGTAGCCTTTCAGTGAGATGTTGTATGCGGTCTTAGACATAGAAAATCAATTTTGCTATGCCAAAATTACCTCTTATAAAAAGGCGGTTAAAAGACACAAAGCGAGAGCCGTTCCCGAAGGAGCGGCCCTGCAAGGAGAGTGCGAAACGGTCAGTCGTTGATGAAAACGTATTTGTCCTCCATAGTGTAATCGCACATGAAAATGTCGCGGGCATACTTCTCGTAGTCGAAGTAGTAGGACAAGTTGCCCATCGTGCGGTCGAGGTCGTACAGCTCGTTTACGAGGTATTCGGCGAAGTCTTCCTCCGAGTCATACTCGCCCTGATAGCGCTCCTCGAAGCGGTCGAGGCAGTCCATGTCGAAGCATGAAACGTAGGCGTCCACCGCGTCAGAGTCGTAGCGGTCGCAGAGTTCAAGGTATTCTTTGAGAACATCCCATTTGTCCGAGAGAAAGAGTTCGTCGCCATCGAGACCCTGGGGCAGACATTCCCAGTCCTGCGCGTCCAGTTCGGGGTCTTCCTCGTCGGCGTGGATAGCCTTACAGAAGTTGACGAAGTCCTCGAAATCGTCGAAGGTAGTAAGGTCGATCCAGAGGCCGGTGAGGAGGCCGTCGTTGTACTTGCCGTAAGTACCGACGTAGACAGAAGGATTGCCGTCGCAGTCAGACTTGTGGTCCTGAATGTCACTGGCGAAGCTGTCGGGGCAGAAGCCGAGGTCTTCGAGACGTTTCTCCACCGAGGGAGTTACGGTGAGTTCACCGAATTGCAGTTTGATTTTCATTTCTTTTGAAGTTAAAGGGTGTAACATACGGTTCTTTTTTTGAAGTTTTACGCTGCAATAATTGGGAGAACTGAGAAAGCGAGCAGAAGCAAAAATTTCAAGTAAAATTTTAAGCAACGCGGTAAATACTACCTGTAAGGTGGAGATTTATAAAAATTTATGCGGAAATCCGTAGGTTTGTTTTGCGTTGAGCGGTCAGTCCTACCTTTGCGGCAGGAAAACTAAAAATGGGCCTATGCGGAGACCGGAGACGGAGAAAGGAATAGAAAATCGCAATTATGAGGACTCACCCCCTCGGTGGGAACAGGAAACGTCCGTGGACCTCGACCCCCGACAGCGAAGCACCTTTGACATACCACAAGGCAGACGCAGACGAGCAAGCCCTGTGTCGGTGCTTGGCATACAACATCAGACGGCATTCTCTGCGGACTCCGTCCTTACTGCCCGATGAGAGGCCAACAACTTTGGCTATCTACGCAGGGAGACCCTGACAGCGCAGGAATGGGATGCCCTTGGGTCGGCAGACGGACTTCTCGGACAAATGGCTCTCAAAGAGTACCCTCTGCGAACGCCACGACAGCGGCGGATGCCTCCTGCTTCGACTTAGACTGACACGCCGAGGAGCGCAAGGGTGAGTATGGAGGAAGGCTTCGCCCCTCGTAAACGGCTGACCTCGGACGGATGGGCGACTTGGCCGCTTTGACTATGGGAAGCCGCGACAGATGAGCGATTACACGACCATTGGAGGATAGATACGTTCAACGACTGACCGCTCCTCACTCTCGCTGGGCTGCTCCGCAGGGATCAGCTCTCGCCACCAAACGAAAAAACCGCCTATCCTCGCGGACCGGCGGAAAAATAAACTTCAAAATCTGTAATGACCTATTGGGAAGATGGTAACTGCTGATGCTATATTACGCACGGCACCATCGACTTGATGGAAACGTGCTTGATTTCGTAGGAATAACCGGCGGCATCGCCCGACGGGATTCCGGTGCGCTGCTCACAATCGACAATCGGATGCGGATGTTCGAGCGAGCCGAGCAGATAGGATTTGTCGTTGACGTCTGTAACGACAAAACCGAGAGCAGCACTCCGGGGAAGTTGCTCGCTTGTGAGGAACTTCAAGGTGGCGGTGTCTTTGTACCCGGCACCGTCCTTTTGAGTCTTGCACTCGCAGGAAGGCTCGTCGAAGAACGGTATGGGGTGAACGTCCGTGAGGACGGCCACCGTCATGCCGCAGATGGCCGAGAGGTCAACGCGCCTCGGCAGGTGTTGGCTGTCGACCCAGCCGATGGCCTTAATTCCGGGTAGTATTTGGATAGAAGTTCTCATAAGCGTATCAAGCGTATCAATTCAGAATAAAGTATGCTGAAATCACCGATTTTTTTTTGTTTTTTTTCGGCGCTCGTTCATCAGGTAGTAATCGCGCTTGCGCTGATAGCGCTTAGCGATGGCGTTCCAGTTCTTCTCCGACATGGCAATGTTGTGCTTTTCCATAAAAGCATATATGAGATTGTCCTGACGTTGGAACACTGATGAAAAGCGGTGAAGCGATTGCCACATACAAATATCGAAGCGTTGGCGTATGCAGGTCACCACAGCATCGGTCGCTTTCGGCGGCAGATAGAAGAAGCGCTCGGGCGGTTTGTGGCGGAATGAAGGGATAACGATGGCGAGCTTACCCTCGCCTCCGAGTTCCGGCACATAATCCTGAGGCGGAGTCTGCAAGAACTGTTCGAGCAGAGCCGACTCAATCGAGCCGCGCATAAGCCGCACGGGACGATTGCCACCCTGTTCGTTCACGAACCAGTCTGCGAGGTAATCTTCGAGAGGTATGTAGAGGCAGATGTCGCTCATATTATCCTGATTATCTTGATACAAAGTTAGCAAGAATAATCGAGAAAAACAAGCGTAACACGCTGACTATCAACGCCGAAACAAGACGAAAGCTGCCGAAAATTGCCGAAGCGGTAAAAAATTTTTACCACGAGGGAATATAGGGTCACGGTATTACAAGAATTACAAGGATTACAGCCATGACGAGGGCTGAAATAACTCGCTGACAGCCTATATATTATTTCTTTTTTAGGATAGAAAAAGAATAAGATAAAGGGCAATCCCTTGTAAACCCTTGTAATTCACTCCGAGCAAAAAATGAAATTTGTAATTTTTTGTAGTGAGTTTGTAAAACCCCTTGGAAATAGGTAAAGCATTGAGAAACAAAAGAGTAAATTTGGTAAATGTTGTAACACCTTTTCGGGTAAAACATTTGCCGAGAAATTTTCCAAAAACGACCCTCGGAAGCAAAGAAAAAGCCACGCAAAATTGCATGGCTTATTCGCTGAAAGAGGCAGGATTAGAACAGCTGAGGCTGAGGATTAAGTCGCTCTGTGCGTAGCTTCTGGAGCGACTGCTCAAGCTTACGGCGCTGAGCCTTAGCCTCCTTCTCGCTGTTGAGAGCATCGTTGATTTCGCTGAGCAGTGCTATCTCCGCGTTGTTGGTCTCGATGGTTCGGGCCATCGACGCAGTGAAATGCTCGTAGAGCACCTCGTAGCACTCTTGACGGTAACGTGTCACAGACTCACGGGCTGCCGCAGCTACGTTCTTCGGATTGATTGTAAACAGCCAGCCGTAGACGTATTTCAGAGGCAGGCAGACCATTTCTCGGTCCTTCTCGTCGGCACCAACTGTTACGATAATCGTAACAGTTGAACTTAGAGTTTCATCTTCCTGGAGCTTGTTATATTGCGGAGGGAAGGCAATTCCGAGAGCAGTGCAGATGGGTTTAATGGGGACGAAGATTTCACCGTCCCGGTCAACGGTAACGATTTCCGTTCCGTTGATGGTTGAAATTAAAGATTGATTTTCCATATCACTTTGATTTGGGTTGATTAAAATGGTAATTCGGGTTCAGACTGGGAAGGAGGATTGAAAGGATCCTCGTCAGAAGGAGCCTTGATGTCCTCCTCTACGTCAGAGTCAAGTTCATCCTCCGAGATGCGGAATGTTTCGAGATTGAGGTCGAGAGCCGCTTTAAGGCTATCGTAATCGAAGCATAGAGCATTGGAGGGTGTGGAGCTTATTATCTTCTTGGTTTGGCCGTTTTCGGTCTTATACTCCTCGTCGAGTTCACCGTTGTTTTTCAAGTTCTGAAAGCGCTGCTGCTTAAATCCCAGGAACTGAGGCAGGGATTTAAGGTAGGATTCGAGTGTAGCGATGTCGAGCGTGGAGCCGGTCTTCTGACGTGCAAGGCGCATTTCGAGCAAAGCGCGAACAGCCTTGAAATTGACGAAGATAATTCTTTTAGGCTCCACGAAGCGAACTTCCTCCTTTTTGAGCGCTTTGAACGAAGGAAGCATCTTGATGACGAAGTGGCATTTTTCCTTGGCTTTGCCCTGCGTGTGCATGGAGTCGAGATAGAGCCAAAAGTTGGCGGTGTCCGACGACTTGCGTATCTGGTCGTTCTGATAGCGGATGCCGTTGACGACGACCTCGAAAAGGTCGGAGTAAGTGAACGGCATATCGAGGTGCGGTTCAAGCACTCGGAAAGCGGCAAGAGCAACGACCCAGTTGTTGAGGATACGGTCTTCCACCTTATCCTTGTCAAGTTTGGCGAGCACATCGTTCAATGTGACGTCAAATGTCTTGAAGAAGCCCTTCTCGAAAATGTCGCGTATTTCGAGGAGCGGCAATAACAGATGAGTATTGCCGTGCAACACCATCTCAGAGAGCGTCTTGAAGTTTTGCTTTTCCTCACGGGAGAACGACGTCTGCGAGTACATAAGATGTATGCAGCGCGAGAAGATGGCTTCATCTTCGGGCTTGTACTGACCGGCAAGGATAACTCCCGAAGTTACCGGGATGGTTACGGGAATACCGTCCTCCATCTTGCTTCGGGCAGTACCGCCCCACAATCCCTTCAGGATGTCGATGCGCTGCGGCATGAGGTCGTTGGTATATTCGTCGAGGATAAACACTGAATTTCGGGCATGGGATAGATTGTAGCCTATGACCGGGATAGAAGTGTTGGAGCAGGAGCAGGGAGTACTTGGCAAGGTGTAGAACAGCGACGAGAGCGCACGTGCAAGCTCGGTCTTGCCGGAGCCTTTACGTCCGAAAAGATTAAGGACCGGAAAGTATTTGAACTTCTCAAATATGATGTCGCGGAATATGGCAGCGAGCGTCCATGCGAAGCTGATCATACCGCCTGTTCCGTACACCTTGACAACCTGAGCGACGAAGTCGTGAAGGGAGGTTGCGCCCTGCGGATTGCACCGGAACAACCTCTCAAAGCTGTAACCCAGTTCGTTGTCCTTATGGATGTCAGAGAATGCGGGCAGGTAGAAATGCTTTTGACCTGCGGCAACGACACCGAGCTTATCAGTGTTGATGAACTTGCCGCCGGAGTATATTCCGTTTGAAAAAGCATAGAACTCCTCCTTGGGGTTCCAGCCGAGAATTTCAATAAGCGTGGCCGATGGCGTGACTTCAAGAAGGTGTTCCTGTATGGCAGTGAGAGTTTTGGCGTCACCGCGCCAAACGTAATTGCCACGGTCAAACAGTTTCTTGTTGAAGTCGCGGACGGTAACGAGGTCGCTTGAAGCGAACTCCACCACATCCTCGTCGCCACGGCTGTTATGCACCCGCAAGATGCGAGAAGAACGGCGCTCATTCTTGATATGGAGCACCGGGATAAACATGAAATTCGAGCATCTGACGAGATTTTCGTCATCGTCAGGGGCATAATAGCAGCCGTCCTTAGGTATGAAGCCACAGCGCCGCAGCGATGCAAGTATATGCGGCTGAATACCGTCGCAGTCGGCTTTGACATTCTCGGCCTCCTTGACCTTTCTACCGGCTCGCTTAATGGCGTCACGCCACATCTTCATCTTACCGACAAGTTTGCTCAGCTTATCAAGGTACATCTCTCGGAGATTGTCGTCGGTAACGTTGAGCATCATCTCGGCCACTTCGGAGATAACTTCGGCCTGAAGTTCCGAAGTGGTAGCTCCTTTCAGCCGCTTCTTCGTGTACCATACAATAAATGGCACGGACTCAAGCTGTTGGTATATTTGCAGGGAAAGGATATAGCTGTCAGCGTCATACTTTACCTCGTTGGCATCGTCTTCATCTGTTCGGGGAATCTCCTTGATGCTGACATCGAAGCCGTTCTGCAAAGCGAGTTTGCCGCTGCGCATGACGGCCTCGACACCGGCACCGTAAAGTTTACCTTTCGGAGCGTCGGAGTCAGGGATGAAGCAAAGAGAGGTACTTATGCGCTTGATTTGATTAAGATGCTTGACGGTCAAAGCAGTGCCCATTGTTGCAATGGCCTGCTGAACGCCGATCATCTGCAAGCGCATCACGTCTGGGCCTCCCTCTACGACAACAAAGTGGCCGCAGTCGCGGGCAGCTTTGGCAGCGACATCGATACCGAAAAGAGTTTCATCTTTGCGGAAGATGAGCGAGTCGCAGAGGTTCATATACTTGCTCCGCTTCATAATATCGGGATTGTCACCGATATATCGGGCGGAGAAAGTAGTCATAGATTTGGTTCGGCTCCTGACAGGCAAAGCAACGCGCTGTCTGAGCATAGCGTACAGAGAGCCGTTCTCCTTGTTCCTGCCGACAAGCCCGACTTCAATCATAGTTTCGATGCTGCACCCTTTGCGCTTGATGAAATCAAGGAAAAGGGCCGAGCTGCGCGGAGCATAACCTATACCGGCCAGACGGCAATAGTCTTCCTCCCAACGGGAGAAGGCATATTGCCGAGCCGCTTCCGATTCCGGATTGTCGGCATAAAATTGCTCCACAAAGAACTCCTGGGCAACGTCGAGGCAAATGCGCTGACTCTCGCGCTTTTTCTCGGCGGCAAGTTCCTCGTCGGTGCGCTCGTCCTTCTCATATTCGACAGGAATATTGAAGGCTTTTGCCAGGGCTTCAACGGCAGGGCGATACTCCAGCCCTTCATGTTCCATAACGAACTGAACGGGGCCGCCACCTTTGCCGCAACTGAAGCATTTGGCAATGTTCAAGCGCCGGCTCACGCTGAAAGACGGTGTCCTTTCAGAGTGAAACGGGCACAGACCGAGGAAGTTGCTGCCGCTTCGTCTGAGGGTGATGTTATAATGTTCGACAACATCAACGATGCTCAGGTCGTTAACGGCGTCGATTGTACGTTGTGCTATTCGGGGCATTCTTCATTGCTGTTATATGGAGTTAGCAACATTTGGATTACAGCAGCGGCGAGGGCGTTGCGAGCCATTCGCGTATTTCCCGAAATGGTGTAAGAAGCAGTGATAGCTCCACCGGGCGCACTGGAGGCGATAGTCATATTATCGCCGACACAGCGAACCAACAGTACGGCGGCTTTCTTCCCTTGCCCGCGCAACATGTCGAGCAATTTTATCAGGTTATTCTCGTTCATTGTTCTTTCAGTTTAGTTATTTTTTGCTCGGTTTGCGTCCACGGGTAGCTGTCAGTTCTCCTGCGGCGTCGAGGTTGTCGAAGAATGCGAGAATGTCCTGGCCGAGATAGAAATACCGACCGGAAGCATGGCGGTAACGCGGTATGCGCCCCTCGTTGGTGTACTTTGAGAGAGAGTCGCGGCATACGCCAAGATGATAGCAAGTTTCCTTGACGGAGTAACGTTCGCCGTCCTTAACGTTGGGTCTTGAAAAAGTCATGTCTGATAGATATTTAAGCATTACATAATTCGGGGAAAAGTATATCGACGTCAGCTCCGAGCTTGGCCGCTATGAGCTTGCAAATTTGCTTGGGAGGCGTCCTGTGGGTTGATAGCCACATACGGACGCAGATTTCAGAGCGTCCGGTAGCCTCCATGATGTCGTTGATGAGGTCACGCGCAGGATTCACCTTGCGCAGAACGGCGTAGCGGTCAAAGAGCGAGAGGGTTTCTAAATTATCCATAACGTACTAAATATTTGAAGTTTCTTGTTCAAAAATTGAGGGAGCAGCAGAATTTTCTCGCCTAACCTTATAAAAAAGTTATAGAAATATTTGGTAGTTTGACGATTATTGCCGAACTTTGCAGACGGAAACAATAGAACTTCAAAGTCTGACCAAATCGGAGAAAATAGAATTACTTCCGAAATGTTCGGCAAAGATATAAAGAAATATTAGAAGTGAGAAATAATTTCTAAGATTTAACTCTTGATAAAATATATATATACTATATGGAAACCCCGGAAGTAAAGGAGCGATTGCTTCAATTCATTAAGACAATGGGCTTGTCGGTTGCTCAATTCGAGCGACGGGCGGGGCTGTCTAATGGATACATACGCAACTTTCGCGGTTCATTCGGCGGCAACAAGTTCGATATGATACTTGAAGCGTTTCCGATGCTGAACCGCGAATGGGTGACGATGGGGCGAGGCGAGATGATGTTGCAGAGACCCGTTGCAGATACGCAACAGGAGTCAGAAGAAACAGCAGAGGCCCCGATAGAGGAAGAAGCGACTGCAACTGAAGTATCTCATGAAGGACATAAGATAGTTTTCAATGTCTCAAAAGAGCAGCTTGATTCCTATGCAAAACTCGCCCAACACGTCCTTACCGACTGGCAAGCCAAATATGAGAACGCCCAACGTGAAGTCGATACTTTGAAAATGCTTTTAGAATTGACAAAGGAGCAGCTTGCGACATCGCAGAAGCAACTGCAAACGGCGATGGAACAGATAGGCGTATTACACGCTCAATTGACCTCTGAAAATAAGAAAAAATGATGCACGCAAATTGCACGCAAAATAAGTTTTATAAATCATAAGTTATTAACCAGCAGTCATTTGCTGCTTACAGGTAAAATCTGGAAAGCGTGTAAACGTCAAAAGCGTTTCGGGGGTTCGAATCCCCCCCACTCCGCAAAGCGCAATGACTTATCACAAGTCATTGCGTTTTCTTTTTGTAGGCATAGCACGTCCGACCGTCCGTTTCCGCTCTCGGCATACACGGCCGAGACCGGGCAGCCACAGGCCGACAAATGGTTTTAACGCTGCGATACAGCCGATTACATCATTTTGAACTATGTGTATTTTGCCCATTGGATTTAAAGTTGTAAATTTGTACGCATTTTTAAGGCCTAGGAATATAATATCCCGAGGGGCTTTGCGTTATATATATAGCGCATTTTTTAACTAAAATAATGATAATTATCGTTAACTCATGAGATTAACCCATATTGTCGTCGCAGCCGTTGCTACTGCAGCCATGGCTTCATGCTCGACGCCTCGTACCCCCCTAACATATTTTACTGACATAGACTCGGTAGGGCTCAACGCCACCGTGGCACAAGGCGAATACCTGACACGCATCGTCCCGGATGACGAGCTTCTGATTACCGTCACCTCGCAAAATCCGGAAGCCACAGCGGTCTACAACCTCCCGTTAAGCAACCCCGCCGTCAATTCGCAAATCACCAAAGCCACGACACCGCAGCAGATGACCTACCTCGTAGACTCCAAGGGCGACATCACTATGCCGGTCCTCGGCACGCTACACGTAGGCGGACTGACGACCGAACAAATCCAACAATTAGTAACCGAAAAAGTTAGCATCGACGTTGACAATCCGACGGTCATAGTCAAGATGGTCAATTTCCATGTCAATGTAGCCGGCGAAGTACGCACTCCTGGCGTGGTCAATGTCACACGCGAACGTTTCTCAGTGCTTGACGCATTATCCTCGGCCGGAGACCTCACCGAGTATGGCGAACGCAGCAATGTGCTCCTTGTACGCGAAGAAAACGGCAAGCGCACCGCCCACCGCATCAACCTCAACAGCTCGGACATCCTAACCTCCCCTTATTTCTATGTCCAGCAAAACGACTACATATATGTCACGCCCAACAAGATACGCCAAGACAACAGCAAGTATAACCAAAACAATGCATTCAAACTCAGCGTCATCTCCACTATAGTCAGCGCATGTTCAGTGGTTGCCTCGCTGGTGATTGCACTCGCTATCAAGTAACGGCACACAGGCTTATTACGGGTAAGGCGCAGCCTTGCCCCCTTTCACTTTAAACATCTTAAGAAAAAACACCCTCACACCTTTCTCCTCACCGTTCGGTTATGGCAAAAAGCAACCAAAACTCGGAGTTTATAGACATCAAAGGACTGCTGTCAACTTACGCTAAAAAATGGCACTGGTTCCTGATTTCAGTAATAATATGCGGACTCGCAGCCGTCTTGTTTATCAAGATTTCCAAGCCTAAGTATGAAGTCCATGCCAATGTGCTCATATCGCAGGAAGAAGGTAAAGGCATGTCCAGCTTCGGCGGACTGGGTGACATCTTCGGATCAAGCGGTTACGTCGAAGACGAGATATTTGTAATCAACTCGCACTCGGTACTGCGCGATGTGGCTCGCGACTTGGGCACCTATCGCACACACATCGTCAAGACCGGTATAATCTCCAAGGTCTTCAAGTACAAGAAATTTCCCGTGGAGGTATATCCCGCACCAGGCATCGTGGACACGCTGCTGACCACCGTGTCCTTTGCCGCAGACGTACGTGCCGATGGTATAGCCGACATCACCGTCAAAGCTGCCGGCAAGAAAATCGCCGAATTCGAAGAGCAAAAACTACCGGCAACACTTAAGACCAAATACGGCTCCTTTGTGGTTGATCGCACCAAAGATTACCCCGCAGGCGAAGACGTCAATACGACAATATATGTCACCGGATATGATGTGGCTGCCGAAAACCTGGCCACCGAAGTCAAGTCCTCCATAGCCTCCAAAAAATCCAACGTCATCGCCCTCAGCATCATCTCCACAGACGAAAAATACGGACGCGACATCCTCAACGCCATCATCGCCCAGTATAACGACCGCGGTATCGCCGAGAAAAACCGTCAGAACGAAAAGACCGCAGCCTTCATCGATCAACGCTTGGCATTGATATCCGACTCGCTCAACGCCTCCGAAGCCGACATCCAAATCTACAAGCAGAGCCAAGGCATCGTCGATGTAAGTTCCGAGACCTCTTACAACATGGGGTTGAAAAGTTCAGCCGAACGAGCACTCATATCGGCCCAGACCGAAAACGAAATCATTCGCATAACTCGCGACTTTCTCCGCGACCCCGAAAAAGCATACGACCTCATACCCACCGGCAGCGAAATTTCGGGCGTAGGCAGCAGCATAGGCACCTACAACCAGCTGATAATGCGTCGCATAAGCCTGCTCACCAATGCCAAGGCCAACAACGTGGCCCTCAAGTCACTCACCGAGCAAATCGACGCTATGCGTGCCAGCATCAACACCAGCCTTGACCGAGCATACCAAAACTCACTAATAGGCGTCCGCGACCTCCAAATCCAGTACAACAAAGCCCAAGGGCACCTCGGCAATGTGCCTACCCAAGAACGCGCTTTCCTCAACCTCAAGCGCCAGCAGGAAGTCAAGCAACAGCTATACCTATTCCTGCTTCAACGCCGCGAAGAGACAGCTATGCTCCTTGCCAACTCCGTACCCAAGGGACAAATAATAGACAACGCCTACACACTCAGCGAACCCGTAGGCATGGGCAAGAAGATGATACTTGCCATAGCCATATTGTTGGGACTCTGCTTCCCGCCGGTAATACTGTATCTCAAGAAGCTGATGCGCAACAAGTTTGAGACACGAGCCGAAGTCGAAGCCCTCACCGAAATACCCGTATTGGGAGAGATGTGCACCGACCATGGCGGCACACAACTTGTGGTAAGCAGCCACGACACCTCGTCAACCAGCGAATTGTTCCGTCTGATACGATCCAACCTCCAATTCATGCTCTCCGCAGCCGATGATAAAGTTATCCTGATGACTTCCACCAGCGCCGGCGAAGGCAAGTCATTCATATCCATCAATCTGGCCGCATCATTAGCATTGCAAAACAAGCGCGTACTCCTCATCGGCATGGACATACGCAACCCACAACTGGCCAAGTACCTGACCCTGGCCCCACACACCGGCGTCACCCAGTATCTGGCCAATCCGTCCATAGCCATAGACGACCTAATCATGCGCGAACCGCTTATGCCTAACCTCGACATCATTACAGCCGGACCCATTCCGCCCAACCCGGGCGAATTGCTCACCGGCGATGCCGTCGACCGACTCTTTGTCGAACTGCGCAAACGCTACGACTACATCATCGTTGACACCGCCCCCGTAGGTATGGTCAGCGACACATTCAACCTTGCACGCATATCCGACGCAACCATATACGTATGCCGCGCCAACTACACCACCCTGCGCGACATCCAGTTCATCAACAGCATATACAACGAAAAACGCCTGCGCAAGATGTCGCTCGTAGTCAACGGCACCGCAGCACATAAGGGCTACGGATACGGATACGGTTCGGACAAGGAGCACAAGAAACACAACCTCTGGCAACGCATCACACGCCGATAAGACACGCTCCGCATACACCATACTGCCAATGTCCGCCAAAGGAGTATATAAATGGAGCGCCATCGACCGCGTATGCAATTCGGTGATAACATTCACCGGAAACATAGTCATGGCGCGACTGCTGACACCCGACGACTTCGGATTGCTGGCTATGGTTGCCATATTCACAGCCATAGCCTACAACCTTAGCGGTTGCG
The DNA here is from genome assembly GCA_945916235.1 of uncultured Porphyromonadaceae bacterium. Lineage (GTDB taxonomy): Bacteria > Bacteroidota > Bacteroidia > Bacteroidales > Muribaculaceae > UBA7173. The sequence goes on along the minus strand of CAMEGQ010000052.1, from coordinate 4,154 downwards.
GAATGTCCGACGGACTGATACACAAAGCCAAACCCACCGAACGCGACTACTCCACCGTATTCGTATTCAACGGCGCCTTCGGACTATTCTTTGCCATAGTGTTCTCGGCGGCAGCCCACCCATTGTCGCTGTTCTTCGAACGACCGCAAATCGAAGCCATCATGTACGCCATCGCCGTATGCTTTTTCTTCCAGACTCTCAGCTTCACGCAAGAAACCCGTATGCGCAAGAACCTGGACATGAAGCGTATGTGCATCGTCCGGCTAAGCGCCACCATAACATCTCTTGTTGTAGGCATCGTCCTAATCCTGATGGGATATGGATACTGGGGACTGGTATCCACACATATATTCCTGAGTTTCTTCCTGTTTGTATACTACGTCACCATAAGCCGCTGGATGCCGCGCATAGCGTTCTACCGGGACTCGTTCAAGGAAATGTTCGGCTACGGAATACACTTGATGATAGCATTTGTCACAGTACAAATAGGCCGTAATATCAACACCATGGTCCTTGGCAAATTTATCTCGCCGGCATCTTCCGGCATCTACTCGCAAGGCCAAAAACTCGAAGAAGTACCATACGCCATCACCGAATCGGTATTCAACTGGCCGTTCTTTGCCGTACTGTCCAACGAACAAAACCATACAAAGCGCCAACAACTGTGCCGAGACATGCACGTACGTCTGTGGACACTCAATATTGCCGTCGGCGCCTTCCTCCTACTTGTGTCATGGCCGGCATTCAACGTCTTATACGGCAGTAAATGGGACGCCGCCGTACCGGTGTTCCGCATACTTATAGCATACGGCATAGCCTCCTCCATGAAGTTCTTCTACCAATCTGCGATGAAGGCATACAACCGCACAAAGTTGATGCGCAATCTCACGGTCATAGAAGTTGGACTACAGCTGGCCCTGCTTGCCATATTCTTCCGCCACGGCATAGAAATGGTAGCTCTGACACAGGTCATAGCCGCAATCATAATATGTATTGCACATGCATGGTACTACAAAAAGATTATGGGATTTACTGTCAGGCAAATGCTCGGCGAATTTGTACACTCTGCCTACATCCCCACAATAGCCTTTGCCGGCAGTGCCGCACTGGCAACTCTGTGGTACAACACCCTTCACCCGGTGGCAAACTGCGCGCTACTATGCATAGCATTTGCCGCTGCTTACATCGGCATCTGCGCCATCGTGCGCCCACCATATTACACCGCGGCACTTGACATGATCAAAGCCAAATTATATCGGCGTAATCGCACTAACAACAATATTCAAGCATGACCACAGCGGCAGCGATAGACATACAGGCGACTGCGAGCGACTCTCCGACAAAGAAACCATATCTCCATGTCGAGCGTCGCCATTGGCTCAACGCCCTGATATTTCTGCTGTGCATGTCGATGATGGGGCTACAATTCCCTCCGGCATATCTCTTTGTGCCCGTAATACTTATACGCTCCCTCATCAAAGACCGCTACGATGCAGCCATCCAGCTCACCATTTTCTTCGGCGGATACGCTCTAATCGGCGAAGGCACCCTACCTATCAAGACCGACGACATCATGCTTCTGGTCTCTGTCGTGGGGGTCTGCATATACCGCAAGCCGCCGTTGGTACGCAAGGTACTCTTCGGACTACTATTGTATGCCGCCGCCATAATCATATTGGCCTCCTACTCCGAGGAACGCATGAGCGTACAGATACGTCTGATACGCTACTACTTAGGCTTCATATACTTCATTGTGCCGCTGATGCTATTTGCCGGACGCGAATTCGACATGGAGGAATTCCTGCGACGACTCTTCCCATACATCATCATCGTCTGCGCTTTCTATGTCTTCGACGGCTTCATTATATGCGGACAGGTTCTAATACCGCGCTCGCCGTTGGGTTTTGAAGGAGCAGATACCTCCAAATACAATGACCTGATACTTTACGGAATAGGCAACTTTCCTCGCAAATACCCCTGGGGGCTTTTCCTTTTTGCTTTGGTCGTTTGGAGCATTGCACGCAAATATCGTTTGCAGTGGTATGTCTGGATTATAATCATTTTGGCATTCCTTTCATCAAAGACTTTTACAATGATTTTTGGCGTGTTGTTTTGCCTTATGGTATTCCAAGCCAAAAAGACTAAGATACTCGGATACGGCATCGCCGCAACCATCCTGCTGGCTGTCGGGTATATGGTAGACTCGACACTTCCGATAAACCCCGTCAACGAAAACTCCACCCTCCGCATCAAGTCCTCCCTGGACCAAATATTCGTCTTGGATGAGTCAGAGGACGACGAGGACATTTCCGAATTCGGGTCGGGTAGACTTGCACAGGCAATGCCCAAATTTGAGTTAATGTACAAATACGACAAACAGTGGACCGGACTCGGATTTCTGCACCCTGAACTGACAAAAAACACCAAGTACATTATCGAAAACGAATACTATACCGATGTAGAAAAAAGTATTGAAGTCGCCACCGGCATCGAAATTTCGCCCCTGCAAGTATTTCTCACCATAGGCTACATCGGACTTATCATACACCTGTTGTTTTTCATTTGGCTGTACGTGGTGATACGCAAGCTGAAATACAGCCAATTCTATTTATCAGTGATGATATTTGTATTTATCGCAAGCCTCGGAGGTTTCATGGGTTGGAATATGACAACGGGACTGGCAATGATGGGACTGTCTTACGGAGCAGTGCTGCTCGCCAACCGGGAAGAAGTTTGGAAAAGTCAAAGCAAAGAATACAGCCGACAAATAGCCCGTCAGAACGGCTAACGGACATATACGATACTTCAACACCTTTGGACGCCATTATATCGTCCGATTCAAAACACGGCAAACTTCGGTTCGGACAATAGCAGTACCGGACTTGATGCCTGACCGCGATTAGCGTCCACAAAAAAATACGGCACAATACTCATTACGGCATATTCACGACAGCTCAAGAACATATCAAAGCGCAAAATAATAGGCTGAATCAAAAAAAAAGAGTATCTTTGCGGACGCTTTACCCTCAAAGCCCTGTTTTTGCCGTAATTTGATGCCGGCGAAACAGTTTTTATACACTTATTATCGTTAAATATAGCCGAAACTGTTACATTAAGACACTTAAAACAAGATGATTCCCAAGATAATACATCTCTGCTGGCTGTCGGGAGACCCATACCCTACAGACATACAACTATGCCTTGACTCTTGGAAAAAGCACCTTCCGGACTATGAAATATGGCTTTGGGATACTAAACGCTTTGACATTGACTCAACCCGATGGACCCGCCAAGCGTTCGACGCTAAGAAATACGCCTTTGCAGCGGACTATATTCGCTTGTACGCACTATACAATTATGGTGGAATATATCTCGATTCAGACGTCCTTGTATACAAAAGCTTTGACCCTCTACTGTCTCTGCCATACTTTGTGGGACACGACCAGGCAGGGTGCTTCGAGGCTGCCGTAATTGGCTGCGAACCCGGATGCCAATGGATTAAAGATATTTTGGACTCATACGAGGGCATGCCGTTCATCCGCGAAGACGGAACATACGACATGCTGCCAATGCCATGCCGCTTCCGATTCGTGCTGTCTGACAAAGGCTACAAATTCTACAAAATCAAGCATTTGGAGGACCTCGATGCATCTCAATACGATATTACGCAAAAGCAAATGTACGTTTTTGACGGCAAGCATTTCAATGGTCGTAATAGTTTGGAAGTGCATCCTACCAAGAAAACATATTGCTCACACAACTACGCCGGTAGTTGGAAAAAACAGGAAAAAAATTTTTTGAAAAGCATACTACCCAAATGGATTATAAAATCAATATACTTCATAGGCTGGAGGACTTGGCGCAAAAAAGAATTCAGTAAGCTTCAAATCCCTTTTGAAAAAAGTCGTAAGCGTTGACAATATGACGCGATGCAATACCACACAGAAGTCATCACAAACTATCATGCCAAATCCACTCCGAATACAAACGGTCAGATATACGGACTAATATGGTATTCTTGCCACCTTTGCTAACTATGACAAAGAGCGTCAGCGGCTATTAAGCCGGTACAATTAAACTTGCCCAATCCACTTCCAAATGGCTAAAAAGAAATCAGGCACCATATTTGATAAAGTATTGTTCATCGGACCGGA
>CAMEGQ010000051.1 GCA_945916235.1 uncultured Porphyromonadaceae bacterium | reverse complement strand
TGCCGTCCACGTCGTAGTCGCCATATACCATGATCTTCTCTTTTGCCCCCATTGCCTTGTTGAGGCGGTCCACTGCCTTTTGCATATCCGGCATGAGGAAGGGGTCGTGAAGGTTTTTCAGCCGCGGGTTAAAAAACCGCTCGGCTTCCTCCACCGAAGTCACTCCACGGCGCACCAGCAATTGGGCGACGGGCGGCGTCGACGCATAGCTTTCGGCCAGTGTCGCTTCTATCTTCTTTTCGTCGGATGTCAGGGGTAAATAATTCCATTTACCTGTCATTTATGTTGTTTTTTTATTGGCAAGAGGGCAGGCGCTGCCAAAGGTCGGGATAACGTGCATTATCCGCTCTGACAAGAGCCGGGGAGGGAGAGATTCGCAGGCCGGAGCCTGACGGGGGTCGCAGGCCGGAGCCTGACGGGAGAGATGTGATTATATATCGGAGGATGGGCCGGGCCATCCTGCAAAAATGGCGTGCAAACCTTTGGATTGCATCGGTATTGGGGCGCTGTGCTTCCGGGTATGGTCGGAGAGAGCCGGATGAGCCTTCTGCCCCATATTATTCCTTTTCGCAAATATAGCGATTTTTTGCCGAATTTCTTCTCAGCATATATGCCTTTTTACCGCTTTTATATTTTATTTACAGTAGCCGCACCGCGCCGACGCGACATATGCCCCGAAACGCGATACTCTAATCGACGGGGACAGACAGGCGGCGGGGGCGCACCCGATAAGGTACGCCCCCGCTTACAAACATTTTCATGCCACCTCGGGCTCTTTCTACTTCCTGGCAAATTTCACTCTTTGGGCACTTTCTGCTTCCCGGCAAATCTCATGCCCCATGGGCTGCAAGGCCGTTATTTCTGCACCTTGAGCGAATCGGGGGTGAGCGTCCCCTCCATGACAGCCTTTACATCGGCGCGGAGCTCGTCGTCTTGCTTGTCGCGGCTGAGGATAGTGCCGTCAGGACCGATTATCAGGATGGTGGGGATGCCGGTGATGCCGTAAAGGTCGGTAGGCACTGTCTGCGCGTTGATAATCTGCGGCCAGGGGAGTTTGTGACGCTCGATGGCGCGGCGGGTGTTGTCTGGTTCGTCCCATACGGCCACTCCGAGCACTTCGAACCCTTTCGGGCCCCACTCTTCGAGCAACTGCTTGATCACCTTGGTCTCGCGGATGCAAGGGCCGCACCAGCTCGCCCAGAAGTCGACCAGTACGGGCTTCCCCTTGCCCACATAGTCGCTCAGGCTCTGCGTTATCGAGTCGTTCTTGATGGTGAAGTCCACAAATTTGTTGCCGGGTTGGGTTGCGGCCTTGTTCTGGGCGGCGGTCAGCAGTTTGCCGACGCGGGTATACTGTTTCAGACCCGGATTCTCTGCCAGCGCGGCTTTCAGCTGGTCGAGATCCATGCCGTAGGCACGCTCCAGAAATATCTGATACCCTATCAGATTGTTAGCGTTGGCGCGGAAGATCGAGTCGGTATAGGCTTCGTAAGCCTCCATGATGGCCTGACGGGCAGGTTCGCCGGTGCTGTCGGGAGCCATGGCGCGGAATTTGGCCTCGAAATCGCCCCTGCGGCGCATGATGTCCTGAATCCGCTTGTTAAGGTCAGAGCCGGTAGCAGTGCCGTTGTCCACAGCGATGGACGCATTCTCCAGAGCGAACTGTGCCATACGGTTGCCGTCGATAATGAGGCGGGCCAGAGTCGGAGCTGCCACGCTCCCCTCGAAGGTGGCGGTAGTCCCTTTCACAGCCGTGGAGTCGATTTTCTCACCGGTGTCGAAATTGACCAGATAGGCCATAAGGCCGTCGAAATTTTCCGGCACTTTGGCCGTGACCGTATACCGGTCGGATGCGTTGGCCGTGCATGCGGCCACCATTGCCGCCGCTGCTGCGAGCGTGAAGAGTTTGAGTTTCATTTAAGTATGTTGTTAGTATGTTTCTGTTCTAAATACGATATTATTGGCAGAAAAGTTGCGCATTTCCACAGTTTTTGTGTAATTTTGCAATTAAGGCCACAGAGCCCCGGCATTTCTCCTCCGCAAAGTAAGCATTTTTTTGCTATAATTGAAAACATTCGCGCCCGGAAATTGTAAACATTAACGACCGCAAATGTTATTTAAAATTTTTTGAAGATGGCCAACCACCTCATCCCGGCTATTGCCGAAAGTATCCAGAAAAATTGGGACTCCCCCGCTCTGTCCGATTTCAAAGGCGTTACCTACACCTTCCGCCAGGTGGCTGAAGAGATTGCCCGCCTCCAGATCATATTCTCCGCCGCCGGCGTGAAGCAGGGCGACAAAGTGGCTCTCAGCGCCAAAAATTCAGCCGCCTGGGCCATCACCTTCCTCGCCGGGCTGCATTATGGCGCCGTAGTGGTTCCCATCCTCCATGAGTTCAACCCCGAGAGCGTGGAGATGCTGGTGGCCCATTCCGAAGCCAAGCTCCTCTTCACCGAAAAAGCCATCTCTGACAAGCTCGACGCAGCGAAGATGCCCGCTCTGGAAGCCGCTGTCCTCATCCCTGACTACACCATAGCCTTCGGCAAGAACAGTAAGGTGGCGGAGACTGTCGGAGAGCTCGACAAAATCTTCGCAGAGCACTACCCCGACGGCCTTGATCGCAACGCCCTGAACACGCGCATCCCCGACCCGATGTCGCTGGCGCTCATCAACTACACCTCCGGCTCCACGGGCAATCCCAAGGGGGTGATGATCAGCTACGATAACCTCTGGGGCAACGTCAAATTCGGCCTCGACATGATCCCCTTCCTCTATCCGGGCGACGGCATGCTAAGCATGCTCCCGCTGGCCCACATGTACGGGCTCGTGTTCGAGTTCATCTTCCCGCTGTGCAAGGGATGCCACGTGACGTTCCTGGGCCGCGTCCCCTCGCCGCGCGTGGTGCTCGAAGCCTTCTCCGAGGTTAAGCCCAAACTTGTCATCACCGTGCCGCTGGTCATCGAGAAAATTATCAAGACGAGCGTGATGCCTATCCTCAACCTTCCGGTGATGAAAGTGCTCACGTATATCCCGGGGCTTCGCAACATCATCTTCCGCAACATACGCCAGAAGCTCATCCACGCCTTCGGCGGCCAGCTTCAGGAGCTCATCCTCGGCGGCGCCGCGCTCAACGAGGAGGTGGAGAAGCTTCTGCGCAAGATCCGCTTCCCCTTCACCGTGGGCTACGGCATGACCGAGTGCGCCCCGCTGCTCACCTACGAATGGTGGCAGACGGCGCGTCCCCACTCCTGCGGACGCATGGTAGCGGGGATGGAGGCAAAGGTGCTCAGCCCCGACCCGCAGAATGTGCCGGGCATACTCCATGTGCGCGGCCGCAATGTGATGCAAGGATATTACAAGAATCCCGAAGCCACCGCCGAGGCGCTGACGTCCGACGGCTGGCTCGATACGGGCGACATATGCACCATGGACGCCGACGGCTACATCTATCTGCGCGGACGCAATAAAAACATGATTCTCGGCCCCTCAGGCCAGAATATCTATCCCGAAGAGATAGAGGCCAAGCTCAACGACCTGCCGCTCGTAGCCGAATCTATCGTGCTCGACCGCGAAGGCCGCATCATAGGCATCGTCCATCCCGACTATGAAGCCGGGCGCAAGCAGGGCCTTACCGACGAGCAGACTGAGGAGAAGGTGATGCAGAATCTTGCCGTGCTCAACCGTCAGGTGCCTGCCTACAGCAAGGTTTCGGCCCTGGAAATCCTCAAAGAGGAATTCCAGAAGACCCCGAAGCACTCAATCCGCCGCTTCCTATACAAGTAATCCCCGCAGTAATCCCGCAGTGATCCCGCTGAAAACCAAAGATTATAAGATTTATACGAATTATATGATTTATAAGACCTTATAAGACTTTATAAGATCTTATAATTCCTTATCAATCCTCCCCGATTAAAAAGGCTGGACACGTCGGTGCTCAGCCTTTTTCACCCTTCATTACTGAAGTTAAACAGAGAGATGTTTGAAAATTCCGGCCGCAGATGCGGGAGCCGTTGCCGTCAGGCTGCTCTTTAGATTCCGGTCGAGCTACGCCCCTTTTCAGGCGTCGCGGCAAAATCCGCAGGCATTCTGGAAGTCAGCGAAGAAATCGTGACCGAGTGCCACCGAAATACGGCAGAGAAGCTCGGTGTCGATGCTCCCTTTGCGCAGAATTTTGTAAACATTGGTGCGATCGCAGCCGATTTCCTGTGCCAGCCATGCCGCAGGACGGCGCTGACGGCGCAGTTCACTGCTGATGAGTGAACCGATGTGAAGTTTCACGCCACATTCTTCGGTTCGTGTCAAAACAGGCTTTTCGTCCATGGCCAACAAGAGGTGATGAAGTGGTTATGATAATGTTTGGTCAATATCCGGGGCGAAGTATTGTGCCTAACATTCGCATGCAAGCTCATTGCGACCTCGGATGTTGCAATGCAAAATTAAAATTTTCTCCGGAAATATACAAGCGCCACTCCACACTTTATTTCATTTAACAATCTTTAAATCAGCACAAAGCAAACTAGAATTATTCATTTCCGACCGATTGCTACAATCAATTTTAACCCACTTTTTAGTTCTTCGTTTTAAAATTTTTCTCAGCAAATCCCGGGAAAATATAAATTTTAATTGTAGAATCAATCTTGCTTTCCCCGCAAAATTTTTCGAAAATTTTTGCCACGCGCGGGCATCAAAAAGTCGCAGAACATCCATATGCCCAAACTGCAAGATTGCATCCTCCCGACGGCGTTCGGGCGAATCCGAATCCCCGGAGATTGTAGAAGAAATGCTCCTTGGTGCAACAGTGCAACAGCCCCTTGATGAAATGGATATCAACATGGCGGAAGGGATGCGACACATCGTATCCGCACCTAAAATGCTATGGCTCGACATGATAGGCCACACCAAGGCGCAACCCTACCGGCGGATGGGTTCCCGTGGTGAGGGTTAAATGGTTGACAATCAAGTTGTAGGGGCGCGCCTTGGCGCGACCTATCAACATGGTTATCAATTATTTAATGTGCAGAACCACAGCCCGGGTGCCGATTCAGCATTTTGAGGCCAACGTGGGTAGGTCGCACCAAGGCGCGACCCCACATGCTGATTTTCAACATTTTTGGACAAATTGAAGAGGTTCGGGGGCGGGGTTAAAAAAAAGCTGTGCCGCGGAGGGGCGGCACAGCTTATAAGGGATGTTACTGAGCGGCTCGGGGGAGCCGGATCAGAGTTGTATTAGCGGATCGAAAGTTTGGGCTGACGAAGGGTGCCGTTGAGCATTTCCTTAGCCGAGATGGTCTTGCCTTTGAAGGTCTTGCCGGTAGCTTTCTTCTTGCCGTTCAGATTCATCTGCTTAGCTTCAAGTAAGCGCAGGGGAGCATTCTTTGAAATGAATCCACCCTTCTTGGCTATCTTGGCGGGAGCGTTGATGCCGGCATCCGACATGTCAATCTCAAGCAGGCCGTTGCCATATTCGTGGTTGTAGATTGACGTTGCATTAATGGTCTTGTTAGCCAAAGCTTCCAAAGCGGCATCATTATAGTTGGAATAATACCACGGGGTATCGTCTCCATTCATTTTAGAACTCCATGTTTGAAGTACCGTACAAGCCGGGAAGGTAATCAGGCCGCTGTCGTCCATTACTCCCATGTAGTTGACGCATTTTTTGCCGCTGGAGAAAGCCAATGTCGAAAGCTGGTCAACGGTGTAACCACCTTCACCCACAAAGTTGCCGACGCTGGCCGACATACAGAATGTGCTGCCGTCTCCGTAAGGATCATCGATACCGATTTCACTCTGCTCGATTACTACATAAGGAGTCTGTTCGCCTACCCAGAAGCTGATGCCGTAATCGCCGGTCATTACGATGCCGTAAGGTTCGTATACATCATAGGGGTTGGCCAGACGGTAGTGGTTGGCATTCTCCTTATCGCGCTGCAGCATGACGGGATACTGGTCGCCACCAAGGTACGAACCATCTTTCATCTCATAGCTGCCATAGAGGATACCTTCGGTGTAGAGCACCTGGCCTACATCCTCCCAGGGAGAATCCTCGGCCTTCTGCATCGACTCATACTTGAAGGTCAGATAGTCGGTGTGAACCTGCTTGCCATCTTCGTCGAAGCTTACCACTACTACAGTGTAGTCGCCTTCTTCAGGAATCGTGTATGAAACGCTGGTCTGAGCTGCAACGACGCGGTCGAGATCGGATTCTGCGATTTCCTTTGCAGCAGCCTCAACCTGTGCTGCATCGAGAGCACCCTGATAGAGGTCGTAGGAATAGGAAGCAGTGTCGTCAGTACGTGTAATCGTGATGACAGCCTTCTCATTCTTATTGAGATCGATGATATTGCCGACATATTCGATTTCGCAGCCGTAGCTCTTGAAGCCGGGGAGCTGCATGTACTCGCGCATCGAGCCATAGGCTGTATTGCCACCGTAATAGTAGGTAGTGTAGATGTCGAACAGACCGGTGGTAGCATCGAATTGCGACTGAACATAGAGCGTCGACTCGGGATACTGGCTCATGTAGGAGTTGTTGATGGTATGGCGGAAGGTATAGATGTCGCAAACCATCAGCATCGAGCCAAACGATTCGGAGTCGCCTGTTTCAGCAGGAGCCATGAAGGCGAGGCAATTCTCCGTCGGGTAGATGACTTCGGGATCATCTTCATTCACTTTTTCCGGCAGATTGAAGGGAACGGATACGATAAAGTTGTTTCCGTTCACATACGAAATGTTATACCAGTCGTTGCTGCCTTCTTCTACATCTTCATAGCCGGGCATGCCCACGCCGCCGAAGCAGTATTTTGTACCGGCGCCTACGAGCGACTTGGAATAGTATACAGGGACTTCGCGGCCGGAGATACCGAAGGCGCTCAGCGTTACAGTAGCGTAGTCTTCTTTACCGCCGCAGCGTTTCCAGTCTGACCAGGGCGAGTAGCGGAGCTCATAGGTGACGTAAGGCAGACCGTAAGGAGTCCCCTCTTCGCCTACCACCTGAAGGTGCATATAGTAACCGACCTCGGCGACTACATTGGCGAAATCAACCGAAACAGGGATAATGGTTTTGGTTTCACCGGATACGAAGGTGACCTGAGTGGGCACCTCGAAGGGGATTACCAGCGACTGGCCGTTTTCGTCGGTCAGAGGATTGCCGTCCGCATCGGTGAATTTGGCCTGCAGACCTACGGTCAGCGCACCGTCGGCATTCGTACGGAACAGAGGGATCTGAAGTTCATTAGCGTCCTTAGGGATGCTGACAAGGGCATCGGACGTAGCTTTTGAGTCGAAATAGACGCCGTTGCCAAGGATAGCCTCAGCGGGCGAATACTCAACCTTGTCGGTACAAGCCGAGAAGCCTGCCAGAAGAAGGCCGCCGCACAATGCCGAAAAGATTTTATTGAATTTCATAATATAAATCCTTTTATTGTTGAGTAAGAAGAGAGATTATTTAACCGGGGTCATTACATCGCCGCAGGGAGGATTGTTCCATTCTGTGACAGCCTTGTTGTTGTTGCCCTCAGTGCGAACAATCACATAGTTCATCCATGCGGGGCGGCCGGTGGTATTGTACAATGCGGCGGCATTGTCGAAGTTGGTGCCGCGGTACGAACGGGTGATGTCGAGATTCAGACGCTTGTAGTCGAAGAAGATCTGACCTTCGCCCCAAAGCTCTATGCGCTTCTGAAGGATAACCTCAGCAACGACGTCATCGGTGGTAGCGCCGGTGAAGCGATAGGAGCTGTTACGGTACTTCTGCATGAAGTCGCGCAGGATAGTAGCGCCTTCGGTGGGGTTGATGTGGGCGATAGCCTCAGCCTTGATCAGGTACATCTCCTCAACACGCATCAGGGGCACTCCGACAGAGCAGGCGATGAGGTTGTCATCGATGTTACCACTGCCGGGACGGAACTTCAGCGAGTAGTAGGGGCCGAATTCCAGCTTCTCGGCGAGGTCAGCGCTGACATATTTCTCCTGACCCGACAGGGGCGAGCCTTCGGGAGCTACATAAGAGAGCTTGCGGAAGTCGCGGTCGGAAATCTGGTCGTAGAGCGAAGCGCTGATCTGCAGGAACGGGCCGGCGGATGCGTAGCCGAACGAGGTCTCGTTGCTCATCCACGATGTCCAGTTGAGGAGACCGGAGGTGACGGCACGGTCTTCGTTGGAGTACTGCATACCCCACATCCATGAGCTTACGCTCAGGTCGTTGAAGCCGTTGGTGGTGCTCAGCCATTCGTCGCGGGTAAGAGGGGTAGCTCCGGATTTTTCGATGGCGAGCTGAGCATAGTCAGCAGCCTTCTGATAAGCTTCCATTGCGGAGATACCGGACTGATAGGGAAGATTTTCCTCAGTGTAGGATGCATCCCAGAGATAGGTGCGGGCAAGCAGACCATAGATTACGCCCAGGCTGGGAAGAGTCTTGGCGGGAACGGTCTTTTTGCTCTTGGTAAAGAGATTTACAGCCTCCTCAAGGTCGCCGATGATGAATTTCACCATCACGTCGTGGGTGACACGGGGGTTGTTACGCGACTGCTCTTCGGTAGTCTTCTCAGTAACGATAGGAACGGTGTAACCGGTCACGTCGTGGTTGTAGCGGTTCACGCTCGACTGATAATTGTTGGGGAGGAACTCATACGAGCGGGCCATATCCAGATAGGTAGCGGCACGGAAACCGAGAGCGGCACCGCGAAGAGCCATAAGGTCGGTGTCGGTAACATCAGCGGCGATAGCCTTGATAGCGTTGTTGGCCATCAGCACCTGCTCGCTGAAGAAGAGCCATGAGAACTGGCAGCTCATATACTCCTCGTTGAGGGCGCGGTTGGCGGTGGACCATCTCTGGTACCAGTCGTAACCGGAGTAGCTTACCACGAGGTCTTCACCCATCACGTCGCGGGAGTGCATGATTGAACCGTAACCCCAGTCGTATGCCTGATCCTCAGTAATGGTCGGGCACTGGTTGAGGTGGCTCGACATACCCCAAACGATGGCTTCAGTGGCTTTGGCGTTGCTTTCGAGCTGCTCCTGGATGACGCCGTTGGTGGGCTCAACCTCATCGATACAGCTCGTGGTGAGCAGCATCGGCGATACCAATGCCGCAGCCAAAAGTGCTTTATATTTCTTGTTCATTGTAGTAAAGTCTTAGATTAGAAGTTGACTGTAAGACCACCGGAGATGGTGCGGATAGGTGCGTAGTAGGTGTTGTTGTTACCGCCGGTGAACGACTGGCGGGGATCAAGACCCTGACGCTTCGACCATACCCATACATTCTCGCATGCCAGGTAAACGCGAACTTTGTCGAGACCTGCCTTGCGGGTAATCTTGGTGGGCAGAGAGTAACCGAAGTTGATGTTCTCAATCGAGAAATAGCTTGCGTCGGTGATGAAGCGGTCGGAAGTAGCGTTGGCTTCGTCATCACCATAGTAGAAGCGGGGAACATCGGTGTTGCGGTTCTCGGGAGTCCATGCCTTCAGGATATCGGCGTGGATGTTCGAGCCCTTGCTGCTGCTGTAAGGCGAGCCCATCAGGTTGGCATAGCCGCTATCGTAAACCTTACCGCCGATCTGATAGTTGCAGGATACGGACAGGTCGAAGTCGCGGTAGTTGAACGAGGTGGTGATACCGCCATAGACAGGAGCAAGTGCGGTGCCGATGATGAACTGGTCAGCCTTTGCGTAATCGTCGGTAGTGGTGATTTCGCCGGTGGGCTGGCCTTCAGCGTCGCGAACCTGCATGTAGTACATCGGTTTACCGTTTTCGGGGTTAACGCCAGCGTAGCGAGCCATATAGAAACTGTACATAGGCTGACCCTGAGCGTAGAAGGTGTTGCCGGACGAGTAACCTTCGTAAGGATTGTTGTTGTAGCCGTCGCCGTCGAATTTGTAAGCCTTCATACCGCGGCGCTGCTCGGGCAGCTTGGTGATCTTATTCTTGTAGAATGTCATGTTGAAGTCGATATTCCACGAGAAGTCTTTCAGCTTCACGGGAGTGCCGTGCAGAGTTACTTCCAGACCAGTGTTGGCCATGTTACCTACGTTGTCGTAGTAACCGGTGTAACCGTAGGAGGTAGGCAGCGGGAAGAACATAAGCATGTCGCGGGTGGTGCGGTGGAAGGCTTCGATCTCACCACTCAGGCGATTGTTGAAGAAGGCGAATTCAACACCGACGTTGAGGTTGCCGTTCTTTTCCCAGGTGATGTTTTCGTTACCCAGAACGGTAGCGACAGCTGCGGGGTGACCGCCTGCGTCTTCGATGGTGTACTGGTTGGTGTAGAGGAAGTTGTTGATGTTATCGTTACCCAGCTCACCATAGGAAGCCTTGATCTTCAACATGTCGATCCAGGTGATGTCTTCCATGAACGATTCCTTCGAGATGATCCAGCCTGCGCCGAGGGCCCAGAAGTTACCCCAGCGGTGGTTGGGATGGAAGCGCGAAGAAGCGTCGCGACGGTAAGATACCGAACCGAAGTATTTGTTGTCGTAGTCGTATTCGCCGCGGACGAGCCAACCTTCGTTGTTGTATTCAGAGGTGTAAGAAGAAGCGGAGCCTTTGGTGATGGCGTTGGCGAGTTCGTCGTTGGTGAAGTCGAACATGTTCGATTTCGAAGCGTAGAGCACATAGCTCTTGGTCTTATAGTAGTCGTGGCCGACCATGGCGTTGATGGTGTGCTTGCCGAAGGTGTGGTTCCAGTTCAGCAACAGCTTGTAGTTCTGACGAACCACACGGTTGTGCTCTTTCGAAACGATACCGTTCTGGTTTGCGTAAGCGCCGTAGTAGGGGTTGGTAACGGAGGTGAAACGGGTTTCATCCACGCGTACGTTATTGTTCGTGGTGAACTTGAAGTCTTTCAGGAAGCGGACTTCAGCGTAACCGGTAGCAGCGAAGAGGTTGCCTTCCGACTTGTTGGTGTCGAGGATCGAAGCGTCGATGGCGTTCGAGTTGGGAAGGTAGGGACGCTTCATACCGCCGTTGAGGCCGTCACCATAGTCGTAACGGGTATAGCCGTTCTTGTCGAACATGATGTTGCCGGCGCCGTCGCGCATATAAAGAGGATAGATGGGGGCGATACCGGTAGCGGCAGCGAAGATGTTGCCTGTAGAGTTGGATGCACCTTCATCGCTGGTCATGCTGTTGGCCACGGTGCGCGAGTAAGAGAAGTCACCGCCGACTTTCAACCAGGGCTTAGCCTGAACATCAGCAGCCAGACGGCCGGTGAAGCGCTGGAAGTCGGATTTACCGACGATGATACCGTCGTTTTTCAGGAAACCTGCGCTGGCGAAGAAGTTGGAGCGGTCGGTACCCTGAGCCACGCTGACGTTGTATTCCTGACGGAGCGAGTGCTTGTAGGTCTCATCCAGCCAGTTGTCAGGCTGCATCCAGTAGTTGGCGCCCTTGTAGTTGACAAGGCGACCGGGAGTTGCCTGCGGGTTGAGCTTGCCGTTGGAGCCGATAAGGAACTGGCCGGCGGGAACAGTCATCACGTTGTAGCCAAGACCGTAAGCATTGTTTTCAGTAAGGTTCTGGTTAGCGAAGATATGAGCCTGAGCGGCTGTGTAGCCCAGACCGCCGATGTTTTCGTTGTTGGCATTCATCTCAACGGGAAGCTGAGCATAGTTGTAGAGGGCGCCGTAGTAGGTCTCATAGTACTGGCCGGGATCCTTGATATAATCGTAGTCCTGGGTGGCGCGGGTATTCATACCCCACTTGGCATCAACTGTCACGCGGGCTTCGCCGAGCTTGGCGCGCTTGGTGGTGATTTCGATAACACCGTTGGCACCACGCGCACCGTAAAGAGCCGTAGCGGCGGCATCCTTAAGGATGGTGATCGACTCAACGTCGTTGGTGTTGATCGAGTTAAGGTCGTTGGAGAAGGGAGCGCCGTCGACAAGAATCAGAGGAGCGCTGCCAGCCTGAATAGAGGAGATACCGCGGATGCGGATGGTAGGAGTCGACGAACCGGGGGCGCCGGAAGCATTCGACAGCTGCAGACCTGCGACCTTACCGGTAAGTGCGTCGAGCACGTTGGTGGTCTGAGTCTTTTCGATGGCAGCGTTGTTGATCACGGTAGCCGAACCGGTAAATGCCGATTTCTTGGCGGTACCGAAGGCAACAACCATGACTTCGTCAAGACTGTTTTCGGTGCTTTCAAGTTTCACAAGCATATTCGATGACGAAACGGCAACCGTACGGGTTTGGTATCCTACGTAAGATACCTTCAGATCCTTCACGCTCGAGGGCAAGGTCAGTTGGAAGTGACCATCCAAGTCGGTCGAGGTTCCTTGGCCGCCGCCTACAGGCAATACCGTGGCACCTGCCAGCGGTTCGCCGTCAGAGGCTGCAACGACCGTACCGCTGACGACTTTCGTCTGCGCATATGCACAGACCACCGTCAGAAGAACCGCCGTCAGTAAGAGAAACAGCTTTTTCATACACTAATTTTATTAAACATAAAGAAATTGATAATACAAAGATCGGTTGCGCGACTTCAACAGCACCGCATCGTCGGAATCCGCCGGAGAGGGAGCGCAGCCATACAAGCGGCCTTCTTCGCCTCACCTTGAAAGCAATTCTGAAAAAATTCTTTTTACCTATCGGAAATCAATTACACCTATTTTATATATGGGATGCGCTCTTCTGCAGTGATTTTTGAAGCGATTGATTGAAGCAGATTTTGCGGAGCGACCAAATGATTTTAAGTGTCCTTGTCGTTAAGGTAAGGTTTTTTAAGAACCGCCCGGGCGCAACTCTCCTGTTGACCCGACAATACTTCGTTGCAAAGGTAAGACATTTTGCCAAGAAAATAAACAGTTTGCAGACTATTTTGCTGCTATTTAACATATTTCTCTTTCATGTTGTAAAACATTATTTTAGAACCTAACCGCGTAACTCCGCTGATGCTCAGCGTTTTACTCCAAAATTTCATCTTATAAATATACAATTTGCATAAAATCGTAAAAAGTGTTAAATTTTTTATCTTAATTTCTCTTTAACACATCTCCCCTGTCGCAACATCAAATTTCCCGGATTCCGCACCCCACTTCCGGCTTGAGAATATGGAACAAGCCCTTACATTTCGCCGCGCTTTTTCGCAAACGTTTGGGATATTTTTCGTAATTTCGCAAACGAAGCATGACACCACAGGCCAACAACATATTACGCACGCTTTCAGCGCCCCTCAACGGGCGCCGGAGCCTCGTCGCAGGCCTGATTCTGACTCTGCTTGCTCTTCTCCCGGCCACTCCGACCCGGGCGCTGAATCTCTCGCTCGACTCCATAGCCGCATGGGGCAAATTTCCCAACTTCTGCATCAAGACCTACCGGTGGGGAGACAAATTCTTCAACACCTACGACACCACCTATGTGCGCAGCTCCGGCAAGCGCTTCAACCTGAAAGTGAAAGTGGATTCCTGGAGCGACCTCTACAATTTCCGCCTCGACGACGGCTACCGCATGAACATGGTCTCCAACCCCTCGTCCACTCTGGGTTTTTACCTCACCTACATGGCCGTATCTGTTGGTTACGATATGAACATCGGCAAATATTTCAACGGCGGCGAGCGCGCCCGAAAGCGATTCAACCTACAGTTCAACTGCTCGCTGTTTGCCCTGGAATACTACACCATATCGAACGATATCGGCACCAGCATCCGCCAGATGGGTCCTCCGGGCGATGTGAAAAGCACCAATATAAAATTCAACGGCATCAACACCAGCTCCTGGGGTATCGACCTGTATTATTTCTTCAATCACAAGAAATATTCGCAGGGCGCCGCCTTCTTCTACAGCAAGATACAGGTGAAATCCGGAGGCTCTCCCTTCGCCGGACTATCATTCTGGGGGCAGCTCTGCGACTTCGACTTCTGGGATCTCCCCTACGACGAGCGGCCCCAGCTCCCGCAAAACTGGAACTATTATTACCGGGTGAAAAACAAGAACTACGCCATCAAATTCGGCTACGCCTACAATTGGGTGTTCCATCGCGGATGGTGCTTAGGGGTGTCGGAAGCCCCCACGATGGGGCTGCGCAAAGGTTACATCAACGATCCCGACAAGATGCGCAGTTCGTTCGGGCTGAGCAATCAGATGCGCATGTCACTCATCTACAACTATAAGACCAAATGGTTTTTCGGAGCCGTGGCGCGCTGGGACATGGCTCTGATCTACGACAAAGAGCACACGCTCGTGACCAACAATCTGTCGCTGGAAGCCTCGGCCGGTTTCCGGTTCAACCTCTGGTAAGGATATGGGCAAGATCAACCGGCGCGAACGCCGCGCAAACATCATCTTCGGCGCCGCCCTGGCAGTGCTCCTCGGCATCACCGCCATAGTGCACTACCGCGACCATCACCTGGCGCCCTCCCCCGTCGATATTTCCGCCATCCCGGTCGCTACCGGAGGGAGCGAAGCGGATTCTGCCGGAGCCTGCACTGCAGCCGAGACATCCGGGGTAAGCATAGTTTCAGGCAAGAACTCCGAACTTTCAGATACCCTCACCGCCGGCTCCCGCAAGGGGAAGAGCCGCAAAGCCAAAGGGAAAAAGAAGCAGGCTCAGGTGGCTGACAACCCGAGCCCGCTCAATGACGTTATCCAGTGATTTTCGGTTTGCTTTCGGCGATTAAGATCCTGATTCAGGGCTTTTAACATTAGCGTTTGTGCTTGCGCGATGCCTTGGCAGCGGCCTTGGCGCGCTCATGGCGTGACATGTCGCGCTGGCGGTCGGGAGCCTTAGAGCCTACCCGGCTTTTCGCCTTACCGCGCGCAGCCTTGCCGCCCTTCTTGCCGGAGTGGCCGCTCAGAGCCTGAGCCACAGTGACCTTCTCACCTAAAGCGTCGGTGCCCTCTTTCTCGGCTCCAACCAGCACGAAATCAAGCTGTTTCTTATCGAGGTTGGTGTTCGCAACGCGGATTTTCACATCGTCGCCAAGGCGGTAGACCGAACCCTTGCGGCGGCCTCGGATGCAGTAGTTTTTCTCATCGAAATCGTAATAGTCGTCGGCCAACTCGCGCATGGGCACCAGACCCTCGCATTTGTTGTCGTTAAGCTCCACATACAGACCCCATTCCGTCACTCCCGAGATTACACCTTCGAATTCCTCACCGAGATGGTCGGCCATATATTCCACTTGCTTATACTTGATCGAGGCGCGTTCGGCATTGGCCGCGAGCTGCTCCTGAGCCGACGAGTGGTTGCACTCGTCCTCCAGTTTTTCGCGGTTCACGCTGCGGCCTCCTGCCATATAGCGCTCCAGCAGACGGTGAACCATCATATCCGGATAGCGGCGGATAGGCGAGGTGAAATGGGTATAGTAGTCGAATCCCAGGCCGTAGTGGCCGATATTCTCAGTGGTGTAGATAGCCTTGGCCATCGACCGGATTGCCAGCACCGACAGGAAATTCTCCTCTCCCTTCCCTTTCACGTCGGCGAGCATCTTATTGAGCGACTTATTGATTTCGTGGGCCGAGCCGTGGGTCTTCAGGCGATATCCGAAGGTACGGGCGATGTTGGCAAGGTCTGTAAGTTTGGTAGGATCGGGCTGATCGTGAACGCGATATACGAAAGCTTTCCCCTTGCGGCGCTTCTCCTTCGAGCCGATAAATTCGGCCACAGTGCGGTTGGCCAGCAGCATAAACTCCTCGATGAGCTTATTGGCCTCCTTCGGCACCTTGAAATATACGCCGATGGGGTGTCCCTTCTCGTCGATTTCAAATTTCACCTCATCGCGGTCGAAGTCCACCGAGCCGGTTTCGAAGCGCTGGGCACGCAGCTTCTTTGCCAGATCGTTAAGCGTCAGCAGTTCATCTGCAAAATCACCCTTCCCGGTCTCAATAACCTCCTGAGCTTCTTCGTATGCGAAGCGGCGGTCGCTGCGGATCACGGTGCGTGCGATATGGCTTTTGATTACGCGGGCGTTGGAGTCGAGCTCAAAGATACATGAGAACGCCAGTTTCTCTTCCTCGGGACGGAGCGAGCAGATGCCGTTGCAAAGATGTTCGGGGAGCATAGGCACCACACGGTCAACGAGATACACCGACGTGGCACGCTCCTGCGCCTCGCGGTCGATGATAGTGTTGGGCTTTACATAGTGGGTCACATCGGCTATATGCACTCCAACCTCATAATGTCCGTTGGGCAGACGGCGGAACGAGAGCGCATCGTCGAAGTCTTTGGCGTCCTTAGGGTCGATGGTGAAGGTAGTCACCTGGCGGAAATCCTCGCGGCGGGCTATCTCCTCGGGCGTAATCCCCGAGTCGATCTTGTCAGCAGCTTTTTCCACTGCCGCAGGGTATTTGTACGGCAGGCCGAACTCCGCCATGATGGCATTGATCTCGGCATTGTTCTCCCCTGTCTTGCCCAAAATATCCACCACGGCTCCGCGCGGATTGTTGGCATCGTCGGGCCATTCCGTAATTTTCACCACGGCTTTGTCGCCCGTCTTTCCGCCTTTGAGCTTATTCTTCGGGATAAAAATATCCACGGCGAGAAATTTGGAGTCGGTCTTGAGGAAGGCGAAATTGCGGTCGACCTGCAGGGTGCCGATAAACACCTGATCCTTAGGCTCTACAATCTCAATCACCTTAGCCTCGGCATCCTGGCCGCGTCGGCGGGCGGCAATGTCCACCTTCACGCGGTCGCCGTTGAGAGCGTGCATCGAGTTGCGTTCGGCCACGAAGATAGCCTCGTTGTCATCATCGGTAATCACACTGTTTTTACCGTTGCTGCGGCGCACGAATGTGCCAAGCGCCACATTATTGCGCTTGGGAGCCTTGTATTTGCCGGGCTCCACCTCTACGATATCGCCGTCGAAGGCCATATCCAGCAGCATTGCAGCCACCGCACGCTGTGCTGGTGCCGTGACAGCCCCGATGGCGGCCGAAGCCTGCCTGTAGTTGAATGTCTGATTCCCGATTCTCGAGATATAATCGTCAATCTCTTTGCGCAGCTTCTGTGCTGCCTTTGCCGATGCTTTTGCCATATTTTTCAGCGTATTTCTTTTTCAGCTTTATTTAAGCCATTTCCGCCGCAACATCCATCCGGCGGACGATGGTCTCCTTTCCCCCGACTAAATTAACATATTTATATTAAACTAACAAATAATAGCGCCAAATGGCTCACTGCCGGCCCGCAAAAGGATTCGCAGCGATGCTTCAAATTTTCGCCAAGGGTTTTGAGACGATGCTCCCAAAAGTTTTCGCCAAGGGTTTTGCGGGGATACCTCTGAAGATTTCGCCAAGATGGCGTTCCGGCATTTGTCAGTTTAACAAAACGCCATGGGAAGCTACTCCCATGGCGTGATATTCATTTATACTTCAAGCGCTTACGCGTCGATGTTAGCATAGTTGGCGTTGGCCTCGATGAAGTCGCGACGCGGAGCCACATCTTCGCCCATGAGCATCGAGAAGATGCGGTCGGCCTCGGCGGCATCGCTGATATGCACCTGCTTGAGCAGACGCTTATCGGGGGCCATAGTGGTGTCACGAAGTTCGGCATCGCTCATCTCACCAAGACCTTTGTAGCGCTGCACCTTTACCTTGTCGCCATGCTCGGCGATGAAGGTCTGGAGCTGCTGGTCGTTCCAGCAATATTCCTCCACTTTACCCTTCGAGGCTTTGTATAGCGGCGGAGTGGCCAGATAGAGGTAGCCCTGCTCGATGATGGGGCGCATGCGGCGGAAGAAGAGAGTCATGAGCAGAGTGGCGATATGAGCACCGTCGACATCGGCATCGGTCATGATAATCACCTTATGGTAAGCGAGTTTCGAGAGGTTGGCCTCCTTGGGGTCGTCCTCGGTGCCGATGGTAACGCGGAGAGCGCGGAAGATATTGGTGATCTGCTCTGAATCAAACACTTTGTGATCCATCGCCTTCTCTACGTTCAGCACTTTACCGCGCAGGGGGAGGATAGCCTGGAAGCGACGGTCGCGGCCGCTCTTGGCCGTACCGCCTGCCGAGTCACCCTCGACGAGGAAGATTTCACATTCTGCTGCGTCGCGGCTGGAGCAGTCGGCGAGTTTGCCGGGGAGGCCACCGCCGCTCAGGGGCGATTTGCGCTGTATCTTCACGCGGGCATTGTAGGCAGCGTGACGGGCCTGGGCTGCGAGCACCACCTTCTCCACGATGCTCTTGGCTTCGCGGGGATGCTCCTCAAGGTAGAGGCGCAGGGCATCGGAAACGGCCGTCTGCACGGCTCCGATCACTTCGTTGTTGCCGAGTTTCGTCTTGGTCTGACCCTCAAACTGAGGCTCCATCACCTTGACTGATACCACAGCCGTCAGACCTTCGCGGAAGTCATCGCTGGCGATCTCTACCTTGCTCTTCTCCAGAAGCTTGTTATCTTCAGCATATTTCTTGAGCGTAGAAGTCAGGCCGCGGCGGAATCCGGTAAGATGCGTACCGCCCTCGATGGTGTTGATATTGTTGACAAACG
>CAMEGQ010000050.1 GCA_945916235.1 uncultured Porphyromonadaceae bacterium | reverse complement strand
GAGGTAGTACATTAAATTCGGGTCGGTGATTCTGTCGCCGGCCTTGATATTTAAGCCCCGTCCCCAGTCCCTATCGGAACAGTACACACTGTTTTTAAGTGCTTCGGCGTAACACTCTTTTACTCGCGTCTCCTGAGCTTCGTACCCCAGTTTGGCAATGTCGTAAGCCTTGAATAGGTCGACGAGCTGCGCGATGTTGCTTTTTACGTTGGCCGCAAATTCGGCCTGTATTTCCTTTGTTGCTTCCATGTCTGATTTTTTTTTGATTGTTAAGATTGTTCCCGGCGGTCGATTCGGTCGCAGCCCCCTATCTCAGAGCGCCGCCGGGTGTGGGTTAGACGTTGCACAGTTCAAATGTCGGGCAATTGCCGCGATATTCGATTAACGAAGCTTTGCGATTTGTGGCTATAATCTTTGCGAACGCTTTGCCGGCTTTTTTGGAATTGGTAAACATTTGGCAATATCCATCAAATTTGCCGGGCGTTCCATATACGGAAATTAAATATATTTTCATCATCTTTATCTTTGTGACTTTCGTCTGTTAGTTTACAACTGTATGCCCTCGGCGTCGGCGATACACATTATTACTGCAATCATTATCCAAAATAATAGCCCGGCGGCAATGATGCCGATAACCGCCGCCGTGGCTTTTAGTGTCTGTTTCATTTGTAAACTGCCATTTGGTTGTTATACTCATCTTCAGCGTCGGAGATATACGAAAAACTCAGATAATTAGCGGCTTCTTTGCGCTCAATGGCTTTAACTTTGGTGTTGTCCTCCATCCATCCTGAGCAGTACATTTCAGCGAGCGCGGCGGCGATAATTGAACGCATTGTGGCGGATTGTGCAAGGCGTTTGCAGTCGAGGTTAATCCCGCGTTTAATCTTGTTGACAAGCGACAAGATAAGCGGCTGAACGTGGCGGCGGTAAATATCGCCGTCGTTTTCGGCTGTCAGTACTATGTTAGTAGCAGTGTGTGAGAGCTGCGAAAATTCGGGGGTTTTTGTTTCGTTTGCGTTCATGGTTGATGGGGTGTTGTCGGTGTCGGGTGTTTCGGGTGTTTCATTTGCTTTGCGCTGTCTGGCGATATATTCAGCGAGGAAGGCGACGGCGCAAGCCATGTCTATTTTGCGGAGCTTGCGAGATACACAAGCGGCGGCGCGTTCTGTCAATTCCTTTGCAGCTTCTTCTGCTGCTATGCCTTTGTGTTCCCCTCTTATGTAGAGGTTAGAGAATTTGCCCGATTGCAGAGCAATTGCCTTTGCGCCCTCAGTGAGTGCTGCAAATGCGTGGAGCATTGCGGCGGTGGTATCTTCTGCCATTGCAGACATTACGCGGTTGTAGGTGTGTTTTGCCATGCCTTTGGAGGTTGCGACTGCTTCGATTGTCTGGGAAGTTTTCATAACTGAGATTGATTTAATAACTTTGTATCTGATTTAATAACTATGCCCCGGTTGAGCTTGCGAGAGTGGAACGCCGGGGCTTTTCGTTTCCCCTCTCGTTTACATTACAAAGATACAACAATTTTACACCCCCGTCAATAGCCTATCGCGCTAACAGACAGCACACAAGCGCCCCACAATCAACGCAAACCAACGCAGACCAAAATCGAAGCCCCAAACACAAAAGCGACCGACAGGGCGCAAAGAACAACCCCCTATCGCCGCAATTCGCGACCTATTTTCAAAATCGACCCGTCAACAAAATCGAGTGAAAAGATGTTAACAAACAAGTAGTCAACTGCAAAACTGTGTTAAATCTACCCGTCACGAAAATATTGACTATCTTTGTACCGTGAGCAGCCAACCCGAGCGCCTGAAACAAAATAAACTATCATGCAGTTTTCAAAAAGAGTCTCAGAATTGGCGCGCCTTCACGGCGTCGAGCCGAAGGACGTTTTGTTCGCTATGCTGTCGACCGCCGGAGCATCGACCGCCGAAGCTTTTGCTGTCATCTACCGCCCGACCGTCTCGACTTCGGCAGCACTTCAAACCAAAGCAAGCAACTACATTGGCCGACTTCCCGGACTTCGCCGACTGATCAAGCAGCTCGACGCGGAACGCGCAGCCACCACCAACAACCCCGACGAACAACCAACAACCAAGCGACGCGGACGGCCTCGGAAAGATAAGGACGACAAGCAAGACGACAGGCCGGTATTAGACTACACCGACAAGGACGCAGTTTTGAAGGAGCTGGCGCGTATTGCGGAGAGGTGCGAAAAAGAGTCCGACCGATTGGCGGCAATTCGTGAAATTTCGAGTTTACAGAGAATGAAAAATGAAGCTGCTGTGGAGGAAGACAAGCGCGTGGTCTTCTATGTGCCTTTGACTTTCGACCGCTGTGCGGAACTTCTTGAATATTTAGAGAAATATTACGGTCAACAGACTGAAGCGTAATGACTTTGCCACTATATTTCGGTTTTATTGGAATAATACGGCAAAATAAAGGCTTATCGTCTTTGTCTGTGTCTGTTAGAGGGTACCCCCCCCCCTGACCGACTGACAAAAACCCCCTGTCACTCCCTCTCGAAATTTTTATTTCAAAATTTTTCATTTTCAAAATTGTTCCACGGAGATTTAACAAATTGTTCCACGGCAAGTGTTCCACACTCAGTAAGATGGCTGTTCATTCGATGTAAATTTTGGCTGTCTGTAACTTACTGATGCACAATGACTTGCGAAAAATAATCTCAAAATGTAGGATTACAGATACAAGATGAAGTATTTTTGAGGCATATCCTACATAGTTAACCAACTGTATTACAATAACTTTATATATGACTGCAATATATGTAAGGTTTATGATGTATGTATATGTAAATATTAATATAAAAGCACTATCCCTATAAAATCCACCACATCCTACATTTCACTGATACAAGCGCAGTTACAACGTCATTTTGCCTACATATCATTACATGAAACGTCATAGCTACTTATAGCCATTAAAGAGTTAATACACTACTACACTGTGTGTAGAGTGGATTCTTCGGGGAGAGACGGTTGTCGGGTCTTTTTTGGAATCGTATGTTATTTTCCCCGAAAAACCATGTTACTATGGGAAAATATACCTATATTTGCTTAGTTTTTTTCTGAAAACGGCATTTATACGGCCTTATTTGGATTGATATAGCGAGAATAGATATGAAAACAGCCACGAAACTCGTGATTTCAGAACCGGCGTTTGCTGGCTGTCCCGGCATAGGAAAGCGGATAGGTGGGGGTCATGTCCTGCCGACAAGGAGAAGCCGTAACTCCTTCCGCCTTTCTTTTCTCTTACGGCGTAACGAAAATAACGGTATAATGGAAGAAGAAGTTTGGAAAGACATCGAAGGCTACGAAGGTTCTTATCAGGTTAGCAACCTCGGGCGAGTAAAGTCCATCAAGGGTTCAAAACGTGGACGGGAATCCTCGCATAACGGGATTCTCTCTCAATCTTATATTGGGGCCATGAGGTATCCCGCCGTGCTTCTGTATGGCAATGGCAAACAAAGGACAAAATCAGTTCATCGCCTTGTTGCGCAGGCGTTCATTCCTAACCCTATGCATTTTCCAATCGTCAACCATATAGACGAAAATCCGCAAAACAATCATGTGGATAATCTCGAATGGTGTACGCAGGAATATAATTGCAATCACGGACGTGCGAACAAGAAGCGCAGCATCAGTAACTATAAACATTCTCCCGGCTATGGCAAGAAAGTATGTGCGCTCACTGAAAGCGGAGAACTGGTGGGTGTATATGAATCTGCTGAGGACGCAAGAAACAAACTCGGCTTAAAGGCTTCGCGTAGTAATGTCGAGCCATTACTTCGATGTGTAAGACGATACATCTATCTGTGTTGTGAGGGCAGACAGAAAACTTCTTACGGCTATCAGTGGTGCTATGAGTGTGATTTAGATAAACGAATCAATAAAACGGCTTAAAAATGAAAATCGAAGATTTAACCCAAATGGATATTGAGGGATTACGAGCTGTATTCCCCAGTATTATTATGCAATCCGCACCGCTTGTGCAGATAACGTTAAAGAAACTGTTTCAAATTATTGAGGATGCGGAACAGGAACGTATAGACCTAAAAACGAGCGAGACGCCTACTGTTGAATTACCACTCCCCGAAGATGTGAAATGGGAGGCTGTCGGCAGAGGTTATGCTGCTGAATTAATGGAGAAGCAGCGTCGCATAGACAGACTGGAGCAGACGATTCTGTATATTTACGAGAGTATCTGCAAGGATGCGCCAAGCGTGATGATTGTAGAGGATTCTGACGATGCCTTCGTAGGCTTATACGGAGAAATCCTTGACCGTGTTGCCAAATTAAAGCGGAAGTGATAGAGAGCAAGGAGGCTTGAACGCGGAAACATATACGCCGTTTTATATCCTTCAAAACCTAATAGAGTAACATATCATGGATATTATGTCAAGTATGAATGAATACCCAAAACAAATAATATACGGACTTCCGCCGAGTAAGAGCAATTCATACCGTATCATAACAATTCACGGTCACAGCTCGCTTGCAAAAACGGCCGCCACGAAGAAGTATGAGGAATCGTTCTTTATGCAATGCGGTTTGCGGAACACCAATATAGACAAGCGTTTCAAACTGACGATTGATGTCTATTTCAGTAGCGACCGTCCCGACCTTGACAATTCATGCAAGGTGGTGCTTGATATGCTGCAATCATGCAAAGCGATAAAGAATGACCGTTTGTGTTCGGAGATTCATGCCCGCAAGCTGATTGATAAGGAGAATCCGAGAATTGAGTTTGAGATAGAGGAACAGATATGAATCGTTTCAAAATGACTTTGTGGGCGGCAGACGCTTTGGCGATTGCAAGTTATGGGTATGAACAACGTAAATAATGGCAAAGACAATCAACTGTATAAGCAAGCTGTCGGGCGAGTTGTTTCGCAAGATGTCGCCCGATAAGCTGAAAGAGGCGTTGGGGGGTAAGCGACCCGCCGACCGCATCGGTATGTTTCAAGACTTGCTGATTGACGCTATCAAGAAGTCTACGCTCTGCTGTTTCAACGGACGGCCTTACTACTACGGAGGTCGCATCTACGAGCAGTTAGGCAGGGAGGGCTGGGATGCTTTCTACTCGCTTGTTAAGGCTGTGGCCGACAAATGCAAGATGCAGCCCGGCGACAAGACCAAACTTGAAAGCGTCTGCAAGGTGTGTCGCAGAGAAGTGTCGCTAAAAGAACTGAAAGTAGATAACCATATCATCGTACTTCAGAACGGAGTGCTTGACGTTGAGAAAGGCACGTTTCACAAGTTCAGCAGCCGTTTCCATCAGATAACGCAGATGAGCTTCGACTACAATCCCGACGAAGTACCGTTTCTGTGGAAAGACATCTTCCTCGACCGCGTTCTACCCGACGAGGGCTATCAGAAAGTGTTGCAGGAGTTCATGGGTGCGATTTTCATAGACCGCGACAAGGCAAAGATTGAGAAAATGCTTATACTCAAAGGTGCGGGGAGCAACGGCAAGTCCGTGGTGTTCGAAACTCTGAAAGGTTTACTCGGAGAGGATAATATCAAGACTATTCCGCTGTCAGAGCTGATAGGCGGCTCGGAGCGCAAACAGAATATAGCATCTATCAACGGCAAGAGGCTCAACTATTGCTCGGAGATACAGACAAAGGAGTTCGGGCAGAACGTGGACGCTCTGAAAGCGCTGATAAGCGGAGAGCCTTTTGAGGTGCGGTTGGTATATATCAACAATTTTACGGCGCGAAACATCCCTCTGTTGATGGCAAACGCAAACCGTATGCCCTATATCAAAGACTGGAGCCACGGCTTATCGAGGCGTATCATCATCTTGCCTTTTGATGTCGTATTAGAGGAGAGAGAGCAGAACAAACAGCTCTCGGCAGAGCTTCGCAAGGAATATCCGGCAATTCTTAACTGGATATTAGCAGGGCGACAGAGGCTTATCGCCAACAACTATCAGTTTTCAGTATCACAAGCATTAGCTGACACAGTGGAGGAATATCAGTCTGAGAGTTCTACCGTACTCGCATTCATGAAAGCCAAGGATTACCACCGTGCATTACTGGAGATACGCAAAGAACCGCGATGGTTAGAGGCGCAAAAGTTGTTCTATGCCTATGTGAAGTGGTGTACCGAAAACTCAATCACACCCGAAAGCCAAAAGAAATTCAGTATGGTATTGGCCGAGGCAGGATTTGGCAAACGACGGACACCCGAAGGTGTGTCTTACGCCGTCTATATTTCTTCCGAGCGTCCGATAAAGGAGGAGTTTAAGCCGAAGAACGATGTCGGCGAGGTTGAGGGCATGGATAATCTCGCACATTACACTCATGTAAGCCGACAGACTATTGAGAAGATGGTGCGCAGCGGATTACTCAGTCACTGTTCGCGCATGGAAGGCCGCCGCTACTGGTTTGACCTATCCGAGAGCCGCAAGGCCGTAAAGAAATTCCTCAAAGGCGACAAGCGCTATGACGACGGTAAAGTGACTGACGAGCTGAAAGCTGACCGCCGAAGTTTCAACAACTACATGAAGAGTATCGGCGAGCCGTTCCGCAAGTACGACAAGCCTAATCCTCACGCAAAAGGCGTGATTTATGTCACGGATGAGTTCAACTATCAGCGCGACAAAGACAACTACGCGGACTTTCAGAAGTTCATTCCGAAAGCAGACGGAGGCTTTGAGGAAGCACCGCAAAAAGATATACTTGACGATTTTGAATTATGTGATTAAAATACAGATACATGAAATTTATAGATTTACTATTCAAGCGCGTGGAATTGCGGAAATATAACGAGCTGAAATATTGGAAAAGATATTTCAGCAGAGGGATAATTATAAACAAAGTGGAAACAGGCAGCATATTTCAGAATGACGTTAAGCGACTGCCCGAAAATATTCAGAAAATCATCATTTCCGCTCTTGACGCCGAGATTGAAAAACTAAACGAGACAAAAATATGAGCAAGAAAAAGAACGTGATTGCCAGAGTTGGCAATTTTGAGATTACAAAGGACAGTGGACCGGAACACGACTATATCCGTATTAAGGCTATTGGCGGACATTGGGGCATATCGCACCGTGACGACTCGCCCATGTACGGCGTATGGATGATGATGTGTCAAGAACCCGACTATGCCAAAGGCATGGAGGTTATAATCGCAATGTCGTACACCCTGACAAATTCACTGCTCGACGAGGGTTTTATGCGCGACTTCTTCGCCGCTTGTGAGGCGATGAACAAACGCCGTATTGAGGCTGCGCCCAAACCAACAGACCAAGACGAGGCCGATGCAATCGCCGAGATAGAAATGTTAGAAGAAGCAAAGTCGCAAATAACAGACTAAAGTATTGCTATTTTCTACAAAATAGCTTACCTTTGCATTGACATAGTTCAAAGCCCAAAGAGCTTCATGACCCCAAAACCGGGTCGTGAGGCTCTTTTTATTTTTAAATCTATTCAAGCATCGGCATGGTCGCGAAATATACCCTCTATATGAAAAAAAACAAAAGCGGCGGCGTACTGAAGTCTTCGCTGACCGACTTCGGTTTCGCCGTGAGCGATATTCCGTGGTCCAACTTGGAAATTCAGGAAGTCTTTAAACGCGAATGGCCGGGCGAACACGGCGAGGACGCATACATCCCGCCAGCCGGACTGAAAATTCAGGCATATGACCTTGAAGTGAAGTTCTGCTACAAAGGCGCTCCCGACACGGCATACGCCAAATACAAGGCACTCCGCAACTATCTGATTGGTGTTTCGGGCGACGGCGCAGAACTGCTCCTGTATGACCCCTATTGGGAAAAAGGCTGCGCGAAAGCACATCTGACCGCGATAGGCGAGCTAAATCCTCAGAAAACCAATGCCGATGAAATTCTTCCATTAAAGGCGACGTTTCGCGTCACTGACCCGATGACAAATGTTGTTGCGGTTAAAGATGCGGACGGGAAAGTAACAAACATAGGCGCTGCATGAGCTGGGAAATCAAAAGCAAGGACGGCCAACGCAGAGCCACGGCATATTCGCTTGAATACAACGGCAGATGGATGGAGGAATCCTGCGTGATTGTCACGGTAGACTCTCCGACGCCCATCGACTTTCAGATAGGGGACTGGATTGAATATCGCGGCGAGCGCTATAAAATCAACTACGACCCCGGCAAGATAAAATCTGCGCCACAATATGCTAAAGGCGATGCTTTTAAATATGAAAACTTAAAGTTTTACTCGCTCGCCGAAGAGCTTAACAACTGCGACTTCCTCGATGTTGTACTCAACGACAATCAGCTCCACTTTACAGGGCTTCCGATATTCAGCTTCTACGGAGGTGTGCAACAGCTTGCAGACCGCATAAAAGCCAATCTCAACAGAGCATATCCGAACAAATGGACTGTCATTGTCTCGTCGGAATACTCAGGTTCGAAAGAGCTGAATGTAACCATAGACAGCCCGACAAAAGTGCAGGGCGCTCTGTCTATCCTCGTCGAGAAATTCGAGACTTACTTTACCATAAAAGGGCGAACTATCACGATAGGAGCTGCCCCGGTGCCTGCCGCGCATCTGTTCAAATACGGCAAGACTGACGGCCTGACACAAATAAAGCAGGATGCCGAAAGCGACCAAGCCATAGTAACAAGAGTCAGGGCTTATGGCTCGACACGCAATATGCCGCATCGCTATTATAATTCTCTCAGTGGAGCGGACGGCACAAAGCTCATACCCGACAATATGGCGGTGCAAAATCTGATGTTGCCCGAATTTCCATATTCCACGCTCGACCCTTACATCGACAGCAAGAACATCAATGCGCTCGGAGTCCGCGAGGGTACTATATTCTTTGACGGTAGCGGCGATTTGGAGGAGATATATCCGACTGTCGAGGGGCTGACCGCCGAAAAACTCATTAGCGCAGGAATACCGTGCAGTTCATCCGGCGCACTTGATGAAATCGTAGACGCGGAGCAGATGACAGATAACGGTGTCGGCAAGGTTAATGAGAACGAAACGCAGACCGAGGCCGAGCCTGCGACATTCAAGGTCACGCTCAAAGACCTCGGTTTCAACATTGACGAATATAGGACATCCGAAACCCCGACTATCTCTTTCAAAAGCGGTATGCTCGGAGGCCGCGACTTTGAGATTGCCAAGTGCGAGAAATCGGGAGGCAATTATGTGCTTGAACTCAACCGCGTGTATGACGACAGCCTTAAACTGTGGTTTCCGTATTCCGCTTACAACGCCAAGTCGGGCGACAAGTTCGTGCTGCTTTACATTAAAATGCCCGATGTCTACATCAAGGTCGCCGCATTACGTCTGAAAGAAGCTGCCGAGGCATGGCTCGCCAAGAACGATTATTCACGCTCAATATACTCTCCCGAAGTCTACGACGCATTTATGGCACGTCAGCACGACGAGGCTATGGCGTCAGGCGGCAAAATCGTGAGTCTGCACGACACTCTCAAAGAGGGTATGCAGCTGCTTTTCGAGGATGACGACCTCGGCATCGATGCCGCTATCGCAATAGACAGCCTTACCATCAAAGAGGGAGAGGATGCTATTCCGCATTACGAAGTGGTGCTAAAAGAAGAAAAGTCCGTCGGCACAATTCAGCGTATGCAGAATAAAATCGACTCACTTTCAGCAGGGCGAGGACAGGGCAGCGGTGGTTATTCAGCATCGCAGATACGGTCGATGATTGACGCATACGGTCTGACACGCTTTCTTTCCAAACTCAAAGACGACCGCACAAAAGGTCTGCTGTCATCCGACAAAGGCTTCGAAACAGGCCATTACTCCGCAGGGATTTCGGGTGGTATATTAGGCACGGACGCCGAGACCGGCGACAGCTTTGCCGAGGTAGACCGGCTGTATGTCCGCGTAAAAGCGTTCCTCGAAGAACTGACGATACAAAAATCGAGCATACTTGCAGGCAAGCACTATATCACACCGGGTGGCGGCATAAAATGTATCGGCGTCGGCATAAAAGGTCTGATGGAGGTGCACCCCACAATCACTTGCGAGGACGGCACACCGATTGCGCTCGAAAACGGAGGCTGTCTTCAGTGCGAGGAAAAGATAACCGTAGACAATACAATCCCCGAAGACGTCTACCGTTGTTACTTCCTTTCCGAACAGGACGGCGAAAAGACCAACTGCGCTTTTGTCAAGGGCGATATGGCGATTTCCGAAATGTTCAACGCCAAGACCGGCACATCGAACAAAATCAGCAACCATCGCTACTGGCGTCATGTCGTCAAGGTCGAGAACGACGCATATACCGATGTTAACGGCAATCACTACGGCTATATCGACCTGTCTAAGACCGAGTGCGAGAAAGGCAGCGACGTGCCGCAGGCTGGCGACGAGATTTGTCAGTTCGGCTTCTATGACGAGAGCGACATGGGCGGCAATACTCGCCAGTCGGCGATAATGCTGTCGACAATCGACGCCGACGCGCCGAGCATAAAGCTCTTGGCGGGTATCGGCAAAGGCGACACTTTGGCCGAGCGGTTCTCGCTCAACGACAGCGAAATCATATCTTTCGGCTACGATTTCATGGACGGTAACGCTTTCTTCGAATGTTACGGCGATACCTATATCGGCGACCGCCACGGTTCTACATATGTCAAATACAACCAAGAGACAAAGCAGCTCGACGTCAAGGCCCGGCTGAACGTTCAGTCCACTATCGGCGAAAAGAACCTCAACGATTATGTCACAAGTCTTATTCAGGAGGACATCGAGGAGTTTGTGAACAATATCCTCGACCCAGAGCTGACGGAAATACATAAACAGATAGACGGCGTGATAGAGACGTGGTTTGTTGACGGAGCGCCTACGCTGACGACTTATCCTGCGAGCGGATGGGCAACGGACACCGACAAGGATAAGCACTTGGGCGACCTGTATTTCGACAACACGACAGGACTGGCCTACCGTTTCTCGAAGAACGCCGAGGGCGGGTACTACTGGAACGACAAGGTAGACTCGGCGACAGCTAAGGCACTTGCTGCGGCAAAGGCAGCGCAGGACACAGCCGACGGCAAAAGGCGCACGTTCATCGCTCAACCCACGCCTCCCTACGACAAAGGAGATATATGGGTCAACGCGACATATCCTGCGGGGAACACTGAGAAAGACCCCGCCAACGGAAAGTATTGTAACGACATACTGCGCTGCAATAAATCACGCCAATCGGGCAATTTCGAAATCGGAGACTGGGGGCTTGCGTGCAACTACACCGACGACACAGTGGCCAAGGATGCGCTTACCCGGTTGGAGGCACTGGCCGATGATGGCATACTGACACCGAGCGAAAAGCTGTCGCTGCAATCCGAAATGAGCAATATAAACGCCGACTTTGTGGCTACCAGCGGCAAAGCAACTGTTATGGGCGTTAACACCAGTTCTTATGAGGCTGCTTTCAATGCACTTAAGGATTATGTAAATCCCCTGTTGGAGGACATGGGAAGCAACAGCACGGTTGACCGAAGCACCTACAATGCCAAGTTTGCCGCATACTACAGCGAGCGCACAAACATACTGGTCGCTATAAGCCAAAAGTATGTGGATGATTTGGAGGTAGGACAGGGCAACTTTATTGCCAACGGTGCTTATTTTGCGACCGCTAAAGGCTGGGACTGGTATGCGGATTCTCAGCAACTCTATGCGGATAGTGTCATGGGCAGCGTGTTGCGCTTTGGCAAGAGCAATACAACCGAATGGTTTTTCCTATACACTGGGCTGCAAAGTGCTGGCGGCAACCTGATGCTCCCCGATAACAAATTTATGGCTGGGCGCACCTACACACTGGCATTTTGGGTTAAGGCCAGCGAGGCCATGAGTATGTTGGTGGGCGTAATGGACTCGTCTGGCACAAAAGAAGTAGCTCCTTATACCACATTTTACATTGGTACAGGCTGGCAGCGCATATGCTACACATTTACGGCCACTGATAAGACCCAAAGCGATACACGCCTGTATATCCGAGGTGAGCAAAGCATAACATTTACTTACTGCCAGTTTACAAAGTTTGTGCTTGTGGAGGGTACAAAAGCCCCCGAATGGACGGATTGTAGCAGGGAGTATTTGGCGCAGTTGATAGCCAACCGAGACACGCTAAAGGCCATTACTGACAACTACACGGATATTAATGGTGGCCTTATACTTTCCACATTCCTAAAGCTGGGCGCGGTTTTGAGCAGCGGCATATACCAAGAAAGCGCAGGGTTGAAAGCCATGCTGGCCAACAAGGACGAAATCGCGGCATACTTCGGCGGCACTTATGCCGAGGCGCTGGCTGGCACAAAGGACTGCATGACCACTATTTACCACAATGGCAAGTTCAAAGCCAAAGATGCGGAAATAACAGGCATTGTTCATGCGACGGGCGGCGAGTTTGACGGCTACCTTCGCACGAAATTTAAGGAGATTGAGGACAGTGATGCTACACAAATATCCTCTGACGATTACCGTGGTTCATGGCGGCTTAACAAAGACCTTAACATAATGTGTAGCGGTTGCGACATAGAGTTACCTAATTCCAAGGATTACATAGGCAGTAGGGTACTTATATATAACAACTGCTACCAGTACACATATGGCGGCCCCCGGACTACTACAGTAACAGTGCAGGGAGGTGGTCTAATATATGGCACAATAGGGTCCAGCTTACAGAACCCTATTGCCTCAGTTCCTACCAGTGTGCGCTTTGCCTCGACCATAATGGAGTTTATAGGCATTGTCGACCCCGAAAATGCAAACGCCTGTACATGGGCTGTGCTTAATTACAATCCCAACATGGACTATTATGGCTCGGCGAGAATTCCTAACTGCCTGATAGCTGGCAGGGTGGTTGGAAGCCGTGAAGGTGCTTTGTTAGATACTTCGCACTTTAATGCCCTGTACATATCATCGGTTTCTCGCGTGTCGCAGGGTAGATATAAATTGACATTTGGAAACGCATTTGCATCATCTTTGGACTACTATGTTATGCTACAAGGCGAGGGCTGGGTGGATGGTGTAGACACAGCAAACAGCACAAACTATGTAAAAGCTACATTGCTTTCAAAACAGGCCGACTATTTTGAGGTAGGTATTTCTGACGATGAAACCGCAAACGATGGTACGTTCACCTTCATGGTTTTTGTGATATAACACAAATTTACAACTACTTTCAAAAGTTGTCGCATCGCAATCGAATTAGTAGAGTATTAACACTAAATATATAGCTATGTATCAACAGTATTACAAAAGCGACTTCAAATTAATTATGAAGCGCTACACCTACGACCCCAAGGCTACGGACGAGGCCGAGAAGCTGACGCCCGTGCCGTGGCCTGAGGACATCGACTGGCGGCTGAAATTAGCGACGCCTCACTCGGCGAAGCCTTATGAGGCATCGTGTCGCGGCGGCGTGACGAAAAACTGCACCAAGACCGAAGACGGCGGCATCCTTGTAGCCCTCGACAATCACGGGCTTGCCTGCGGCGAGCTGCGCTATGAATTTCACTTCGAGTTGCCTGACCCCGTGATGGCTTCGGGAATAGCAGACCTCTACAAACCCGGCTCTACGGGCATCATGCTGACTACCGATGCGAGCTGCGAGTGCGGTGGCCTTGTCGACGTGGCTGTTGTTACCCCTATGTACAAAGGAGACAAAGGCGAGCCATTCCGCTACTCGGATTTCACTCCTGAACAGCTCGAAGACCTCAGACGGCCTGCCGTCGAAGCGGCTGTGGAGGCTGCAAAGGCTGTCGAGGCTCTTGAAAACACCGTAGACGTCGCCGAAGACCTCAGAGCCAAAGCCGAGGAAGCGCGTGAGACCGCTGAGACTCAGCGTGAGGCTAATGAGAAAGTGCGGCAGAACGCAGAGACTCAGCGTGAGAGCCTTTTCAACGACGCACACGACCGCGCATTGGCGGCTATCGAGGCGGCAAACGCAGCCGTAGCATCGGCAACTGCGGCAGCGACAGCAGCATCGGACGCAGCCGACAAGTGTGCCGAGATGATAGAGGCATTCGAGACAATGCGCAACGAGTTCTTATCGAGAAGTTATTTACTTATGGAAAATTAAACGAATATGGCAGAAGAAACAACACCAAAAACAACACAGGCGACTGACAATAGCAAACCAATCAGCGCGATGCCCGAACTGACGACGGCGCAAGGGTCTACACTCGTGCCTGTGGTCGACGGCGGCAATAAGAAAGTGAAGCTGTCGACAATCAAATCATATGTCAACGAGGGTATGGTCGCGCAGCAGGCAGGCAAAGGCTTGTCGACGAACGACTTTACAAACGCTCTCAAGGCTAAACTCGACTCACTGTCGAACTACGATGACGCGCAGCTGCGTCAGGCTGTCAACGCGCTCAAAGGCGAGATTGACACTATCCTCGGCGACGGAGCGACATCGGCAATCGATACATTTAACGAAATCGAGGCGTTTCTCACGGGCATCACGGACACGCAGACGCTCACAGGGTTGTTGCAGCAGTTGAAATCGACGATAACGGGCGAGACTGACGGCAAACTCGCCAACAAGGTTGATAAGGTCAGCGGCAAAGCCCTGTCGACGAATGACTATACCAACGCGGAGAAAGCCGCAGTTGCGACAATCGGCAACAAGGTCGATAAAGTCGATGGCAAAGGACTCAGTGCCAATGACTATACCAACGACGACAAAGCCAAGCTCGGCGCATTGCCGACGAAGAGCGGGCTGGACGCCTCACTCGCTGCGAAGCTCGACAAGAGTGTGTGGGATGAAGAACATGAGCAGTTTACGATTAAAGGCTATTTTCTCGGCAAGCGTGGAAATATCAATGCCGCAGGCTCAGAAATCTCGGGTGCCACTCCGCTGTTGCCCCTGAACAAAACTTATTCTATTGTCTTGAAGAATGTACTTGCTCGTGGCAATGCTGTGGCTGTCTGCTTTTATGGCGCAGACGGTTCATTCATCTCTTATCCCGAAGGCATTGAAGACCTTAACGGTGATTTTACCATCACTGTAGATAAATATCCCGCAGGTGCCTGTTACTTCAGAGCTTGCTCCGAGAAAGCAGGCTCGGCATATTCCAACGACCCTACGCAAGAGTCTCGCGAGGGAGCGATTAGCGAGGCGATACAGGCAAGCAAGCTGGCTCTATTCATCGACCAATGGAACGCAGCATGCGGCTCTTGGGGCAAGTACGACCCTGCGAACGCGCCTGACGCGCAGCATCCGTTCTATCTAAACACGCTGTGGCTGACCTACAATGAAGCGATTGCGATAATGCTCCAATTAAAAACGTGGGGGACAAGCAAGGAAGATTTTATATGGGTATCATGTGCAACAAATATACCGAAATTTGGGTCTTCAAGACAGTATGTAAATTCATTCATCGAATTAAAGGTCGTGAATTTTAGCAGTATATATCCAAATTCATTTATCGTTTGTCTGAATAGCGGCACCCTAACAAAGATATTAAATTTAGAAGCCGCATATCTCGAGTCCGTATCTAACTCTTTCAACGCACCGAACCTCGAAGTCTTGGAAATCAGCAATCTCAAAATCAGCCTTGATTTGTCGAAGTGTCCGCTGATTAATCTCGCGTCGTGGCAGGGACTTGTAACCAACGCGGCCAATACCAATGCAATCACAGTAACAGTGCATCCGACGGTGTATGCCAAGCTGACGGATGAGAGCAATGCGGGATGGAACGCCGTTCTTACCGCTGCCGAAGCCAAACAGATAACATTCGCAACAACAAACTAAAAACTAAATCACGATATGAAAACGAAACAACTTTCAAACGGCAGAGTCGAAATCTCGACAGATGCCGACCATGTAATCCGCCGCAAAGGCGACACCGCCCCCACGGAAATCCGCCGTCTGACCATCAAAGCCGAAAACCTCGGCCAATGGGAGGAAGTGGCGATAGCTGACATGCGGCCATATAGCGACGAGCAGTATAATGACAAGGTTGCCGAGCTGGTGGCTGAACGCTATCCGATGGCTGAAGAGAACGCCATCACGCGCAAATTGCTCAACAAACTGCTGCATCCCGAATCTGCGACACTCGACGAGTCGGGTACAGACACAGAGCTGCCGAAAGAAGTCGCGCAGTTCGAAGCCTACAACGCTTACGTCGAAGACTGCAAGCTGCGAGCCAAAGACCCTGAGCTATACGTCGCCCCCGAACCCGTAATCGAACCCTCGCCCGACGAGGTAGAAGATGCGGAAGAAAGCGCAGATGAGAACCACGCTGAAGCCGCAGAATCTAAAGATACAGAACGGCCATGACAGGCGACGGTAGTAACACATTCTCCTCGGCAGTCGCAGCCATAGGGTGTCTGATTGCGAATTTTTATTCGCATCTCGCCCCGTGGCTGCTGCTGGGCGCTGCCCTCGTCATGGTAGACTTGCGTTTCGGTCTGCTCGCATCTAAACGCAGAGGCGAGGATATACGTCCGTCAAGGGCCTGCCGTCGTACTATCAATAAGATGGTCGACTACCTCTGCTGGGTAACGTTGGCAGAGCTGTGTACACGGACTTTCGGAATTACGCTCGGTGCGCCTGTGGTGTCGATGGCTATGCTGTTTGTCATCTACGGCATCGAACTTAACTCGTGCGTCAACAATTATCTTGAGTACAAGGGCATAAATAAAAAATGGAATTTCTTCCGCCTTACCAACAAGGAAAATTTGCTTGAGGACAAGGAGGAGAAAATCGTCAAGGAAGGAGATACGGAGATATGAAACTGGTACTACAACGCATCTATGCGGGCAAGGACTACACGATAGGCCGACTGACTGTCGACGGTATGCGATATTGTGACACATTGGAGCTGCCTGTGACATTGGCTGACGGACGGCGAAACGTGCCGCGTGTGACGGCAATTCCTGCGGGAACTTACGAGATGGTGGTAAACGTCTCGCCGAAGTTCAAGCGACTGCTGCCCCGGCTGCTGAATGTGCCGGGGCGTGACGGCATCCTTATCCATCGTGGCAACAGACCGCAGGATATAACGGGTTGCATACTCGTAGGCGAAAACAAGGTTAAGGGAATGGTCGTGAACTCGACGGGCTATGAGCAGCGACTTGTAGAAATGACGCTCGAAGCGCAATCGCGCTGCGAGGATTTGATAATAGAGATACGCGACGTGAGATGAAACACGACGAGGATTATGCCCGACACGAGGGCTGCGCGGTTGCGGCCTGCGTGATGGCGGTGTGGGTGGCGCTTGTCGCCGCCTGCATCGTGTTTCTATTCTTCCTGTGCGGCTGCACGACGACAAGGTATGTGCCTGTGGAGACCGTGAGGACGGAGTATCAGGACAAGGTGCGCGAGGTGCATACTACGGACTCGATCGTCGACACGCGCTTTGTATACGTCAAGGGCGACACTGTTTTTGGCTATCGCGACCGCATCAAGTGGCGCGACCGCTTCATCCACGACACCGTGAGCGTCGTGCGCACCGACAGCATCCCTGTGCCGTACCCGGTGGAGCGGGAGCTGACGTGGTGGGAGCGAACCAAAATAGACCTCGGCGGCTTCGCATTGGCCTGCATCGCCGTCGCCCTGTGCGCCGCAGTGGTGTGGGGCGTGAGGAGGTTTAGGAAACGATAGGGGTTTATAGAATTTCCTCGCCGAAAAGGGAGAGAAACTGCGGATTTCTGACTTCGTTTTCGGGCTGGCCGAGGATGAAAAGTGTGCGGAAGAATTTAGTCTGCATATTTCCAAATATAGCCATACGCTTTTGGAGTTTTACCGTTACAGCAGTTGATTATATTTGGGCGTACATAACCCAATTCTTCCCATATCTCACGCATACCTCGCCAAATCTTCAAGAGGTTTCCTTTGAGGTCGTATTGTGCGACACGACGTGATTTTTCAATAAATTTTTGTTTACGAGACTCTTTACTTTTCTCGGTTTTGGACTTTAATGCTTCTTGTGCAGATGTGTAGAGTATTTCATCTACATATCGCCATTTATAACCGTTGGCAAATTCGCGATTTCCCTTGCACACGTCACAGATATGACCCGCGCAGATTCCCGTTTGCCGAGCGGCCTCTTGTATAGTGGGAAATTCTGCAATTATCACACCGTCCAGTGATGTTTGATAGACCGCCTTATTCTGTGGCATATTCGCCTTGATGCGGTCAATCCGCGTTCCGTAGTTACAGTTGTACTTTTGGGTACACCACTCTAAATTTTCCACACAGTTATTGCTCGGATTCTCATCCTTGTGATTAACAACGGGAAGGTTGTGAGGATTGGGGAGGAATGACATGGCGACCAATCGGTGAATCCCGATGCGAACATTCTTTTTGTTACGTCTTATGGCGACTCCCCAATAAGGTTTATTTCTATATAACGGCTGCGGAGTTAGGATTTTTCCGAATTTCCTACCCCTGTTGATTCTCTCAATAGAACGTATTCTCCCTTTATCGCTTGCTTGATAGAAGGGAAAACCTGGAATATCTCGCCATACCTCTTTGCTCGTTTCGTGAGCCGACGCAGTGTTAAGGCTACTATTGTTCGCCCCAATCCCGATTTCATTGTTCTTTGGCATTTGATGAATGAAATTAGAGTTGATATACAAAAGGCTGTCTGCCTCTCTTTATCTCGCCAAAGAACACTACATTCATTGCAAACGTAGTCATCAAGAGTTGCAGACAGCCGAATATCTTTTGGATATACCAACCGTATGGATATGAAAAATCCAC
>CAMEGQ010000049.1 GCA_945916235.1 uncultured Porphyromonadaceae bacterium | reverse complement strand
CAAACAAACCATGAATAACCATGAGCAAAAGTAGTCATTTCTTCGGACAGCCGGTATCGCCTCCTGATGACTCCCCAATCAGCTAAGGGGGCTTGTCCTAAAATACATACAGAGCCAAATTCTATCTTTCAAGAACTTGGCTCCGATATTTTACTGTTTAGCGGACAGTAATAATTACAAATATTAAAGGAAACAGCCAGATAAACTGGAACGAATTGAAAATCATTGCATTAACAATTTTAGTAGGCGGTGCCCCAGCTGGAGCGGTCGAGGGTGCGGTAGGAGACGGCTTCGTGCATGTGATGCGACTGGATGGGATAGT
This sequence comes from uncultured Porphyromonadaceae bacterium, assembly GCA_945916235.1. Taxonomy (GTDB): domain Bacteria; phylum Bacteroidota; class Bacteroidia; order Bacteroidales; family Muribaculaceae; genus UBA7173. The sequence goes on along the minus strand of CAMEGQ010000049.1, from coordinate 18,628 downwards.
CGGGGTCGGCGGTGGGGTTGCCTTCGGTATCGAGGTCGGCCACTGTGCGCGCTACTTTGAGGATGCGGTCGTAGGCGCGGGCCGACATGTCGAAGCGCAGCATCGACTGCTCCAGTATGGCCATGGCATCGTCCTGCGGGCGCGCCCACTGCTGAAGCATGCGCGGGGTCATCTGCGCGTTGCAATGGATGGAGCGCTCGCCGGCAAACCTCCGGCTCTGTATCTCGCGCGCTGCCACCACGCGCTGGCGGATGGCAGCACTGCTCTCGCCGGGCTTCATCTCCTGGAGCTCTTTGAACGGCACGGGCAGTATCTCCACTTGCAGGTCGATGCGGTCGAGCAACGGCCCCGAGATGCGGTTGAGATATTTCTGCACCTGAAGCTGCGAACAGGTGCACTCCTTGGTCGGATGGTTATAGTAGCCGCACGGACACGGATTCATCGAGGCCACAAGCATGAATCCCGCCGGATAATCGATTGAATATTTTGCTCTTGAGATATTGATATGCCTGTCTTCCAGCGGCTGACGCAGCACTTCGAGCACCGACCGCGAAAATTCCGGGAACTCGTCCAGAAACAGCACCCCGTTATGGGCCAGCGAAATCTCGCCGGGCATCGGGTTAGTCCCGCCGCCGACCAAGGCTACGGGCGATATAGTATGGTGAGGTGAGCGGAAGGGCCTGGTAGTCATCAGTTTAGAGCCGCCTTTGAGTTTGCCTGCCACGGAGTGGATTTTAGTGGTCTCCAGGGCTTCGGAGAGCGTGAGCGGCGGAAGAATCGACGGCAACCTTTTGGCCATCATCGACTTACCGGCGCCCGGAGGGCCTACGAGCAAAATATTGTGACCGCCGGCGCAGGCCACCTCGAAGGCGCGTTTCACCACTTCCTGACCTTTTACGTCTGAGAAATCCAGATCGAAATCCTGATATGCCCTGGCGAATTCCTCCCGCGTATTGACTACCGTCGGCGCCACAGTCGAGTTATCCTTCAGGAAGCCGATCACCTGTGCCAGATTCTTCATCCCGTAGACCTCCAGATTGTTGACCACGGCTGCCTCCTGAGCATTGGCTTCAGGCAGTATGATGCCGCGCATGTGCATCGCCCGGGCCATAATGGCCATCGGCAGCACTCCGCCCAGGGGCAGCAGCGTACCGTCGAGGCTCAGTTCGCCCATTATCAGGAAATTGTCGAACGTTGCCGGGTCCAGTTTGCCATCGGCAGCCAGTATGCCGAGGGCGATCGGGAGGTCGTAGGCCGAACCCTCCTTCCTGACATCGGCCGGAGCCATGTTGATCACTATTTTCTTACGCGGGAACTCGAATCCCGACTCCTGAATGGCCGAGGCCACACGCTCCGAACTCTCCTTCACAGCCGTATCGGGCAGACCGACCATGACGAACTGGAATCCCGGTTCGATAAGCGTTTCTATAGTGATGGGGATGGCGTCAATCCCCTGAATGGCAGCTCCGGTGATTTTAACGAGCATGACTTCCTATGTTGTGATAACGATTTTACAATGAATGGATTCCGCTACCGCGGAGGCCTACAGTCCCAGCGCCCTGGCGGCTTCTGAGGGCGATTCGCCGCGGTAGAGCACGCGCCGCGTGGAGTCGGTCACTACCACCCACGGCGTACGGCCCACAGGCATGCGCTCGAAGGCTGAAATATTGTATGGTCCCGGCGCCCAGGCTCTTATAATCGCCGGGTAGCGTGCAGCCTTGAAGTCGGCCGAGTCGGCTATCTCCCTGAGCGATTTCTTCCATGTCATGGTGTCGGTGTCGACAGATATGTCGGCCACCTGCCATCCGTCGCCGCTGACATGGGGCATCACTTTGGCGAGCATGTCGGTCAGCGGCTTCGATACCCTGGCGTCGGCATCGGTAAACATTATGACGGTCCGCGCGGCCTTGTCGGGTGTGATTTCCCTGTTTTTACCCGAGGATGTGTAGATTGCAAATGGCTCAAGGCGCAGCGAGTCGGCCTCCTCAGCCATCGGCGACAGCGCATCAGCCAGTGTGGCGAGGGTGCAGACGGTTTTCACCTCGTTGCCCAGCGAATTCAGGGCCTCAAGCGCCTGACGCTCGCTGCCATCGTAACTGTAGAAATCCGAAAGGAGCACTCCTGAGGCCAAATGGTCTGGATTTTTTGCGATATAGGCTTCAATATCAGCGTTTAAGGCTTTAGAGGCCTTCGGGTCGCCGTTAAGCTCCGCTCCGGCATGAGCTTTCAGGAACTCTGTAAGCCGCTCGTTCTCCTTGCTTCCGGTGATCTCCGTTTTCATAGGGTTGGCAACGTCGATTACGGCCTCAAGCTTGTCGCCCTTGCGGGCTATGAAAGTGGCCAGCCATCGGCCGCTGCCGGTGTAGATACGCGCCATGACAGGCTGCTCGCTGCGTCCGGTCATCGAAAACGCCCCGTCCACAGCCGATACCGACATCGACTGCACGGCTCCCTTGTCGAAATAGACCACCCGCAGATTGCCGGTGCCAAACCCTTCGACCTTACCGTTGATGGTAAACGTATTATCACTGCCGCACGAGCTCAGGCCCGCAGCCATCACGGCCATCAGACAGATGACGGCCCATGAAAACACTCCGGCCATCCATCGGCGCATTCCGGCGCCTAAGGCCGCCGGCATATCGAAAAAAATTACAAATCGGACAAGTTTCATACCTACAAAGATAATTCATTTTTTTCATACCTCCCCTTAAATCGCGAAAAAGCCGTATATTTGCAGTGTTGACAAAGTCCGGCATCCACATGAAAAACCTCCTGCGCATTCTGCTCGTCGCCCTGACTGTCGCCTTCGCCCTTCCGGCCAAGGCCCAGATCGTCACGCTGCCCGACGAGCATATGAATGTCGACTCCCTCCGCCGCGCTTTCGCCGACACCCACTATTATTTCGGCCTGTACAAAGACAATTACTTCATCTTCGGCCCCGCGCTCAACCACAAACCCTCGAAAGAGAATACCAACGTCAAGTTTCAGATCTCCATAGCTCAGAAACTCACCAAAAGCACTCTCCCCTGGGGCACATATCTTTATCTTTACTATACCCAGAAAGTGTTCTGGAATGTGCTCCAGAGCTCCCTGCCTATGACCGACCTGAATTTCAATCCCGGTATCGGTCTGGCCAAACCGCTTTTCATCAAAGACCGGTTCGTTGGCCGCCTGGGGCTCCAGCTTGAGCACGAAAGCAACGGCCGCGACGGCGAAGAGTCGCGCTCATGGAATCGCCTCAGCTTCTCCGGTTCGTTCATGATCGACCCACAGTTTGTCGTATTCGGCAAATACTGGATTCCGATTATCGACGGCGTAAACAATAAGGATATCGCCCGCTACTGCGGCATCTATCAGATCGGCTGGCAGTTTCAGTCGGTCAATCGCAAAGTCTCCACTTCGGTCACCCTCGTCAAGCGTGCGCGCTGGAACATTTTCGACTATAACGTCATCATCGAGGGTGCCTACCGATTCTCCACCAAGAGCAATCAGTATCTCTTCGCCCAATTCTATAGCGGCTATGGCGAAGGCCTTCTCGACTACAACCGCTACCACTGCCAACTGCGCGTGGGCATCGTCATCAAGCCCACGCTATTTTCCGAATATTAAGCATTCTGACGAAGCCGGCGCTTCATGCGAGTAAAATTTAGGCATTTCCGCATCTAATATTTCCGGCATATTTGCGCATATGATTCTTAACAAACGTTATCAGACGAAGCTTAAAACATCACAAATGTTAATTTATGTTATAACCAACAAAATTTCCATTGATTTTTATGTTTAAAAGCAGAAATGCATTACCTTTGTATCAGTTTTTTCATGGTATTAGATTTAAGGTAAGAAGATTATTCGTCGAGACGACGAGTAATTTTTTTATGTACCCACCCCAAGGAGATGCCAATAACTCATATAATGCGTATAAAATTTATGGACTTGGGGAGGATGAGGGCCGGCTCGGCATTTGTTGGCCTCTATCGGGCAAAAAATGGTCAAATTATCCCGTTGCCACATTCGTGAGAATGCTATTTGCTATTTTTGCATATAAAAATCGCTGATATGTGGTCAAAATTGCTCATAACAACCATGTCGGCAGGCGCACTGGCCTTACTTTCTGCCTGTGACGCCTTCGACTACCACCCTTACGATACCAACATCCATGGCCGTACTAACATTAACGAAGACGGCATGCACTCCATCGAGGCTCTGAATCTGCAGCCACCGTTCAAATTTGCATTTCTCACCGATACTCAGGGCGCCCTCGACGAAACCCTGCAGGCCATCGACATCATCCGCTCCCGCGGCGACATCGATTTCATGATTCACGGAGGAGATCAGACCGATTTCGGACTGCCCGAAGAGTACATGTGGTGCCGCGATGCCATGGATGGCGCAGGTATCCCCTGGGTGGCCGTGCTCGGCAATCACGACTGCCTCGGCAATGGTAAAGACACATTCCGGCACATCTACGGTCCTCACAACTTCTCCTTCAATGCCGGAGGCGTCCACTTCGTAATCCTCACCACCGTAGCCCTCGAATACGATTACGCTCAGCCTGTGCCCGACTTCAACTTTCTCGAGAAGGACGCCCTGGCCGTGGCTCGCCTGAACGAACGCACTCCGGGTGCCGTCACCCATACCGTGATTACCATGCACTCGCGTCCGTTCGACGAGCAGTTTAACAACAATGTCGCAAAGCCATTCATGCATTATCTTCTGAACTATCCCGGTCTCGGCGAGAACGATCCCGTGGCTCCCGAAGGCTGGAAAGGCGTAGCGCCGGGCTCGCGAGCCCTTGCCTTCTGCATCAACGGCCATAATCACGGGCGCGAGAGCATCGACCCGTTTTCCAACGGCGTCATCTTCCATCAGGCGGCCAACATTGAGAAACGCAATTTCCTGATTTTCACCATCAACCCCGAAGGCTATGAATGTGAGAGCGTTGATTTTTAATCTTACGGCCGCAGCCTTCATGCTATGCCCTGCGGTTGCGAAAGCCCAAGCTTCCGCTAAAGCGTCAGGCTTATCGGTTACAACTCCCGAAACCGTCGATTCTCTGACAGCCTCATCAACCCCGATGGCAACCGATAAGCAGGAGGCCGACGACAACCCCGCATACACCGAGCGCATGCAGAAGCGTCAGAACTTCTTCCTAAAATTGATTCCCGAAGTATTGACGCTGCAGTATGCCGGAGGGATAGGGATGCTTTCCTCTGGCGTCGGCTGGGCCTACGGCCCCTCCGACAATTGGCAGACCGACCTTCTGATCGGATTCATCCCGAATCGCTACTATCATCCCAACTATTGGACCCTGACCCTGCGTGAACTATACTCGCCATGGCGCATACACATAGGCAGCGACTGGAGTGTACGCCCCGTGTTCTTCTCGCTGGGAATAAACTCCATACTTCATAACGAATTCTGGTCGAAACAACCCACGCGCTACCCCAGCGGCTACTACATCTTCCCCAGCAAAATCCGCCTGCGCATCGGCATCGGCCAACGTATCAGCTTCAATATCCCGCGTCCGCGACGCCATCTGGGCCGAAAAATCTCGCTTTACTGGGAACTGTCCACATGCGATCTCTACATCCGCCAGAAGATCAAATCATCTGCCGTACCGTTCCATTCGATTCTCTCGCTCGCCATCGGCGCATCCTACACCATCTGACCGCGCTCCCCGACAGCAACACACCTCTCACAGACGCACAAAAAGCCCCTCCAACAGCCTGATTATCAGCTGCCAGAGGGGCATTTCGTGTTGTCTTACCCGGATTCGAACCAGGACAGGCAGAACCAAAAACTGCAGTGCTACCATTACACCATAAGACAATTCGCATCGCTCAAGGCCTGATGCATAGGCCCTAAAGCATCGGCAAAGTTACGTAATTATTTTTTCACCACCAACTCCTCCCCCATTTTTTCGTTGCAGCTTCGTAAATACGACCTCAATACAGTATCTCAGGCCGGCAGCTGCAGCGACCGGCCTGAGACGTAAGAAGGTTGTAAGGTTGGGTAGATGCGGGGTTACTTGGTCACGCGCTCAAGCCAGTTGAGCATGGCGAACATGGCTCCCATCGATACTAAGCAGACGGCCAGGAATACGCACCATGCCACCCATATGGGATATTTGTTGTAAATGAGCGGACCGACAAACAGCATCAGGTTGCCAACGGCCGTGGCGCCGAGCCACAAGCCCTGACAGATGCCCTGCAGGTGCTTGGGTGCTACCTTCGATACGAACGACAGCCCCAGAGGCGAGATAAACAGCTCAGCCACAGTCATGAAGAAGTAATACATGATCAGCACCCACCATCCGGCTTTCGCCACATCGGCGCCGGCGGCTACCATCTCGCGGAATTCGGTGCCCGAAGGGTAGTCCATCACCAGCGAGAATACGGTCATGAACAGGTAGGCGATACCGGCCAGACCCATACCGATGGCGATCTTTTTCGGGGTGGATATCTCGCGCCCGCGACGGCTGAGCCGGGCGAAAAGAAGCATTACAAGCGGGGTCAGCACTATCACGAAGAACGGGTTCACTGCCTGCCATATCTCAGGCGCAATGGCCGACGTATCCACGAAGTCGCGCGCAAAGAGCGACATCGATGTGCCGTTCTGATGGAAGGAGAACCAGAAGAAGATAGCGATACCGAGCACGGCAAACAGAGCATACATTCTCTGGCGGATCTCCTTGGCCATGGCGGCTTTCTCCTCGGCGGTATAATTTACAGTCTCGGTCTTCTCGCGCTTTGCCGGGGTAGGCAGCCCCTTCTTGGTGGCCAGGAAGATGCAGAGCGAGATTATCATGGCGCCCACGGAAGCGAAGAATGAGAAATGGATACCGGTGTTGAACACATCGAGATACTGGCTGCAGAATTCGCGGAGCGACTGTGCGCCGTCGTAGCCCACTGCCGTAGCCAGAGCGTAGAGCTGCGTGGCCGTCTCGGTGGCGGGAGTATCCGTCACGCTCAGGAACTGATGGCACATGGCCGGGAACGAAGCGTTGTAGGTCATGCCGTTGGTGTCGAGCCACCAGCTGCGCAGCATCGGGGCGATGAACGGAGCCACCAGTCCGCCGATATTGATAAAGACGTAGAAAATCTGGAATCCGCTGTCGCGCTTGGCGGCGTAGCGCGGATTGTCGTAGAGCTGACCGACAATGGCCTGAAGATTGCCCTTGAAAAGGCCGTTGCCCATGGCGATGAAAAACAGCGCTCCGGCCGTCAGCGTCAGCAACCAGGTAGTGTTTTCCGGAGTAGCCAGCACCGGGATGGCCAGCACCACATAACCTATGGTCATGATTATCAGACCCCATATGATGGTGGCCTTATAGTTTTGCGTTTTGTCGGCGATCAAACCGCCAACGAGACTCAGCACATAGATGCCGGCGTAGAACACTGAGTAAATCAGTGCGCTCATCTCCTCGGGCAGGCCGAATTTCGAGCAGAGGAAAAGCACCAGCACTGCATTCATGATGTAGTAGCCGAAGCGTTCGCCCATGTTGCTCAAGGCTGCGGGGATGAGACCTTTAGGATGGTCAAGAAACATAATAATTGGTGTTTAGATGATTTTTCTTCGCTGGAGAGCCTTTCAGGCCCGGTGGGTAAGTCTTGGCAACCCTTGTCAGGATGCCCGGTGGGAGAAGGCCAAAGCATACGCCTTGATCTGCTTTACCATAGAGAGAAGCCCGTTCGACCGTGTAGGCGACAGATGCTCCGCCAGGCCGATCTTATCGATGAAATACAGGTCGGCGTCGAGGATATCCTGCGGTGTTTGACCTGAGAGTACATCGATAAGCATCGAGATAATACCTTTGACGATGATGGCGTCGGAATCGGCTGTGAACACCAGTTTCCCCTCAGGGGTAAGCTGAGCGTCGAGCCATACACGGCTCTGACAGCCGTCGATAAGCCGGTCGGGGGTTTTCAGCGATTCGTCGATGGCGGGAAGCTGGTTGCCGAGGTCGATGATGTATGCATATCGGTCCATCCAATCGTCGAGATCCGACATTTCTTCGATTATCCGGTCTTGTTTCTGGTTGATTGTCATTGCGTTATAGTATTTAAAACCGTTTGGGTCACGATTCTCAGCGTTTCGGCGTCGATGGCTTCGAGATTGTCGGAGAGCGTATGCCATGTTGGGTTGAACGACCCGGTCTCTGAGTTGACGCTTTCGATAATGTCGACTGTGGGGATACCGGCCTCGTTCAGAGGCACATGGTCGTCGACTATGGCGCCTCCCGGCTCATTGGGGAAACGATCCTCAAAGCCGCTCTGACGGGCTACAGCCCATACGCGGTTGACCACCGTAGGGGCATACCGGTTGGAGAAATACTCGCGGTGGAAGCGTGCTCCGCGTCCACCCACCATATCGAGCAGAATCCCGTAGACCGGGCGCTTGCCAGCCTTATACGGCATATTTTCAGCCCATTGGCGCGATCCGAGACACCACGATTCCTCGCCGGCAGCCTCCGAGTCGCCCGAATCTTCCACGTCGGTAAAAAGCAAGTCGATGCCGCGGTCGTCAGGGAGCGCCCCCTCGGCGGCAAGGAGCCGCGCACATTCCAGCAGTACGGCCACTCCGCTGGCGCCGTCGTTAGCCCCGTCGATAGGCTTGGTTCTCAGCGTCTTGTCAGGCTCCTGATCGGCCATAGGGCGGGTATCGTAATGAGCCAGCAGGATAATGCGCTCCGGGGCTTCGGGGCGGATAGAGGCAAATATGTTGCGTGCGGGGATGATCAGCCCGGCCGCCGTGGTAACCTTTTGATTTCCAATCGATATGGAGTCGATGCCATGAGAGCGTAGCTGCTCTGCGATCCATGCGGCGCAGGCCGCATGGCCTTTGGAGCCGGGGGTACGCGGGCCGAAATCCACCTGCGTCTTCACCTTCGCATAGAGCGTATCGGCATCGGCCACAGGCGCGCCTTCGAAAGCTCCGGAAACCTCAGCCGCCGATGTCGAGGCCTCCGCTCCGGATGCTCCACTGCCGTCAGCATCCGACCCCTCCTGAGCCTTTCCGGCACAGGCCATCATCGTCGCCGCCAGCCAGACCGCTATCCATAATCTTACTTTCATACCGACAAATTTAGCTTTTTACGCGCTCAAAAACAAATCGCCCCGTGTTTTCAGTCAAATCACACCTAACGCATGCAAGAATATAAGCGCTATCGCCACGGGAGCCACATATTTGAGCAGGAAGACCACAGCCCCCAGCATCCTGAACCGAAAACTTCCGCCGTTGGTAAGCTCGCAGCGCACTATCTTGCGGTCCATCACCCATCCCACAAAGAATGAGGTCAGCATGCCGCCCAGCGGCAGGCAGATATTCGACGAAAGATAGTCGAAGAGGTCAAACACCGTCAGGCCGCATATGGTCCAGCCCGAAAGCGATCCGAAACTCAGCGCACAAAGCGACCCGAACACCATGGCTATGCCGATAGACAGCATCGTGGCCCCGCGGCGCGTCATCCCCTTCTCCTCAACGAAATATACTATCGAAATCTCGCTCATGGAGATGGTGGAGGTGATCGACGCCAGGAAAAGCAGGAAAAAGAACATCGACGACCACACTATGCCGCCGGGCAGATTGATGAAAATAGCAGGCAGGGTCTCGAATACGAGCGTCGGCCCCGACTGAGGCGAAATCCCGTAGGTGAACACTGCCGGGAAGATAATGATGCCAGCCAGCACGGCCACAAGCGTATCCAGCAGAGCCGTCGTGGTGGCGCTGCGCCCAAGATGGGTCGATTTGGGGAAATATGACCCGTAGGTCATCATGCAGCCCAGCCCTAAGCTCAGCGAGAAAAAGGCCTGCCCCATCGCCCCCAGCAAGGTCGAGGAGTCAATTTTCGAAAAGTCGGGACTAAACAGGAATTTCAGCCCCTCGGAAGCTCCGGGAAGCATCAGCGAATTGATACAGAACACTATAAGCAAGAAGAACAGCATCGGCATCAGCAGATTGCTCAGCCGCTCGATCCCCTTCTGCACCCCGCGCACCACCACGGCATAGTTGATGGCAAGGAACACCAGAGTCCACACCAGCGGCCGCACGTCGCCGGTGATGAATCCGGCGAAATGATTGTGAATCCCCTCGGTCTCCGACGGCATGGCGCCAAAGGCCGACAGAAAAAAGTATTCCATGGTCCACCCGGCCACCACGGAGTAGAAACTCAGAATCAGAAGCGAGGCCAGCAGGCCGATGTAGCCTGTCAGATACCATTTCTTTCCTGGCGCAAGCCGCTGGAAGGCCTTAATCTCGTTTGCACGCGTGGAGCGCCCCATCACGAATTCGGCAATAATCACCGGAATCCCGAGCACAAATATGAAAAACAGATAGCAGATCATAAAAGCGCCGCCGCCATGGCTACCGGCCTCGTTGGGGAAGCGCCAGATGTTGCCGAGCCCCACGGCCGAGCCTACGGCCGTGGCCACTACCCCGATGCGGGTGGCGAACTGTGCACGCTGGCGGCCGTTTCCTTCTTCTGTATGTTTCATCGTATCGTTTCTTTCTGATTTTCAATTATTTCTGATTGCGCGGATGGTAGAGCAGTATCTCCTCGCGCAGATGGGATGTATCGACATTCAGGTAAATCTCAGTAGTGGCTATCGACTCGTGGCCGAGCATCTGCTGGATGGCGCGGAGGTTGGCTCCGCCCTCAAGCAGATGAGTGGCGAAACTATGGCGCAGCGTATGCGGCGACACGTTTTTACGGATGTCGGCCGCGAAGGCCAGCCGCTTGATGATGACGAATACCATCTGGCGCGTCAGCCTCGTGCCGCGGCGGCTTAGAAACACCACATTCTCGTCGCCCCGACGGGCCGTTATCCCCGAGCGTTCGCGCTCCACATAGTCGGCGATACACCGTATGGCTGTCGGCGACATGGGCACCATGCGCTGCTTGTCCCCCTTTCCGTTTACGATCATAAACTCCTCGTTGAGCATCAGATGCGAAAACTCCAGATTGACCAGCTCCGATACACGCAGGCCGCAGCCATAGAGCGTCTCGATGATGGCGCGGTTGCGCAGCGATTCGTTGCTCTCAGGGTCGATGGCTGCCTCCATGGCGTCTATCTCGCTGAGCGACAGCACTTCCGGCAGATGTTTCCCGACCTTGGGGGTCTCCAGCAGCAGCGAGGGATCCTCATCGAGATACCCCTCCGAGCTGAGAAAATGGAAAAATGTCTTTACCCCGGCTATAATACGCTTTCGTGACGCCTCGGCTATACCCAAATCGTAAAGTACGGCGGCAAACTGCTGAAGCATAGGATAATCCACTTCGCGAAGCCCCTTGCGCTCCCCGGCTAAAAATTCCTGAAGTTTGCGTATGTCGAAATCGTAGGAATCGGCCGTATTGTTGGCCAGGCCGCGCTGCACACACAGCCAGCCGCGAAAACGCTGCCTCAACTGCTCCGGATTGTCTACACTACGCATACCTATTGATTACCTGAAGATTATGTCTGGCTTGATTACCTGAAGATTATGTCTGTCCGGCCATACCGCCGGCCCGGTTAGAATATCACATCGAAATGCTGCCTCGGAAGCGAACGCAGCAGGCAGTAGATGCCGATGCGCGAATTGCTGAAGGTCATTCCGGCGTGCATCCCGGACACGAGCCTGCTCCAGAAGGATTTGAGGCTGTCCGAGCGGTGTAAATGTCTTATTATAAGCACTCCTTCGGCTCCTTTTCGCCGACTCTCATCGGCCATCAGCTCCAGAATCTGCTTTTCGTCGTCAGCACTGAAGCCCGAAAGACTCTCGACCACCACGGCAAACCGCCGGCCCTTCTCCCCCTGAAACTGCGCCAGAGGCTGCGGACACTCCCCGTCAGCATTGCCCAATGGCGTCATCACCTGCATATCTGCCTGCGGCACAGCCCTTTCCACCGCCGCACGCAGCGCGTTGTCGGGCTGGCCCACAAACACTACTTTCGCCGGCTGCAGATGGCATACGGCTCTGAATATCGCCTTCAGATCGCGGCGGTCGCGACGATCACGGCCCACTGTAGCCTTGTCAATGTCGGTATAAGCGTAATACTGAGCCTCTTCCCTGAGGATTCCGGTGATAAAATGGAAAGCGAAGGGCGAATGAACCCCGAAGCCCCGGCTCCGGTGCCACCGCAGAAGATACGAAAAGATTTTCCCTGCCGCCCCCATCATTCTTCAGCCTTGTTTTCGTCGGCCGTATCCGAAGGTTTGCGTATCAGCGATACTATAACAGCCACAATCAGAAGCAGATATATAGTCCATACACTCGCCTTGGCCACTCCCACGGTGGCGCCCACCGACGCCGGACGGAAGGTGAACTCCACGGAATGTTCGCCGGCGGGGATGTCGATGGAGCGGAGCAGATAGTTCACGCGGGCTATCTCCACGGGCTTGCCGTCGACTGTTGCCTCCCAGCCCCACGGGAAATAAACCTCGGAGAATACGGCCACTCCGCCGCGTGCCGACTTGGCTTTATATGTCAGGCGGTCAGGAGCATAGGTAGTCTCATAGATGGTGTCGCCCTCGGCCTTCGGCGCCCCTTTCAGCGTCTTGATGAATCTCTTGTCGGCCACAGCCACATGGCGCGGGTCGATGGTCGACAGCGCAGCCATCTCCTGGTCGGGGGTGTCGACAAAGTCCACCCGGTCGATGAACCATGCATTGCCCATAGCGTCGGGATTCGGGATGACCGTCGACGGGTCGGTGACGATATACTTGGTATTGAGCATCGAAGCCACGCGCATGTCGGCGTCAGTGGCGTTGCCGGCGGCGATATTGCCGAGATGGTGGTCGATAAGGTCTTGATAGCGTGTCAGTTTGGCTGCATGGTATCCGCCCACAGCCTTATGATGGCGCGAGGGCGCAGCCTTATAGAAGTTCGGGATGTCGAGCACTCGGTAGTTCATAGCCGTATCGGCAAGTATCTGACGGTCAGCCGCCGACAGCGGGAATGGATCCGATGCCGAAACCTGCGGGCTGCAGAAGCTCTCGTGGTTCAGATAGCGCTTATTGACGGTATAGAGGTCGACCCCGATAAGCACTCCGACCAGTGTAGCTGCCATCCAGGGCTTTACGCTCTTGATTGAGCAAAGTTTGATTGCTCCGAAAGCCAGCAGGATATAAATCAGCGAACGAAGCGAGTCAGCGCTTACCAGCGAGTAGCGCAGCTGCTCCACAAGGGCGGCCACCGTCGGGTTGTGAATACTGAACACCGACACGGCCTGCTGGGGATATCCGGCCTGAATAAGCTGATAACCAAGCATTTCGCTCAGCTGCATATCTCCCTGCGAAATCGCCGGGCCATACACCGAGGGGAAGAGCCAGCCAAGCACACACAGCAGCGCCGTAACGCCGAAGCAGCCGATAAGCTCCTTGCGGTAGGTGCGCAGTCCGTCAGGGGCTGTCAGCACCTTCTGCAGGCCGAGAATCCCGAGCAGGGGGATGCAGAATTCAGCCACCACAAGTATGCTCTCGGGGGTGCGGAATTTCGAGTACATCGGCATATAGTCGATAAACAGGTCGGTGAGCCACTGCAGGTTGCGTCCCAGCGCAAGCCCTACCGACAGTATAGTCATGGCCAGAAGCGTCCATTTCAGCGGTCCGCGCACCACGCAGCATCCCAGTAGGAAAAGCGTGAAGATAATCGCGCCGACATACACCGGTCCGTTGGTCGATTCCGGTTCGCCGAAATACTGCCCGACATAGTTGGCCACATACTGCCGCTCAATCTCGCCGGCACCCGAGGCGCTTACAATCTTGTCGGCGTCGGGGGCGTCAAGCAGCGAGGTGGGCCGCAGCGAGCCGTTGTACGGCTCCACAGAGGCTCCGCCTTTCACATTGGGAATCAGCAGAGTGAACGTCTCGGAGCGGCCGTAGCTATATTGGGTGATATAGTCGCGGTCGAGGCCGGAGGTCTTCTGCGAGGCGTCAGCGGTGGAAGTCAGTTCGGAATGTCCGCCGCGCATCGACTCCGAGGCGTAGCGGTAGGTATGATACAGATTCGGCAGATTGGCGGCCACGGCCAGAACAGCAGCCACAGCCAGGGCGCCCGTAGCCTTGAGCCAGCGGCGGATTTCATGGTTGCGGAAGGCCTGAAGCAGATAGGCGATCACCAGCACAGCCACCACAAATATGAAATAGTAGCTCATCTGGATATGGTTGCTCTTAATCTGCATCATGGCGAACAGGGCAGCCAGAGCCGACCCCAGCAACCAGCGGCCGCGATAGGCCATGATGATTCCGGCAATCGTCGGCGGGATATAGGCCAGAGTGACGAATTTCCAAATGTGGCCTGCGCCGATTATAATGATGAAATAGGTGGAAAATCCCCAGGCCACAGCTCCGATGAGCCCGTAATACCATCTTACCTTCAGGGCAGCCATCAGGATGAGGAATCCGGCCATCATCATGAACAGCAGATTCGACGGCGAGGGGAGCCCGGCGCCGTAGATGGTGTTTATCCATGAAAACAGAGAATCCGACCCGTAGACAGGCGAGATCTGGAAGTTGGGCATACCGGAGAAGAGCGAGTTGGTCCAGCGCGGAAGGTCGCCGCCGTGAGCCTCGGCATAAGCCGTTGCCTCATAGCCGATTGCAGCGCCCTGCTGCATATCGTACTGGCGCAGCTGGTTTCCCAGCGACGCATCGGGGTAGAAAAAGGCCATGGCCAGCAGCGCCATTACAGCCAGACTCACAAAGAAGCCCCACCATTGAGGCCTCTTCATCTCTTGCAACGCATTTCTCCCGGCTTCCCGGGCTATATCCTTTATCTTCATATTCTTCGTTTGAGCATACAAAGTTAATCATTATCAGAAATAAACCAAAGTAGAAAATTTTCCACCGCCCGGAAATACGCCTGCTCAAAAATTTTTCCTTGCCGGGGAATGCACCGGCGGACCAGGGCAATAAATCCCCCTTTCAGGCGTTAATCCATTAGGTTAATTTGCCCTGACCGATTATGAAACTCGTCTTTGCCACCAACAACGCCCACAAGCTCGCCGAGGTACGCGCCATAATGGCCACCCACAGCCTTCCTTTTGAAGTTCTGTCACTCAGCGATATAGGTTGCACCGACGACATCCCCGAGGACGCTCCGACCCTCGAGGGGAACGCTCTGGCTAAAGCCCGCTGGATCCACTCGCGCTACGGCCTCGACTGCTTCGCCGACGATACCGGCCTTGAAGTCGACGCTCTCGGCGGCGAACCCGGAGTCCATTCGGCCCGCTACGCCGCTCTGGCCGACCCTCATGCTGCTTCCCACGACTCCACGGCCAACATGCGCCTGCTTCTGCAGCGTCTTGACCGGGCAGAAAAAGCTCAGGGAGGAGAAGCCCAGGGAGGAGAAACGCCCGTATCGCGGTCGGCGCGATTCCGCACGGCTATCGCACTGATTCTCGACGGGCAGGAGCATCTGTTCGAAGGGCGCGTGGAAGGCGAAATCCTCCGCACCCCTACCGGCACCGACGGATTCGGCTACGACCCGGTGTTCCGCCCTGCGGGCTCTGCACTCTCGTTCGCCGAAATGGCTCCGGAGGCCAAAAACGCCATCTCCCACCGCGGACGCGCCCTCGAAGCTATGCTCGCCTACCTCTGCTCCCGCCCGAAGGAGTAACTGACCACTCAAGACATACGGGAAGCCCAGCTCCCCGACTTTAACGATAAATTCAATATCTATCACACAGATGATTAAGAAACTATTCATATTCCTTGCCCTGGCGCTCCCTCTCCTGGCCGGCGCACAGACCGCCGTCGGCGGCTGGAAGTCCTACTCCCCCTTCGACGGCGTAGAACGCATGGCCGAGACCGACACCTACGTCTACTACGTATCCTGCGCCACGCTCTACCGTCTGGATAAAGACACCCAAGAGGTGGAATGTCTCGGCGGCAAGCTCAACGACACCGACATCACCGGCATCTATCCCGACGCCAAGGGGAAGAGCCTTCTGGTCACCTATGCCAACTCCAACATCGACCGCATCTACGATGACGGCCACACCGTCAACATGCCAGACATCAAAGATGCCACCACCATCGGCGACCGAGCCATCAACAAGATTTCCTGCTCCGACAATCACATATTCGTGGCAACAAAATTCGGTCTGGTCACCTACTCCGCAGGCTCCAACGAGGTGAAAAACACTCTTTTCACCCCCGATGAAGTGCGTGCGGTAGCTTCCGACGGCAACATCATCGCCATCGCTCAGGGCGGCAAAATGAAAATCATCCCTTATACTGAGAAAATCGCACGTCTGGATGCTTTCACCACCCTCGACAACCCCGGCTCCTGCGCAGTTGACGAAATGGTATTCGACCACGCCGGCATCATCTGGCTGGCCATGTGGAATTATCTCTACTCTGTAGAGATCACAGACCAAGCCGCCGGCACAGCCAGTGTGATCTCTTATCCCCAGACCATCAAGCCTATCGACGCCCATGTAGCCCTCACCCCCGACGGCCACTTCTACACCGTCAGCACTCAGGGCATCTACACCGGCGAACATGGCTCAATTGCCGTGTCAGGACATCTCAAAGCCGACACCAACACCCGCGCCATCTACTCCGGCTCGCTCACCGACGTCTGGGTAGGCAACGCCTCCGGCCTCCAGCTCATGGACATATCGCCGGCGACACCCACCGTAGCTGCCGGCCCCTTCACCGGCTCCCCGCTCGGTCTGAAACTTGTGCACCAGATCTACGTCAGCCCCACCAACAAGATCTACCTGTACAACCTTTTCGCCAACCCTACACTTGATCAGTCGACTCCCTCTCCCTACCAGATGAAGGTATATCTGTACAACAGCGGTCAGTTCACCGACGTTTCCGCCAAAGAAGTGGTTGAGGAAAATGCTAATTCCCGACCCAAAGACGGTACCATTCACAAGAACTACCGCATCTGTGAAGATCCCGACTATCCCGAAGCATACTATGTCGGCACGTACCACGAAGGTCTGTTCCATGTAGATTTCGACGGGAAGCAGCTTCACCATTACTACACTGACACGCCTATCTACAACGGCACATGGTCGTCGATGATCATGCAGCCGCTCGTCGACAAACACGGCAACCTCTGGGCATACCATGCCGACGACCTCAACCCCACCGATTTCAACCGTATAGTGGCTCTTCCTAAAGAAAAACGCTCACAGGCGACCACTCAGATGTCAGATTGGAAAACCTTCAAGCCTGATGTGGACTGCGACTACTTCTGTTCGTTCGGTATAGCATGCAAACGTTCCAACAAGCTTATCTTCGTCGTCGGCCGACAGTCGAATATGATTATTGTCGTCGACACCAAAGGCACCGCCACTCTCGATGACGATAAAGTTCAGACCCTCGAAGCGTATGTGGATCAAGACGGCAAGACCTGGGGTGAATCCTGGGGTCTCACCGCCATCGCCGAAGACCATCAGGGCCGCATCTGGATCGGCTCTCAGATCGGTGTGTTCGTGATTCCCGACATCGACAAAGTCACATACCCCACCACTTCAATCATCCATCCCAAAGTGCCGCGTAACGACGGCACCAATCTGGCCGACTATCTGCTCGACAACCTCAACATCTCGGCTATCGCCGTCGATGCTTCCGACCGCAAGTGGATCTCCACCATCGGCTCGGGCGTATATCTGGTGAGCGAGGACGGCAGCGAAATCCTCGAGCATTTCACCTCCGACAATTCGCCGCTCCCCTCCAACGACGTTCAGACCGTGGCCTGCGATCCTACCTCCAACAAAGTGCTCTTCGGCACCACTCAGGGCCTTTATGAATACTCTTCCACCTCAGCCCCCGGCGCCGACAGCTACGACGATGTCTACGCGTATCCCAACCCCGTACGCCCCGACTACAAAGGCTGGATTACCGTCACGGGACTTATGGACAACTCTCTGGTGAAGATTGCCGACGCCAACGGCAACGTGTTCCACCAGGGGATGTCCGACGGCAGCATGTTTGTCTGGAACGGATGCGACGCCCAAGGCAACCGCGTCAAGACGGGCGTCTACTACGTGCTCGCCTCGCAAAAGGACAACGGCAGCGCCTCCTCCTCTTCCTCCTCATGCGTCACCAAAATCATGGTTGTAAACTAATCACCCTTGAACCCACGCGTCCGCCTGCGGCGCCTATTTCAGGAAAATGGTAACTCTAAAATATTCGGATGAGACCGACCGCGCTTACGGCCTCGGAGGCATGAGCGCCTGCATGTGTCTCATGGAAAATGATCGCTATATCGACTCGGTCAGCCTCGATTCAGAGGCCGACCGCGGTCTTTCTTTCACTCCCGATTTCTTCTATTCCTCCAACCCTCAGCTATCGGCCAAAAGCGTATGGCGCGACAATGTGAGTCATTTCCGCCTGCTCTCGGGGCTGATGGTATCGAATGTGATGTGCCGCGCCATGCTGCGCCACCACGAAGCCATCTCGCGCCAGCTCTCCCAGCTGATGTGCAATCAACTTATCGAAGAGGGGCGCGCCACCTGCGGCCTAGATGAAGACGAAATCCGCGAGGTGTTCGCTTCCTCGATGTCGTATATGCAGCAGGTGTTCTCCCACCCTCTCGTCGCCCCCATGGTTGAATCGTTCGTAGAAGCCATCAACCGCGACCGCACCCTCCCGGGCGAAACCGTCGCCACAATCTTCCGCCGCCTTATCCC
>CAMEGQ010000048.1 GCA_945916235.1 uncultured Porphyromonadaceae bacterium | reverse complement strand
CCCCGGCCATCCGGATTCAAAAAAGCTTGATGGCACTGCAGCGGGCCGTATAGGGCGTCGAAAGGACCTAAGGCTATCCGCTACATAGAGCGAAGAAAGATATTGGCGGCCGGAAGGCAGCCAGTCGCGGGGAGCAAGTCGACGAGAGTCGCCTTTCCCCGAGGAATATAAATTATTTGGTTTTGAGGCCGCGCCCCCATCGGGCGCGGCCTCTTGATTTGGAGGGAGAGAGGAAAAAAACGCGCGGTTTACAATTTTCGGGGGGAGCGGAGCGTTTTATTTATATTGACCGGGCGCTTCAGGCGTCCGGGATTACTGACAACGAAGGAAAGCCCGATATGGACCGAACGAAACTGATAAATACCATACTTTTAGTGCTGGCACTGGTGGTGCTGGGCGGATGTCGCGGAGCTAAGCTCTCGGAGGCTAACGAGCAGTTTGCCCGTGGCGAATATTTCGAAGCGCAGAAGACTTACCGCAAAGTCTACAACAAGCTCACCAAGCGCGAGCAGCGTCCTCAGCGCGGCATGGTGGCCTATCAGATGGGGCTGTGCTACGACAAACTGGGTATGTCGGCGCGTGCCGCCTCGGCTTTCGGCAACGCTATCCGCTATGAATATCCCGACTCGACGGCCCTGCTGCTGATGGGTAAAAACCTCCAGAAAGAGGCTAAATATGCTCAGGCAGAGAAGGCCTACCGCGACTATCTCGACCGTCATCCCAAATCGACCGAGGAGGCCGAAAACGGGTTGGCCGGTTGCCGCATGGCCTTAGAGGCCAAGGGGCACCCCTCACGCTACATCGTGAAGAACGCGAAGCTGTTCAACTCGCGCCGCGCCGACTACGCGCCGATGTTCATCGACCCGCAGCAGGCCGACGTGCTCTATTTCACCTCCACCAACGAGAAGGTGCAGGGCACGCGCAAAAGCGAGATCACGGGGATGAAGAAGGGCGACATCTGGATGAGCAAGACCAACGAGAAGGGGGAATGGCAGCGTCCGGAGACCGCCGAGGGTGAGCTGAACACCGAGATGGACGAAGGGGTGATAAGTTTTTCGCCCGACGGCTCGATGATGTATCTGAGCCGTGCGCGCCGCGAGCCCAACGCCAACACGGGTGTGGAGATCTACACCTCGACGCGCTCCGACGCAAAATGGAGTGCTCCGGTGAAGTTTGAGATTACGGCCGACACCATCTCGAGCTACGGCCATCCGGCAGTGTCGCCCGACGGCACCTGGCTCTATTTCACCTCCGACATGCCCGGCGGCAGCGGGGGCAAGGACCTGTGGCGCATCAACCTCAAGGAGCGTCAGGGGTCGCTGGAGAATATGGGCGAATTCATCAACACTCCGGGCGACGAGATGTTCCCCTACGTGCGCACCGACTCGATACTCTATTTCGCCTCCGACGGCCATCCGGGCTTCGGCGGCCTCGACCTGTTCAAGGCCACGCTGACCCCCTCGGGCGGCTGGAAGGTGGAGAACATGGGGCAGCCGATGAACTCGTCGGCCGACGATTTCGGCATTACCTTCGGCAAGGGTGAGAGCGGCTTCTTCAGCACTAACCGCAACGACGGCCGCGGCTACGACCACATCTACTCGTTCATCCTCCCCGACCTGGAGATATGGATATCGGGATGGGTGCTCGACAAAGACGAGGAGCCGGTGCCGAACGCCGTGATCCGTATCGTTGGCAACGACGGCTCCAACCAGAAAGCCGTGGCCAAGCCCGACGGCTCGTTCCGCTTCCCGCTGCAGCGGGGCATCAGCTATGTGATGCTCGCCGGAGCCAAGGGCTATCTCAACGCCAAGCAGGAATTCACCTCCGACACCGCCGAGGAGGATGCGGAATACAACGTCGACTTCATCCTGGCCTCGATCAACAAGCCCGTGGTGGTCGACAACATCTTCTACGACTTCGACAAGGCCACGCTGCGCCCCGAATCGAAGGCGGCGCTCGACTCGCTGGCGCAAGTGCTCCGCGACAACCCCAACGTGACCATCGAGATGGCCTCGCACACCGACCGCTGGGGTTCGGAGGAATACAACATCAACCTCTCCGGGCGCCGCGCAAAATCGGTGATCGACTATCTGATCTCCGTAGGCATCAAGCCCGACCGCCTGCAGAGCCAGGGCTACGGCAAGAGCCGCCCCAAGACCATCACCAAGAAGCTGGCGCGCCTGCATCCGCAATTCAAGGAGGGCGACGTGCTGACGCCTGAATATATCGAGGCCCTGACGGAAGAAGACCAGGAGGTGGCCGACCAGATCAACCGACGCACGGAGTTCCAGGTGCTCTCGATCGACTACAGGATGTACTAACCCCCGTCAATACAGCATGAAAGCCTTGAACGACAGTTTTGACCGGCCGCTGCAGCTGAGCACCCCCGTGGAGACGGAGCCTCAGGGATTCGGCATCAGCCACAGCGACAAGATAGTGACCGTAGGCTCATGCTTCGCCGACACAGTCGGCGAGCGCCTGCGCCGAAGGCTCTTCGACGTGGAGGTGAACCCCATGGGGATCCTGTTCAATCCCGCCAGCATCTGCCGGAGCCTGCACATGGCCATCGAGGGGAAGCCATACAGCGACAGCATGGTATTTGAGCATGAAGGGCGCTGGCATTCACCCGACTTCCATTCGGCCTTCTCGGCCGATACGCCCGGAGAGTGTCTGCAAAAGGTCAGCGAGGCCATCAGGCGCACCCATCAGGCGCTGAAGGAGGCGCGGATACTGAGCCTCACCTTCGGCTCGACCCACGTGTTCACCCTGAAAGCCACCGGCGCACCCGTGGCCAACTGCCATAAGCTCCCCGCCGACCGCTTCGAAGAGAGCGACCTGACGCCGGAGCAGACCGTCGACATGTGCCAAGGCCTGCTCGACGAGCTGCAGCAGTTCAACCCCGAACTGCGGATAATACTGACAGTCAGCCCCGTGCGCCACAAGGCTTATGGCCTTCACCGCGACCGGCTGAGCAAATCGGCATTGCTGCTTGCCGCCGACCGCCTCCTGCGGCTCGGCAAGGACAAAGGGCTGAGTATGAGTTATTTCCCCGCATACGAGATACTGACCGACGAGCTGCGCGACTACCGATACTACGACCGCGATCTGGTGCACCCCTCGGAGCTGGCCGCCGACATCATCTTCCGGCGCCTGGGGCAGACCTATTTCTCCGGCGAGACCCGGGCCCTGGCCGACCGCTGCCATCAGCTGATGCTCCAGATGGCCCACCGCCCGCTCGGACAGACAGAAGCGGCAGCGGAGTTTGCCCGCCGCACCCGTCAGCAAGCCGCGGAGCTGCTGCGCGACAGACCCGAACTGGCTCCGGCCATGAGCCGGGTCTTTCCCAACCTAAACGACTGAGGTACAATATGGAATACAGTGTAAACGAACTTGCGCAAACTATCGGCGCACAGACAGATACCACGGCCACCATCGACCGCCAAATCAGCGAAATCATCTTCGACAGCCGGTCGCTGACCCGACCGGAGGCCACGGCCTTCTTCGCCCTGCGGACCTCGCGGGCCGACGGCCACCGGTTTATCCCCGAACTTTACAGCCGGGGCGTCAGAGTCTTTGTAGTTGACAGCCCGGAGCGCCCCGAGGGGCTCGACGAGGCCATATTCCTGAGCGTGGACGACACCACCGAGGCCTTGGGCCGGCTGGGGAAAGCCCACCGTGAGCGCTCCGTGGCCGAAGTGACCGCTATCACCGGGTCGAAGGGGAAAACGATGGTAAAAGAGTGGCTGTTTGCCATGATGAAAGGCTCACGGACCACCATCCGCTCGCCGCGCAGCTACAATTCCTCAATCGGAGTGCCCATGTCGCTGCTGCAGATCGAAGAGGATACGCGCTTAGGCCTGATAGAGGCCGGAGTGTCGGAAACGGGCGAAATGGCCCGGCTGGAGCAGATGATTGCACCTAAGATGGTGATACTCACCGACATATCCGAACCTCACGACGAAGGATTTCCCTCGCGTCAGGCAAAAGCGATAGAGAAGCTGCGTCTGGCCTCCCACGCGCAGACGCTCATATACCCTGACGATGAGCCGGTAATCGCCCAGGCCATCGCCCAAGCCAAGCAAGAAGGGATACTGCCCGAGGGGTTGCGGCTCGTGGCCGTCGCTCCGGCGTCGGAGGCTGAAAACGAGGCGCTTACCACCGACTGGCAGCGCCGCAACCTCGCCCTGTGCAAAGCCGCGGCCCGCGAATTAGGGATGAGCGCTGCCCGGGCCGACGCCATCGGCGCCACCCTGCGCCCGATGCATACGCGCCTGAACGTCAGCGACGGGGTAAACTCCTGTCAAATAGCTGTCGACGACTATCCCTGCGACCTCCATTCACTGCTGCCCGCCATCGACTTCGTGCGCCGCCGCATGGTGGCCGGCCACACGCTGACGCTCGTGATCGGCGACCTCGACCATGAGGATTCCGCCGAAGCCCCCGCCGCCGACTACCGGCGCCTGGCGGAAGTGTGCGGGCTTTACCACATAGACCGCCTCGTCGGCATCGGCAGGGAGATAAGCTGCTACAAAGAGCTGTTCGCGGCCAACTCGCGCTTCTTCAGCAATGTTGACCATGCGCTGAGGGAGCTGTCAACGTCAGATTTCAACAATGAGCTGATACTGCTGAAAGGGAGCCGCTCGGAAGGATTGGAGCCGCTGGCCCACATGCTCGAGGCGCGCACGCATGAGACTGTGCTTGAGGTGAATATGGACGCACTGGTGCAGAATTTCAACTTCTACCGCTCCCATCTGAAGCCCACCACCGGGATGGTGGCTATGGTGAAAGCCTCAGGCTACGGCGCCGGCTCGCTCGAACTGGCCAAGACGCTCCAGAGCCAGGGGGCGGCCTATCTGGCCGTAGCCGTGCTCGACGAAGGCATCGACCTGCGTAAAGCCGGCATCACGATGCCTATCATGGTGCTGAATCCCAAGGTGTTGAACTATCCGCTGCTGTTTGCCAACCGGCTTGAACCCGAGATATTCAGTTTTGAAATGCTCGCCGAGATTATAGCCGAGGCAAAGAAGCTCGGGGTAAAGCGCTATCCCGTTCATATTAAGCTCGATACGGGTATGCACCGCCTCGGATTCGTGGGCGACGAGCTGCCGCGCCTCATCCATACACTTGAAAATCAGGAGGAAGTGGAGCCGGCATCGGTATTCTCCCATCTGGCCACTGCCGACTGCCTCGATATGGACGACTACACGCGCATGCAGCTGACCACCTACGCCGACTGGTCAGGCCGGCTCAAGCAGGCCTTTCCGGCAATCAAGCGGCATGTGCTGAACACAGCCGGCATACTGCGGTTCCCTGAATTTCAATATGATATGGTGCGGTTGGGTATCGGTCTGTATGGCATCCCGATACTCAACAACGGGATGGAAGACGGGCTGCGGCCTGTGTCGACCCTGCGCTCGCCCATCATCGCCCTGCGCACCTGGGAAGCCGGAACCACCATCGGCTACGGACGCCGGGGCAGACTCGAGCGCAAGAGCATAATAGCCACAGTGCCAGTAGGTTACGCCGACGGCATCGACCGCCACATGGGGCGCGGACGCGTGAAATTTCTGGTCAACGGGGTGATGTGTCCCACCGTGGGGAATATCTGCATGGACATCCTGATGCTCGACGTGACCGACGCCAACGCCCGGCTCGGCGACTCGGTGGTAGTATTTGGCGAGGAGAACCCCGCAACGGCCCTCAGCGACGCACTGGATACGATCCCGTACGAGATACTGACCTCGGTATCACCGCGCGTCCGCAGGGTCTACTATAAAGAATAAGCTTTATACAATGGGCTACTACAAAGAGAAATCTTTATTCAGAGAATAAAAATGAGCGCCCGCCGTAAAGCCAGCGGGCGCTCATTTTTTATAAGACTTATACGAATTATAAGAGGTTATATCCCAGAAGCTTAAGTATACAGATAGCGCTTGATGGATTTCTTGGGGGTCTTTTCGAATTCGTGGGGGATGAGCTGGACGTGGTCGACGCGCTCGTAGGGGGCAACCAGATGGTTGAGGTCGTTGCGGTTACGCTCCATCACCTCGATGAGAGCCGACATGTCGAGGCCGTCGGCGTCCATGCGCTCATAATCGGGATAGACTATGGCAGTGAGGCCTTTGCCGCGCTCCACCACCAGGCTCTCGCTGACGTATGGCATATTGTTGAGCTTCGACTCAATCTCCTCGGGATAGATATTCTGACCCGAAGCACTAAGAATCATGGTCTTATAGCGGCCCTTGATGAAGATAGTGCCGTCGTCGGAGATGGTACCCATATCGCCGGTGTGAAGCCAGCCCTCGGTGTCGATGGTGGCCTCGGTGATGTCGGGAGCCTTGTAGTAGCCCTTCATGCGGTCCTGACCGCGCACACAGATTTCGCCGGGCTTATTTTTCGGATCGTCGCTGATAATCTTCGACTCCATGTTGGGGAGCGTGCGGCCGCATGAGCCGGGAATGAACGAGCGCCAGGGCGTATGGCTGATCAGCGGGGCACATTCGGTCATGCCGTAGCCCACGGTGAAGGGGAATTTGATCTTGTACAGGAACTGCTCCACCTCGGCGTTGAGCGGCGCACCGCCGATAATCACCTCTTCGAAATTGCCGCCGAAGGCCTCCACAAGCTTGTTGCGGATCTTCGAGTAGATGGCATTGTCGATATAGGGGATGGCCAGCGCCCAGCGCATGGCACGGCGTGTGATCATGGGGACAATCTGCTTGCGGTAGATCTTCTCGAGAATCAGAGGCACGCAGATGACCAGATTGGGGCGCACCTGAGCCAGAGCGTTCAGCAGCAGACGCGGCGTCGGCGGTTTGCCGAAGATGGTCACATGAGTGCCGACAGCCAGAGGCACCAGCATATCGAAGGCGCAGCCGTAGGCATGGGCCAGCGGGAGGAACGACAGCGCACGCGAGCCCTCGTAGTGGAGGCGGCTGCGGATGCCGTAGCCGATATTGCCGGCGAGATTGTCGTAGGTGAGCATCACGCCCTTGGAGAAGCCCGTGGTGCCCGAGGTATAGTTGATGATGGCCGTATCGTCGGGCTGCATGTCGGGGTAGACCACACATTCGCGCGTGAAACCGCCGTGGTAGAGGCGGCGGAAGCGGCGCGTGAGATTGCGCTCGATGCGCGTGGCCGAATGTTCCTCGTCGACGGCACGCTCAGCCAGCACACGGCGCGTATCCAGCGAAACCACAGTCTTGATCTTGGGCAGCTCCTCGAAGTCGAGGTCCTCCCAGATGCTCTGGTTGACGAACAGGAGCGTAGCATCGGAATGGTTGATGATATGCTGGGCGTCGTGGGCGTTGAAATCCGAAAGGATGGGCACGATGGTGGCGCCGTAGGTGATAGTGGCCATGAAGCAGATCACCCATGTGGAGGAGTTCTTGCCGAGCAGGGCTATCTTGTCGCCCCGACGGATACCCAGCTGCTTGTAGAACAGATGGATGCGGGCGATTCGGCGCGCCATGTCGCCATAATTGAGCACTTCGGGCGAGCCATAGTCGCTCAAAGCCGGCAGCTCCCAGTTGTCGCGGAAGCTGCGCTGATAGATTTTCAGGGTGTCTTCGTCGTATCTCACGGTCAGAGTAGTTTTCGGTTGAACCAAGAGAAATTGCACATTTTTTCTTATTTTTGTGCAATTTGTCGCAAAGTAACGAAAAAAGTCCGGTCAAAGCAAATTTTCGCAGCTATAAAGATACAACAATATTTAAGGCCGCGGGGCGTTTTATACTATATAATAGGAAATATTTGAGACGCGATAGGGGCATACGGATGATCCTGTTGGCGGTGACGGCTATAGCCGCCACTGCCCTGCTCGGCTCGTGCTCGCTGAAAAAGAACACGGCCTTCACGCGCAAATATACCGCCTTCATCACGCGCTACAACATCCATTTCAACGGCGACACCCACTACAAGGAGACGCTCCACGAGATGGAGAGCGAATATGCCGACGACTACACCCGCCTGATGTTCATCCATCCGGCGGCGGCCAAAGCCGACCCCAAGGCGCCCCAGCCGCAGGGCAATTTCGACCGCTCGATAGAGAAAGCTCAGAAGGCCATCCAGATACGCTCCATCAAGAAGAAGCCCAAGAAGAAAGCCGGGCGCAGCGGCGACCCCAACTACAAGGCATGGATGCGCCGCGAGGAGTACAACCCCTTCCTCCACAATTCGTGGATGATGATGGGCCGGAGCCAGTACAACAACGGCGACTTCCTCGGGTCGGCCTCCACCTTCTTCTACATCTCCAAGCATTTTTCATGGCTGCCGCGCACTGTGCTCGAAGCCAAACTCTGGCAGGCCCGCGCCTACTGCGCCATGGACTGGCTTTTCGAAGCCGAGAGCATCCTCAACCGCGTCAAGGCCGACGAGCTGACCTCGAAGCCCATCCGTCAGCTGTACTACACCACTTACGCCGACCTGCTGATCAAGCAAAAATTCTACGACAAGGCCGAGCCGATGCTCGCCGAAGCCCTGAAGCTGACCTCGGGAGCGCAGAAGACGCGCCTGAACTTCCTGATGGGGCAGATTCAGGAGCTGATGGGCCATAAAGAGCTGGCTTACAAATACTACAGCAAAGCCGGCAGCAGCTCGTCGGCTACGTACCGCACCAAGTTCAACGCCCGCATCAAGCAGAGCGAGGTATTCACCGGCACCGACATCACCAAGGAGGTGAA
Source organism: uncultured Porphyromonadaceae bacterium (assembly GCA_945916235.1). Classification (GTDB taxonomy): domain Bacteria; phylum Bacteroidota; class Bacteroidia; order Bacteroidales; family Muribaculaceae; genus UBA7173. Next base: position 10,436 of record CAMEGQ010000048.1, on the reverse strand, counting down.
AGCCCTGCGCCGTATGACGCGCTACGACCGCAACAAGGAATACCTCGACCAGATATACTACGCCATCGGCAATCTCTACCTGTCGCGCGGCGATACAGCCCAGGCTATATCCAACTACGAGCAGGCGGTGGAGAAATCCACCCGTTCGGGCATCGAGAAGGCCATAGCGCAAATCACACTCGGCTCGCTCTATTTCGCCCAGCATCACTACGCCAAGGCGCAGCCATGCTACGCCGAGGCCGTGCCGCAGCTGCCTGAGACGTGGCCAGACTACGCTGTGCTCAAGCGCCGCAGCGATGTGCTCGACGAGCTGGCGCTGTACTCGCAGAATGTGGAGCTGCAGGATTCGCTGCTGAGGCTCTCGGCCATGACGCCCGAGCAGCAGCGCGAGGTGGTGGACCGCATCATCGAGGAGCTGAAGAAGAAAGAGAAGGAAGAGGCCGAGGCAGCCGCCCGCGAGGAATTCCTGGCCAACCGCGACCAGGGGACGATCAACAATAACAACAAGGCTCCCCAGACGTTCACGATGAACACCGGCGACGACTCGTGGTATTTCTACAACTCCGCGGCCAAAAACGCCGGGCGCACCGAGTTCCAGCGCCGGTGGGGCAACCGCAAACTCGAAGACGACTGGCGACGGAGGAACAAATCGACGTTTGACTTCAACGACTTCTCCACCCCCGGCGAAGGGGAAGAGGAAAAGCCCGACGAGCAGACCGCAGAGGCCGAAGCTGCCGCCGAGGAGGAAGAAAAAGACCCCAAGGAGGCCGACAAGGAGAACGACCCTCACTATCCGGAATATTACCTCAAGCAGATACCCAAGACCGACGAGGAGCGGAAGACCTCGAACGATGTCATCCAGGAGGGGCTGTACAATATGGGCGTAATCCTTAAGGACAAACTCGAAGACTTCCCCGCCTCAGAGAGCGAATTCGAGCGTCTGCTGACTCGTTATCCCGACAATATCTACCGGCTGGATACTTACTACAACATGTACCTGATGTATATGCGTCAGGGGAACACGGCCAAAGCCGAATATTACCGCAATCTGATTCTGACCGACTTCGCCGAGTCGCCCTACGGGCAGGCCATGCGCGATCCCGACTACATCGGGTCGCTGCGCCGCATGATGGAGCAGGAGAATCAGCTCTACGACAAGACCCTCGAAGCATATTTCGGCAACAACAACGCTGAGGTGCACACGCTCTATACCCAAGTGCGCAAAGAGTTCCCGATGTCGGCGCTGATGCCGAAATTCATGTTCCTGGAAGCTCTGGCACAGGTGACCGACCACAACAGCGAGGGCTTCAAGACCACTCTGATGGAGATGCTGGAGAAATATCCCGACACCGACCTGACGCCCTACGCCTCGGCCTACCTCAAAGGGCTGGCTCAGGGGAAGCAACTGCAGGCCGGAGCCAGCAATATGCGCGGAATGCTGTGGGATATCCGTCTGAGCAACGACTCCACGGCGACAGCCGACGGACAGGAGCTGGAATTCGAGCTTGACCCCAACAAGGAGCAGTATCTCGTATTGCTGTATCCCACCGACGAGGTAAGCCCCAACGCCCTGCTCTACGGTGTGGCCCGCCACAACTTCTCATCGTTCGTGGTGAAGGATTTCGACCTCGAACAGATGAATTTCGGACGGCTCGGCCTGCTGATTATCAAAGGATTCGATAATGTGGAGGAGATCAACCATTACCGTCAGGTGATGGCCGCCTCGACCACATTCACCCTGCCGCCGCAGGTGCGTCCGGTGGTAATCTCTGCCGCCAACTTCTCGACGCTGCTGAAGAGCGGACGCTCGTTCGACGACTATTTCCGCTATATGCGCGACAAGACCTACCGCGACACCGAGGAGGCAGTGCTTCCTCCTGAGATTTACGGCGAATCGGAAGGCCTCGCCCCGGAAGAGACCGCCGAGGAGACCGACCCGCTCACCGAAGGCGACCAGCCCGAGGAAGCCCTGCCGGAGGAATCCCAGCCGGAGGAAGCTCAGACGGAGGAAACACCTCTGCCGGAGAATACCGAAGACGACAACCTGCCTCAGGTGATCGACCAGGAAGCCGACCAAGAGCTTATCAACGCACCGGAAGAACCCGCCAAAGCGGAGGAGCCTGATAAAGCAGAGAAGCCTGCCAAAGCTGAGGAGCCCGCCAAGGCGGAGGAGCCTGTTAAGGCGCGGCCTGAGGCGAAGCCTGTACCGAAGCCTCAGCCAAAGCCGAAAGCGGAACCCAAGCCGGTGCCGAAGCCTCCGGCCAAGCCTAAGCCGCAGCTGCCTGTCTACGATCCCGGTTCGGAGGGCGACGACCCGCTGCTCGACTAACGCCCGGAATCACACTGCAACCATCCATAATCCACCATCTGAATTATCTGCCAAATATATGAGCGCCACAATACTTTGGGCCGACGACGAGATTGACCTTCTGAAGCCCCACATCATGTTTCTTCGCTCGAAGGGTTACGAGCCTGTGACCGTCAACAACGGCCGCGACGCCCTCGAACTTGTCGAGTCGCGCCATTTCGACCTGGTGATTCTCGACGAGAATATGCCCGGTATCACCGGTCTGGAGACCCTCCAGCGCATCAAAGAGATACGGCCCCAGACTCCCGTGATTATGATTACCAAGAGCGAGGAGGAGAACATTATGGATCAGGCTGTGGGCAACAATATCGCCGACTACCTGATCAAGCCCGTGAATCCCAACCAGATACTCATGTCGATCAAGAAGAATCTGCATAGCGAGAAGCTTGTGTCGCAGACGGCTGCTACCAACTATCAGCAGGAATTCGGCCGACTGAGCATGCAGATCAACGATGCGCGCGAGATCGGCGACTTCTACGCTCTGTATGAGAAACTTGTAAGCTGGGAAATGCGTCTGGCGGCAGCCTCGGCCGACGCCAATATGGCCGATATGCTCAAGATGCAGAAAGCCGAGGCCGACCTGGCATTTTACAAATATGTAAAACGCCATTACGAAGACTGGGTGAAAGATCTCCCCTCCACCCTCGTGGCCGGCAAGCGGCTACCCGAGGGGGAGCGCCCGATGATGAGTCCGGAGGTATTCGCCACCAAGGTGTTCCCGCTGCTGGACAAGGGACAGAAGGTATTCTTCATCCTCATCGACAATTTCCGCCTCGACCTCTGGCAGACGGTAAAGCCGATGCTGTCGGAATACTTCACCATTGAGGAGAATCTATACACGTCGATTCTCCCCACCGCTACGCAATATGCGCGCAACGCCATCTTCTCGGGGCTGATGCCCGTCGATATAGAGCGTATGTTCCCCCATCTTTGGGTCGATGAGGAATCGGAGGAGGGGAAGAACCTCAACGAGGGGGAGCTTGTGCAGACGCTCTTCGAGCGCTACCGCCGCCAATGCCGCTTCTCATACAATAAGATCAACGACTCGGTGGGCGGCGAGAAGCTGCTGCGCGAATTCTCCAATCTGGAGCATAACGAGCTGAACATCATAGTGCTCAACTTCATCGACATGCTATCGCACGCGCGCACCGAGAGCCGCATGATCCGCGAACTGGCCCGCACCGACGCTGCCTACCGCTCGCTGGCCGAGTCGTGGTTTCGCCATTCATCGGCGCTGGAGCTGTTCAGGCGCATAGCCGCCACAGGGGCGAAAGTAATAGTCACCACCGACCACGGCACCATACGCGTTGACACTCCGCTGAAGGTGGTGGGCGATAAGAACACCAACACCAATCTGCGTTACAAGGTAGGTAAGAATCTGAGCTACAACCAGAAGCAGGTGTATGAAATCAAACGCCCGAAGGAGTACGGGCTCCCCTCACCCAACGTCAGCTCGACTTACATTTTCGCGGGAAACAGCGACTTCCTGGCGTATCCGAACAACTACAATTACTATGTGCAATACTATACCGACACCTTCCAGCACGGCGGCATCTCGCTCGAAGAGATGCTGATTCCGCTGGTGACTATGACGGCAAAGTCCGAGAATTGATAAACCGACAACAACTCACAGATATGGAAAAGAAGATTGAGATAAAAGGGGTGGCCGACCTGGAACGCGCCGCCCGCGAGTTCGTCAAGCTGATGGGCGACGAGACGGTATATGCCTTCTATGGCGAAATGGGCGCCGGCAAGACCACGTTTATCAGCGCTTTATGCCGCGCATTGGGCGTAGACGAGGATCTGGCCAATTCGCCGTCGTTCTCTATCATCAATGAGTACCGCTCCGACACCACTGCCGAACTGATATATCATTTCGACCTTTATCGCCTTGAGAATGTGGACGAAGCGCTCGAAATCGGAGTGGAGGACTATTTCGACTCAGGCGCACTCTGCCTGCTCGAATGGCCCGAGCGCATCGAGCCGCTGCTGCCCGACGATACCGTGAAGGTAAACATCACGGTGAACGATGACGATACGCGCACACTGACCATCCAAACTCCTGATGCCTGATGGGAAAGATATTTGAACTTAAGGAAGTAGACTCCACCAACTCATGGATAGAGCGCAATCTGGCCGACCTCGGCCATGGCGACACCGCCGTGGCCCTGTCGCAGACAGCCGGACGCGGACAGCGCGGCAACTCGTGGGAAGCTGAACCGGGAAAGAACCTGCTCTTCTCCATGTTTGTCCACACGGGAATTGACCCCAATCAGCAATTTTTGCTGTCGGAGTCAGTGTGTCTGGCTGTTGCCACAGTGGTGCGTCAGGCTTTGGCCGAAGCTGTTCCGGCATCGGAAGTGAAGGTAAAATGGCCCAACGATGTCTATGTGGGCGACCGCAAGATAGCCGGAATCCTGATTCAGAACGGCGTGGGTCGCGACCGGCACGGCAACGCCACTTTGCACCACAGCATTATCGGCGTGGGCCTGAACGTGAACCAGACCGAATGGAGCGAAGCTGTGCCCAACCCCGTATCGCTGGCGATGCTGGCACACAAGGAATTTTCCGTACCGGAACTGTTCCGCGCTCTGCAGCAAGAGATTATGCTGAGAATAGAGAATGTCAACGCGCCATTTTTCGCCCTTCCACAGCATGAGGAATATCTGCGCTCGCTCTGGCGCCACGACGGTCAGCCCCACCTCTTCGCAGTACCTGCCGATGCCGTCCACCCCTTCCATGAGGGGGACGAAGTGAAAGAGACCTTTGAGGCCACGATACTTGATGTGGACCTCAGCGGTATGCTGACCCTCAGCCTCCCCGACGGCCAGGAGCGGGAGTATACCTTTAAAGAAGTAACATTCATCTTAGGGGGCGTATCATAATGGGGGGCGTATCATAATGGCTCATCTGCGGCGTCGCGCGAACCTCTCGCGAGGCATCACGTACTGACGTACGCTCAGACCCCGCTCGGAACCGCGCTCCTACCATCTGAACCATTCTGATAGCGCCCTCTGCCATCCGGACCGCGGCCTCTAATGAGTGGATCTTCTGCGGCGTCGCGCGAACCTCTCGCGAGGCATCACGTACTGACGTACGCTCAGACCCCGCTCGGAACCGCGCTCCTACCATCTGAACCATTCTGATAGCGCCCCCTGCCATCCGGACCGCGGCCTCTAATGAGTGGCTCATCTGGGGCGATAAAGCATCTTAGCGATAAATGCTATTAATTCGTATAACTCGTATAAGTCGTATAATTTTTATAAGGCGTATAATAAGTTTTGAGCGCTAGATGGAAGGGATACGAAAAAGAGGATGCAAAATGCATCCTCTTTTTTATATATTGCTGCTGTCTTATATACTGCTGCTTTATTATAGATTGCGGCTGTCGGATTAGAGTTCGGGAACGCCGAAGCGGTTGGGGGTGGGCTCTGACTGCTGGCAGCACCATACGATCCAGAGAATAAGACCTACCAGAGGGATGAAGTTGATAAACCACCAGCCACCGCCTTTGCCGATATCGTGCATACGACGCCAGCTAACTGCCAGAGTAGGAATAAGAAGAGCGATACTTACAGCCCAGCCAACGAAAGGAACCCAGCCGATAACGCAGCCTACGAGAAACTGGAAGAGGAACCACCACCAGTATTCGGCACGGGTAGCACGGCCCTTGAAGTTTGCGTACTTGTTGAAGCAGATTTTGATGGCTTCAACCAGGCCGATGTAGCTCGTGGGGTTGGGCGCTTGATTGTAATTTTCCATTTTAAAAGATTATTTTGGGGTTAATGATTGGTCGGAGGTCAGATTGTGGACAAATATAAGGATATTTTCTTTAAATTTGCATACCGAAAAGTTAAAATCGATAAAAAAAATGAACAGTCTGAGCCGAAATATTCTGCTGATAGCAGCCTTTATCAGCTGCCTGGCCGGGTATGCTGTGACATCTGCTGATTCCGCCTCAGCGATGGCTGCTGATTCAACAGCCTGCACCCCGGCAGACACGGCAGCCTGTATGGCCGCCGATTCGCCGGTGGGGATGTACCCTTCACACGAATCGGTCGGACTGGTGCTATCCGGAGGGGGCGCCAAGGGGATAGCGCATATCGGAGTGATTCAAGCACTTGAAGACAATCATATCCCTATCGATTTCGTGGCCGGAACCTCGATGGGCGCCATAGTGGGCGGCCTGTATGCCTGCGGCTATACTCCGGCGGAGATGATGAGCCTGATTCTCTCGCCCGAGTTCGCACTATGGTCCACCGGACAGATCGACCCTAACCTGACCTACTACTTCCTGCGCCAGCCCAAGACGCCCTCGTTCGCCAACCTGACTGTCAACCTTGGGGACAAGAGCGACTCCGCCCCCGCGGGCGTGATACCCAAGAGCCTGATCTCCCCGCTGCCGATGAATTTTGCCTTCATGGATCTTTTTGCCGGATATACGGCTCAGTGCGGCGGCGATTTCAACAGGCTGATGGTGCCCTTCCGCTGCGTGGCGTCGGATGTGAAACACAAACATAAAGTAGTCTGCTCCAAAGGGATGCTGTCTGACGCCATACGTGCGTCGATGACCTTTCCCGCGGCCTTCGAACCCATAAGAATCGACGGCAACCTGCTCTACGACGGCGGCATCTACGACAATTTCCCCGTCGACGTGATGCGCGAGGATTTTGCTCCCGATGTGATGATCGGCGTGGACGTGCACACCGAGACCGACAGCCCTGATAACAGCATCGTCGGGCAGCTCGAGAACATGATCATACAGAACAGCGACTATACCCTCCCGGCATCGGAGGGGATACGCATCCATGTGGACGCCAGCAAATATTCGCTGCTCGACTTTGCCAAAGCGAGTGAAATCTACGACATAGGCTACCGCCGGGCCATGGAGATGATGGATTCGGTGAAAGGCCGCGTCACAGCCCGCATTCCCGCCGAGACCCGCCGGCTTCAGCGCCGGGTGTTCAAGTCGGCATCGCCCTATGTGAGGTTCGACTCGGTCAAGGTCGGCGGCGGCACGCCCAAGCAGAACGCCTACCTGCGCCAGATGTTCGACAATATGCGCCATCATGCCGACACATTCGGCATAGAGCGCGCCCGACTGGCCTACTATCGCGCCCTGACCCCGGGCAAACTGCGCAATCTCTACCCGCAGGCCCACTACAACGACTCCACCGGCCTGTTCACTCTCGACCTCGACGCCGATGTGAAGAAGGATTTCTCGGTGGGCGCCGGAGGCTACCTCTCGTCGTCGGTCAATTCGATGATTTTCCTGGAAGGAGCGTATTCGAGCATGAGTTTCAGCTCGTGGACAGCCCGACTGATGGGATGGGGTGGACAGAGCTACATGGCGGCTCAGGGCGATGTGTCGTTCAATCTCAACCGCTCCACCCCCTCGGCCCTCCAGCTCATCGGCGTGGTCTCGCGCCAGAAATATTATGAAAACGACAAGCTCTTTTTCGAGGACAATTCGCCGTCGTTCATCTCCACCTACGAAATCTTCGGCCGGCTGAGCTACAATCTGGCCGTCGGGCGCCACGGGAAAGCGTCCGTGGGTATCGGCGGCGGCAAGCAGCGCAGCAAATACTATTCGTCGGAGATAGCCGACTTCGTGGAATACGGCTCGGAGCAGACCCACATGGACCTTGGCGAAGCCGTGGGGAGGTTGGAAATCAACTCCCTCGACAATCAGAGTTACCCCGCTGAAGGCACCCGCCTGCAGCTGTCGCTGATACAGACCTTCGGACGCTACCGCCACTTCCGCCTCAGCCACGACCAGGAGGTGCAGGGCGCCCGTAAGAGCCAGCACTGGGGACAGACCGAGCTCAACATAGCCCACTACTTCACCATGGGGAAGAACTTCTCGCTGGGAGTTGAGGCCGACGCCCTGCTGAGCAACCGCCCGCTGCTCAACACCTACTACGCCTCGATAGTCAATGCCCCGGCCTTCTCCCCCTTCGCCTCGATCGACGATGTATTCAACAAGGCCTTCCATGCCAACTCGTTCGTGGCCGCAGGGCTGATTCCGGTGTGGAGGCCTATGGCCAGAGCGCAAGTAAGGCTCGGCACATACGTCTTTCTGCCGATGCGTCGCATTGAGCGCACCGACGACGGCGGAGCCTGCTACGGGAAGTGGCTGCGCCATCCGGAGTTCATGAGCGAGCTCGACCTGGTCTACAATCTGCCGTTCGCGTCGATCACCGGATATGTCAACTATCTCTCATCGCCAGCGCGGCAATGGGGCGTAGGGCTCTCGTTCGGCCTGTATTTCACCGCCTCCAAATTCCTGAGATAGAGCCCCGTAAAGCCAAATGGCCTAACGCGATTCGGCCAAAGTCATCGGCCTGGCGTTAAATACTTTACAACAATATCATCCATCACACCAACAGGGCTGGGAACCCTTGAATTCAATGGTTGAGATGAAAAGAGATGCGATAGATTTAGGTAAAGCGAAAGTCGGATCGCTGTTCAAGATATATTTCGTGCCTACGCTGCTGGGGATGCTCAGCCTCTGCATCGTGACAGCCACCGACGGCATACTTGTAGGCCACGGCGTTGGCCCCGAAGGGGTTGGGCTGTGAATATAGCCATAGCGCCGTTCATGCTGCTCGTAGGCTTCGGACTGATGCTCGGGATGGGATGCTCGGTGGTGGCGGAAATGCTCACTACACCCTGCATCGTAGCCTTCTACTTCTGCGGGCGCAAGCTATCGCGGTAATCACCTGATATTCATTACGGTGACAGGCGTCGGAGCCTGAGAGTCGACGGAGCGCTCGCCGTCGCCCTGCGATGTGGGCTATAACCCTCTCCCACCAGGCTGCTGTCAATATTCAGAGCAACAGCGGGCAGAGCCGCGGCAAGTGCCAAAGCAAGAATCAGACGAGGTTACAAGGCTGAAAAAATACCGGTAAGAAATGTGATAAATGAACTGGGTAAAGATTACTTGGCGGTGGGGAGAGTAAACTGGCAGACACGCGACAGGGAGTGAGCGTCGGGGAGCACGGCCGCCACGCAGATTACCACTGCCCCGTCGCCCAGACGCGGACCTCCCTTGATGGCGGCGGTATAGCGTATCCCCTGCCCGGGAGCTATCATCTCCACTCCCACTCCGGGCGAGATAAAGATATTCTTAGTGCCGGAGGCATTGCTTACCGTGGGCCATACGTTGTGGACCGGCTCATTGCCGACATTGAACACCTCGAACACCACCTTGCACTCCTCGCCGCGCTCTATGGCGCCGGAGGCATCGGAATCGAGAAGCCTGGCATTGCGGATTTCGAGGTCGGAGGTATAGACGTATCCCTTCAGCTCCTTGGCCAGCTCGGACTGGAAGGGCATGACCACCTGCGGCAGGATGACGTCGCGCCCCTGAGCCGCAGTCTGCGCCTGCGGATACTGCCGGCGGGCTGCGGCCTGCTGCTGTTGCTGCTGCGAGTAGGCCTGATTGTAGCCCTGGTCGTAGCCTTGGTTATAGCCCTGATTGTAAGCCTGGTCCAGGCCCTGCTGCTGATATTGGGGATCGTTGGCCTGCTGCTTCTGCCGGTTGGCGTTGTCGATGGCCGAACCAATGCCTGCGCCGAGCACAGCGCCTCCGGCCATGCCTATGAGAGTGCCGACATCGCTCCCGTAAGGACCCGACTGGATGCCGCCTATGGCCGAACCGATTGTAGAGCCGAATGTGGCGCCGAGTATGGCGCCAGAACTCGTATATGTCTGGCATCCGCTCAGAAGCAGAAGTGCGCATATCGGAATGAGTATCTTCTTCATAACTTTCAAAGATGTTTTTTACTTCTTCATGCTGCCGGGACTTTCAAAGGCCGGCATTCACCGCCACGGCACGTCTCGTTTCTCCCGGCTCTGAATTATCTGACTGCTAAAATAGGAATTATTTTAATCAGTAAAGGCACACGGGGCGACTTTTTTGCCCCAATCGCCCAATTTTACCAAAATCGACTAATATTATAAACATTGACGTCAAATAAAGTTTCCGCCGACAACGTTTTAACGCTTCCGGGCAATATTGTCCTAAACGTTTCAGGCAAAAAATAAAAATAGGAAGTAGTTACTA
>CAMEGQ010000047.1 GCA_945916235.1 uncultured Porphyromonadaceae bacterium | reverse complement strand
CGAAGCTTCGCCGATGTGTCAAATCGCTGATGCTGTGGGGCATGGCCATGTCGCTTATCTTTACGGCCATATACTTCTTCGGGGGTGAGGAGTTTCTGCGCCTGCTCTCCGCCGACACGGGCGTCATAGCCGCCTCGGCCGACTATTATATATGGGCGGCCGCCGTACCGTTTGCCGGATTTGCCGCCTTCGTGTGGGATGGCGTATTCATCGGAGCCACGCTCACGCGTCAGCTTCTGGAGTCGATGGCCGCCGCCATGGCGATATTCTTCATCGTCCTCTTCATTTTTTACCCCTCGATGGGCAATCATGCGCTATGGTTAGCGTTTATAATTTATCTGGCCATGCGCGGCATACTGCAGACCCTGCTCTACAATCGCGCCATACGCCGCAGGCCCTCACTTAGTTAACACTTACACAATGAAAACTCCATACAGTTTCGCCACAATATGCGCCCTGATTCTGAGCATCCTGATGCCTGCTTTGCCCGGGGCTGTCACCGCCCGCGCCGAGAGCCACTACCTGAAATATGTGGAATGGGGCGATCAGGCCATCGCAAAGGGGAAATATGCCGACGCTATTGAGTGCTTCCGCGAAGCCATGCGCGCCGAGCCTTCCAACCCCCAGAACGTCATGCTCCTCTCCAACGTCGGTATGCTTCAGCACTATCAGGGGCAGGATTCACTGGCTCTGCATACGCTCAGCGAAGCCCGCGCCATAGCTCCGGGGTCGGTGGTAATCCTGATGAACCGCGCACGCATCCTCCAGAGCCTCAACCGCCTCGAAGATGCCATGGCTGACTATAACAAGGTGATTGAGATGGATTCCACCTACGCCGAGGCCTACTACGACCGCAGCGCCCTCTACCTGACTGAGAAAAAGATGGCCGAGGCTGAAGCCGACGCCACGAAATATCTGCATCTCCAGCCCACCAACCTTCAGGGCAAACTGCTCATGGCCGTCATATACACCAATACCGCCCGACCGGCCGATGCCATTCCGCTCTACACTGAGCTGATCAAAGCCAAACCTGAAGCGGCCTATTATTCGGCCAGGGCCATGTGTCGTCTTGCCCTCGACCAGCTGGCCGAAGCCTCCGACGACATCGCTCTCGGGCTGGAGCAGAATCCCAACGACGGCGAGCTGTATTTCTGTCGGGCTGTACTGAATATCAAACGATTCAGAGAAGAAGATGCCAAAGCCGACGCCGCCAAGGCTCAGGAATTAGGCGTCAACCCCATCCGCGTCAAGGCGCTCTTTCTGGAGCCAAAGGAATAGCCTCAGCGGTAAACAGCTCACCCCTGCCCGGCCATAAGTTTGCGCCATTTGCGGATACCCAGACAGGCCACCACCACGTACACCACATAAAGTAAGGCATACGGGTAAATATCCTTGTAGAGATACAGCCCCACCGAAATCACATCCACGAGAATCCAGCCTATCCATTGCTCGATGTACTTGCGCGACAGTACCCATGTGGTCACTATGCTCAGCGCCGTAGTAAACGCGTCGACGTAAGGCACTGTGGAGTCGGTGAAGCAGACAAGAAATGCGGCTATCGCGCCCCATATCAGCACCAGCGCCACCAGCAGCGGAGCCACATAGCGCAGCGGCAAATGGCGTATCGGCAGGGGCTTGCCGCGCTTCTCCTTAGGGCTGAGAAGCCCGGTCCACACCATGTAGGAATACACGGCCATCAGCAGATAGTAGATACTCAGCGAAAAGTCGGCGTAAATCCCGCGGCGATAATAGACCGCCATCGACACCATCGGCATCACTATTCCGACGATGAACATCCGCTTGTCCGCGTTGTACTCGAAATATAGATATATCAGCCCGAGGGTGAGGCCGAGAATCTGAAGCGTAAGGTCCATATCAGAATTTTATATTGACAGTGGCCATCACATTTGTAGGAGCCTGAGCGGCATAGCCTGCATACCGGTAGATCTCAGCCTTACCGTCAGAACCGAGGCTATAGCCCGCTCCGGCGTAGCCATTGTTGAAATATTTCTCGTTGAAGAGATTGTAGACCGTCACCCCGAGCGCTACCGACTTGAGCCCCAACACCTTGGTAAAAGTATAGCTTACATTCAGATCCGTCACGAAGTAGGCATCAAGCGCGGCCTCGTCGGCTCCGGCGTTGGTCATATACTGCTTCGACACATAATGCGATGTCAGCGAGGCGTCAAGCCATTTGACGTGGAAATTAAAGGCATTGTTAAGGATAAACGACGGAGAAAACGAGATGGGCGAGTCGCCGCAGTCGATGGTGATGGGGTCGGGACCGTCGCCATAGATATATTCGGTGAAATTCTTGATACGGTTGCGCGACAGGGTGGCGTTGATACCCCAGTCGAACCAGCTGCACGGCCGCAGGGCGCCCTGCAGCTCCGCTCCCATGCGGTAGCTGTCAGGCACGTTGACCGTCAGCATATTGCCCGTATCCGACAGTTCTCCCGTAGTGACCAGCTGGTCCTTATAATCCATGAAATAGAAGTTAGCTCCGACGGTAAACAGCCTGGTATTATAGAAATAGCCCGCTTCATAGTCGAAAAGCCGCTCAGCCGAGGGGTAACGCGACGGATCTCCCTCGATAAAGTTGTCGCGTACAGGCTCTTTATGAGCCACGCTCCACGAGAAGTAGGCTCTGTGCGCACCCTGCGTCCAGTTGATGCCCGCCTTGGGGTTGAAGAAATCCCAGCGCTGATTTACATCCACCTGCGCCAACGCCGAGATGCGCGAATCCCACACATCATCGCAACCATGGATAGTATAGTGGATGTGGCGGTACTGCAAGTCGCCATAGGCCGAGAATCCGGCTCCGAAATCGAATGTGGCGCGTGCATAGATGTTTGCGTCGAATTTTTCCCCGACATTGCGGTAATATTCCTGATCAGGATTTATGGGACCTACATAATTGCGCACCCACCGCACCTGCCCGAAGTGGTTGCCGCGGAACTGGCTCACTGCTCCGCCGATAGTGGCATCGGTGCGTCCCTTGCGGTAGTTGAACGAGGCCACGCCGCCGCCAAAATGGTTGCGGTTGAACTTCAGGCGCACCAGATCGCTGCGTTTCACCAGATTCCCTTCCGCGTCTTCCCAAGGGGTTAACCCATATTCCACAAGCTTGCGGTTGGTCTTGAGCTGGGTGTAGTAGCCGTTGTCATCGGTATAGAACAGCCCGGCCGAAAGATGCCAGGCATCGCTAAGACGCTGGCTGAGAAGGAGCTGAAAATGATGCTGAAGAAACGTATCCGTCTGGTCGGGATAGTAGGCCGTGGAGCCGTCGTCAGCCGTATACTCGCCGCAGGGGTTGTATCGGCGTCCGTACTGTTCCATCTGCTCTTTAGAGGCATAGTCCCAGGCCATGTAGGTTTGCTCCTTGCCTCCGAAGGCCAGCAGTCGGATATTGGTGCCACCGTTGGAGTAAGCTATCTGTCCGAAATACCCCCACAGCTTCGACCATGCGCGGTCGATGTATCCGTCGCTTCCCATATGGCTCAGACGCGCATCGATACTCCAGTGGTTGCCCAGCAGTCCGGAGCCCAGACGGAGGGTCTCGCGGTTGGTATTGTATGACCCGTAAGCCCCCGACAGCTCAGCGTAGGCATCCTCGCTCGGGGCGTCGGTAATCATATTGATGCTGCCTCCGAAGGCTCCGGCGCCATTGGTGGAGGTTCCGGCGCCGCGCTGCACCTGCACATCCCTCAGCGACGAGGCCAGGTCGGGCATATTCACCCAGTAAAGCCGGTGGCTCTCAGGGTCGTTGAGAGGTATGCCGTTGGTAGTCACATTGATACGTGAATTGTCGCTGCCGCGGAGGCGCATCGAGGTATAACCCATCCCGCCTCCGGCATCGGATGTGGCCACCACCGAGGGGGTCATTCCCAGCAGATACGGGATATCGCGCCCGGTGTTGTTGCGCTCCAGGTCGGATTTCAGTACGTTGGTAAAAGCTACGGGTACCTTGCTCGAAGCGCGGTTGGCTACCACTTCTACATCGTCAAGGTTCAGGGTAATAGTGTCTGCCTTCTCTGACGCGTTCAGAGGCTGACACTGCAGGCAGGCCGCTGCGCATAGCAGCGACGCCGCCGGAAGATTCATTTTCTTCATCGGTTTGTTTTCTCTACGCCGGTATTAACCGGATCAGGTTCTAAGAGCCGATTCGACAATATCTGTTAACGGCCAGGCCGCATAGCTTTAGGTGATTTTTGCCTTGTGAAGATGGAGCGTAGCGAGCTACGTGACTGATAAACAAGGCAAAAAGCGCCCAAGATATGCGAGGCAAAGGTAATATTCACCACCGCTTTCTGCAATATCTGATTTTACATTTTCATACATTGACATACTATCAGATAATATGAGGATTAACTTCATCAAACGGCAGTATAGGCTGAAAAAAATCGGCCTTGTAGCCTTTTCAGAAACGGGCGAAGGTGGATTTGTATGAAGTAGTTACCGCCTTGGCATACCATAGCCTCGGCCAGTCGCCGTACATCTTTGCCCGCTTGTTTTGGTCACAATGGAGCCCCATTGCTCCCTCACTGCGCGAACAAATCTGCGCGACGACTGACCGCCCGGCCGTTAACATATATTGTAGAACCGGCTCTAAGGGTATATTCTCAGCTCGAGGCCTTACGGCGCTCGCGCACCCCCAACTATGTGAATTTTATCGCCGCAAAGGTAATATTTATTTTGAGAACAGGCAACCGCCGGCGCCATTGCCTGCCTACATATGATAAAAAATCGCTATATTTGCAATCTAAAACTCAAAATCAAACCCATCAGATAAATAAACCAAGCCAATCAGATACTTATATCCATGAAAAAACTGACAATGATTCTGGCTGCCGCTTCGGTGGCACTGACCTCAGTGGCAGCTCCTAAGGCCACAGAGCCTGCCGGCAACGTCCTGAAGCTAAACGCCTCTAAGGTAGGCGCCGAGATTCAGCCCACCATGTACGGCATCTTCTTTGAAGACATCAACTTCGGAGCCGACGGCGGCCTGTATGCCGAGCTTGTGAAGAACCGCTCGTTCGAATTTCCCCAGCATCTGCTCGGATGGCAGACCTTCGGAGGCGTAGAGCTGCGCAACGACGGCCCGTTCGAGCGTAACCCCCACTATGTGCGCCTGACTTCTGCCGGCCACGACCATAAGCACTCCGGACTGGAAAACGAAGGCTTCGTAGGCATCGGCGTCAAGAAGGGCGAGAAATACCGCTTCTCGGTATGGGCCCGTGTACCCGACGGCGGAGAAGCCCGCCTGAAAGTGGTGCTCGCCGACAAGCGCACCCACGGCCGCTCGCAAGACCTCGCCTCGGCTAAAATCAAGGTAATCGGCAGTGAATGGAAGAAATATACCGCCGAACTGACGCCCGACGCCACGGAAGCCCACGCTGTGCTGCGCGTGTTCCTGCGTAAACCTGACACCACGGCAGTCGACCTCGAACATTTGTCGCTCTTCCCGGTCGACACATGGAAAGGCCACGAAAACGGCATGCGTAAAGACCTGGCTCAGAAACTCTACGATCTTCATCCCGGAGTGTTCCGCTTTCCCGGCGGCTGCATCGTGGAAGGCACCGACCTCGACACTCGCTACCAGTGGAAAAACACCGTAGGCCCGGTTGAAAACCGTCCGACCAACGAAAACCGCTGGCACTACACCTTCACCCACCATTTCTTCCCCGACTATTTCCAGAGCAACGGTCTGGGATTCTACGAATACTTCCTGCTCTCGGAAGAGATAGGCGCAGAGCCGCTGCCGGTGCTCAACGTCGGCTTGTCGTGCCAGTATCAGAACGATAAGCCCGAGGCTCACGTCCCGGTCGACTCGCTCCAGCCCTACATCCAGGATGCCCTCGACCTCATTGAGTTCGCCAACGGCGACACCACCACCACCTGGGGCGCCATGCGCGCTCAGATGGGCCACCCCGCCCCCTTCAATCTCAAAGTGATGGGTATCGGCAACGAGCAGTGGGGTCCCGAATATGTTGAGCGCCTTGAGCCCTTCCTCAAAGTGCTCCGCGCAAAGCATCCCGAAGTGAAGATCATCGGTTCGAGCGGCCCCGACAGCGAGGGCGACAAGTTCGACTACCTCTGGCCGGAGATGACCCGCCTCAAAGCCGACCTTGTCGACGAGCATTTCTACCGCCCCAAAGAGTGGTTCCTCTCCCAGGGCGCACGCTACGACAATTACGACCGCAAAGGCCCGAAAGTATTTGCCGGCGAATACGCCTGCCACATCAAAGATGCCAACTGGAACCATTTCGAGGCCGCACTGATGGAGGCCGCCTTCATGACCGGGCTTGAACGCAATGCCGACGTGGTCCACATGGCCACCTACGCTCCGCTCTTCGCCCATGTCGACGCCTGGCAGTGGCGCCCCGATATGATATGGTTCGACAATCTGCGCTCAATGCCCACCTCGAGCTACTATGTACAGCAGCTGTATGCCATGAATCCCGGCACCAACGTACTCCAGCTCACAATGAACGGCAAACCTGTCACAGGCGCCGCCGATCAGAACGGCCTGTTCGCTTCGGCTGCCCTCGACAAGGCCAGCGGCCAGTATATCGTCAAGATTGCCAACACCTCGGCCGAACCTCAGCCTGTCACCATCGACTTCACCCGCCTGCGCAAAGACGAATATATCACCGGTCTGAAGGCCTTCACCTTCAGCAGCCCTGACATGATGGCCGAAAACACCCTCGACAATCCGGATGCCCTGAAGCCCGTAGAAACCGACGAACTCGTCTTGAACCCGAGAGCCACGAGCTACGATGCCGTGCTGGCTCCGCAGTCGTTTGTCGTATGGCGCTTCACCCTCACCAAGAAAGGATGACCCAATAACTCTAAGCGGAGGTTTACAACGTACAGCCGCGTAGACCTCCGCTAATCATTTTATTAATTTGCAGCCGCATAGCTGACCCTGACGATGGAACAAAGGAAGATTACGATTGTGACCAGCACCCGAGCCGACTGGGGACTTCTGCGCCCTCTTGCCGCAGCCCTGCGCTCGCGCAACGACGTGGTGCTCAGCATCATAGCCACCAATATGCACCTTGATCCCGCCTACGGATACACCGTCAGTGAAATCGAGGCTGACGGATTCCGCGTGGATGCGCGTGTGCCTATGACCACTGAGGCTGTCGCCAAAGCCTTTGGCGACGAGGCCGATGTCAACTTTGCCTCCGACGACACCGCGGCTGCCGGATCAGCTCCCGATTCTGCCATGCACACCGTGGAGGCCACGGCCGTAGGTATGGCCGGAGTTGCACGCGCTTTTGCGCGCCTGCGGCCCGATATGGTGATAATCCTCGGCGACCGATACGAGATGCTGGCCGTGGCCACTGCCGCCACCATCATGCGCCTGCCGATAGTCCACATCGCCGGAGGCGAAATCTCGGAGGGCGCATTCGACGACAGCATCCGCCACGCCATCACCAAGCTCTCGGCCCTGCATCTGACAGCCACCGAGCAGTATCGCCAGCGTGTAATCTCCATGGGCGAGGACCCTTCCCGCGTAGTCAACACCGGGGCTATCGGCGTCTACAACCTGCTGAAGGAAACTCCCATGAGCAAAGCCGAACTGGAAGAGTCGATAGGCCTGCCTATCGACCGCCGCACCCTGCTGGTGACCCTCCACCCGGCCACAATGGACGACGCCCCGGCCTCACGGCGCATTCTGGCGCTCACTCAGGCGCTCGACGTATTTCCAGATTCGCGTGTGATTTTCACCTATCCCAACAATGATCCCGATGGACGCATCATAATACGCGAAATCGAAGCCTATGTGGCCCGCAATCCCCACCGGTGCGTAGCCATCCCCTCGCTGGGCTGGAAGCGCTATCTGTCGGCTCTGCGCTATGTGGGCGCCGTGGTGGGCAACTCCTCCAGCGGCATTGTAGAAGTTCCATCCACCGGTATTCCCACCGTCGACATCGGCATACGCCAGCGCGGGCGCATGGCCTCGGAATCCGTAATCCATTGCGGCCCCGACGCCACATCCATCATCCCCGCTATCCGCGAGGCTCTCTC
This sequence comes from uncultured Porphyromonadaceae bacterium, assembly GCA_945916235.1. Classification (GTDB taxonomy): domain Bacteria; phylum Bacteroidota; class Bacteroidia; order Bacteroidales; family Muribaculaceae; genus UBA7173. Next base: position 11,432 of record CAMEGQ010000047.1, on the reverse strand, counting down.
CGGGCAAGGTCAGCAGCGGGCACGACGAGCCGAAAACCCTTACGCCAAACCCGACACCCTGCAGATCATGGTCGAAGCCATCATGGCTTCCGACCCTGCGACCCTGCGCTCCAAGCGATTTATCGACCATTTCTAACCATATATTTCATCTGAAACGGCATGACTCCTCTTATCATCATCCCGGCGCGCGGCGGAAGCAAAGGCATCCCGCGCAAAAACATCAAGCCGCTCGCAGGCCGTCCGCTTATAGGTTATTCCATTGACGTGGCCCGCGCCGTGGCGTCGCAATGCGGTGTGGATGAGCGTCATATCCTGCTCTCCACCGACGATGATGAGATAGCCGCCACTGCCGAAGCGCTCGGCCTCCCCACCCCTTACCGCCGGCCAGACGTATTGGCCACCGACCGCGCAGGGTCGCGCGAGATGATGCTTGACGCCATGGATTGGGCTCAGGCTCAGGCGATTGACTTCGATGCCGTAGTTCTCCTCCAGCCCACCTCCCCCTTCCGCACAGCCGAGGATGTGGCCGGATGCATAGCTCTTTACGAGCGCGAGCATCCCGACATGGCTGTAAGCGTGAAAGAGGCATCAGCCAACCCCTACTACAACTGTTTCGAAGCCGATCCCGCCACAGGAGCGCTGCATATCTCCAAAGGCGACGGACTGCTGACGCGCCGTCAGGACGCTCCCAAGGCATGGGAGTTCAACGGGGCTGTCTACATAATCCGACCGGAATCGCTGCGCGCCATGCCCATGGGCGATTTTCCCCGACGTCTACCCTACGAGATGCCGGCGCTCCGCTCGGTTGATCTCGACACTCCGCTCGACTGGGCCGTGGCTGAAGCCCTGATTGCCAACGGGGCCTTCGATGCTGATCAACAATGATATAACCTCTCTGCCAAACCACCCACTACGATGGATAAATATCTGATTTCGCAACAGGCAAGCCTTCTGGAGGCTCTTGAACAGCTCAATTCGCTCTCGGGCGATGTGATGACGCTCGTCACGCTCGACCGCGAAGGGCGCATGGCGGGCACCCTGACCGACGGCGACATCCGCCGCGGTCTGCTGGCCGGATATGAGCTGTCGAGTGCCGTAGGCGCCGTAGCCCACCGCAAGTTTAGAGCCCTGAGAGCGTCGCAGACCGCTCTGGAGAAGATACAGACCCTGCGTGAAGCGCGCAGCAAGGGGATAGCCCTGCTGCCCGAGCTTGATGCCGACGGACGCATAATCCGGCTAATCGACCTGCGGACCGTCCGCTCGCTGCTCCCCGTGACTGCCCTGCTTATGGCCGGCGGCAAGGGCGAACGCCTGCGCCCGCTGACGCTCACCACTCCCAAACCGCTGCTGAAAATCGGCGGCCGCGCCATCATCGACTACAATATCGAAAATCTGGCCCGCTGCGGCGTCAGCGATGTGTGGGTGTCGGTGAAATACCTCGCCGACCAGATGCGCGAATACTTCGCCACAGAGCGTCACGGCATCCACGCCCGCTGTGTGGAGGAAACCATGCCGCTGGGCACCATCGGCGCCGCCTCGCTCATCGATCTGCCCGAAGAGGGCGACACTCTGGTGATGAATTCCGACCTGCTGACCACCATAGACCTCGAAGAGATGTATCTCCACCATAAACAGGAGCAGGCCGACATCACCATAGCTGCCGTTCCTTATACGGTATCAGTGCCTTACGCCATCCTCAAGACTGACGGGCCTCAGGTGAAGCGCATGGAGGAGAAACCTACCTACACATACTTCGCCAATGCGGGTATCTACCTGTTTTCCAACCGTATACTGGCCACTCTCCAGCCGAATGAGCGCGTTGACGCCCCCGACCTCATCGAAGCGGCCATCAACGGCGGCTTCCGTGCCACATATTACCCCATCAACGGCACATGGATCGACATCGGTTCGCCCGAAGAATTCCGCCACGCCGAAGACATCATGAAGCATCACCGCCAGTTTGGTAGCCGCTGAAAACGCCTTCCCGGCAGCTTTCAAGCCCGGCCGCCTGCCCGTGCAGGCGCGCAGCCAACCTTCCATGCCCGGCGGACGTTAATATATCGATAAGGCTTCGGATCTCCCCGACAGCCACCACAAACCAACTGACAACTATGGCAGACTCCAACTTTATAGACTATGTGAAAATCCTTTGCCGCTCGGGCAAAGGCGGCGCAGGTTCGCGCCATTATCATCGTGCTAAATACGTGCCCAAGGGCGGTCCCGACGGCGGCGACGGCGGTCGCGGCGGCCACGTAATCCTTCGCGGCAACAAGAATATGTGGACACTTCTGCCGCTGAAATATCAGCGCCACGTGTTCGCCACCAACGGCCAGAGCGGCGGCGCAGGCCGCAGCTTCGGCAAAGACGGTGAAGACAAGATTATCGAGGTGCCGGTGGGCACCGTGGTGTTCGACGCCGATTCGGGCGAATACCTTTGCGAAATCACCGACGACGGTCAGGAGATCAAGCTCCTGCGCGGCGGTCGCGGCGGTCTGGGCAACTGGCACTTCAAATCGGCCACCAACCGCACTCCGCGCTATGCCCAGCCTGGCGAACCTGCTATTGAAAAAGCTGTGATTCTTGAACTTAAACTGCTGGCCGATGTCGGTCTGGTAGGATTCCCAAACGCCGGCAAATCCACACTGCTGTCGGCCGTGTCAGCCGCCCGCCCCAAAATTGCCGACTATCCGTTCACAACCATGGAGCCTCAGCTTGGCATTGTCGACTATCGCGGCAACCGCTCGTTTGTCATGGCCGACATCCCCGGAATCATCGAGGGCGCAAGCGAAGGCAAAGGCCTTGGACTCAGATTCCTGCGCCACATCGAGCGTAATGCCGTACTGCTCTTCATGGTTCCCGCCGACGCCGACGACATCAAGCGCCAGTATGAGATTCTTCTCGAAGAGCTGCGCCGGTTCAACCCCCAGCTGATGGACAAGCAGCGCGTGCTGGCCGTCTCCAAGAGCGACATGCTCGATGAGGAGCTGAAAGCCGAAATCCGCCCCACTCTGCCCGACGATCTCCCCTGCGTGTTCATTTCCGCAGTCACCGGCGAGGGGATTACAGAACTTAAAGATGCGCTCTGGAAGGCCATCACCGACGATGCCAACCGCATCGAAGAGATACCCATCACCCACCGTCCGCTCGACGGGCAGCACCGCCTGCGCGAAGAAGACGAATTCATCTTCGAAAACGAACCCCTTGAAGGCGAAGACGCACTCGTGGAAGATGAAGGCTTCGTCGACGACATGCCCGACTACCCTGTCAACTGGGGCGACGACGAATTGGACGATATGTTTTATGATGATGAATTTGATGGCGCCGACAGCGCCCCGGAGGTTCCCTCAGCCAAGTCAAAACCTTCAGCCAAACCATCAGCAAAAGCTGACAAGACCAGCGCCTCGGCCAACGAGACCAACGCCTCAGCTGACAAGACCAGCGCCTCGGCCTCAGCCGACTCCGCTGATGACGAATGGCACGGCTATGAAGGCGACGATGACGAAGCCCCCGAATCCCCCGAAGAGCTCGCCTTCAAATACGGCAACCCCAAGCTCTAACACCCATCCTCCATCAACAGCAAACACAAGCTCCCCGCTTCCCAACCACCTCATTGAGAAGCGGGGAGCTCTCTTATCCGATCTTCTCGCCCCCTTATACAAGTTATACGTATTATCGCTTATACATATTATACGAGTTATACGAGTTATACGTATTATACGAATTATCGCGCCCTGAAATTTCGTCCTGCCCCTCTCGTCCCTGCGATCATCTTTGCCGCAAAAAATAAAAGCCTGCAAGTCTTTGACTTACAGGCTTTTATTGCTTTTTGTCGGGGTGACTAGACTCGAACTAGCGACCTCACGCCCCCCAGACGCGTACTCTAACCAACTGAGCTACACCCCGATTCGGTCAAACTTACTTTTGTTGCGAGGTCCGACGCTCTCATGCCTCGGTGGCCTGCAGTAGGCTTGCCTTTCAAAAGCGATGCAAAGGTAGGCACTTTTTAATTACCGTGCAAATTTTTCTTCAACTTTTTTGCCCAAAAATTTTTCAAAAGCTACGGAAGTTGCAGCTGTCACCTGACAGCTTTCGGGAACGACTTGGTAGCGACGGTCTGCAGCGTCGAATCGCCGGCGGCGACCACGAGCAGACATTCCAACCCGTCGGCATGACGGATTCTGTCAATTGCCGTTGCAGCATCGGAGGCCATGCAGGCCGTGGCCCAGGCATCGGCCGTGGCCGCATCCGGTGCGATCACAGTCGCCGATACCACATCCGTGGCAACCGGACGCCCCGTTACCGGGTCGATCGTATGACCAAAGCGCCCGTAACGTTTCGATTCGTGGAAGTTGCGGTAATTGCCTGAGGTAGCCACCCCGACGGCCCCATCTATCTCTATGGTCTGCAAAGAATCATGCACCACAGAATCCACAGACGCCCGGGGCGCGTCAATCTGTATCCTCCATGGCTGCCGCCGGGGATTCTTCCCGGCCAGGGCTATCTCCCCGCCTATTTCCACCATATAATTCTTCACCCCGTTGCGACGGAGCATCGCGGCCACAAGGTCGCAGGCATACCCCTTGGCTACGGCGCTGAAATCGAAGGAGGTCTGCGGATGTTTCTTCACAAGCCTTACAGCTCCGCCGACATTCTCCAGATGGCAGTCGACTATCCCGACGAGCCGCAGAGCGCTGTCGATCTGCTCCTGTGCCACACAAAACGCCGAATCGGCCTCGGCGCGGCTCCGCGCCTTACGGTCGCGCCCGAAGCCCCAGAGGTCTACGAGCGGCCCTACCGTAGGGTCAAACCGCCCGCCGCTTCCGAGGCTCACCTCGCGCGAGATGGTAAATACCCGGGCAAACAGCGAGTCAACTTCAGCGGTCGATCCTCGGTTGATTTTCGACACGAGCGATTGCGAGTTGAAAGCCGACAGCGACCCGTCGACAGCATTCAGCTGCGCCTGAACGGAATCGGCAAGATGCCCGGGGCCTTCATATACGATGCGGTAGGTGGTGCCCCACACCGACCCTTCGGCCAGTTGCCAGCCGCGGCCGCCGCACGATGTGAGCACTGCCGCCGCAAGCACGACAGCCATAAAACCGGCACCTTTCAGCGCCATTCGCACCCGCCGGCGCAGCATATCGATGTAAAGTTTCATTTTAATCAGAAAAAATCGTAATTTTGCACAATTGCCGCCTGCGCCCGACTAAGGCGCTCTCCAAAGTTAGGAATTATTTCCCGTTCGGCGGCACAACCGACCTAAGATTTTCACTCTTAGGACAACCTGAAAAACAAAACGCAACTATCCGAAACAAGATCATATCAGAACGATGAGAAAATGGCGTGTTGACGACAGCGTTGAGCTGTATAACATCAAAGGCTGGGGACGGCAGTATTTTTCCGTCAATGAGAAGGGAAACATCTGCGTCACCCCACGCCCGGGGCTGGCGCCTGTCGACCTTCGCGAGGTGCTCGACGAGCTCCAGGTGAAAGACATCACCCCTCCGGTGCTCCTTCGTTTTCCCGACATCCTCGACAATCGCGTCGAGAAAATCTCCCACTGCTTCCGCGCAGCCTCGGAGCGCTACGGCTACAAGGGCCGCAACTTCATCGTTTACCCCATAAAGGTCAACCAGATACAGCCGGTAGTGGAGGAGATTGTCAGCCACGGTAAAAAGTTCGACATCGGTCTGGAAGCCGGCTCAAAGCCTGAGCTCCACGCCGTACTGGCAACAAATACCGACGAAAACGCCCTGATCATCTGCAACGGATACAAGGATAAAAACTATGTGGAGCTGGCTCTGCTGGCTCATAAGATGGGCCGCCGCATCATCCTGGTGGTCGAGAAGCTCAACGAGCTGAAGATCATCCGCGACGCTGCCCGCCGCCTCAACATCACCCCCTCAATCGGCGTGCGCATCAAGCTGGCCAACTCGGGTTCGGGCAAATGGGAGGAATCGGGCGGCGACACCTCGAAGTTCGGCCTCAACTCCTCCGAACTGCTTGAAGCCATCGACTTCATGGAGCGCAACGACATGACCTCATGGCTCAAGCTCATCCACTTCCACATCGGCAGCCAGATCACCAAGATACGCCGCATCAAAAACGCCCTGCGCGAAGCCATGCAATTCTACGTGCAGCTCTCCAAACTCGGCTTCTCCATCAGCTATGTCGACATCGGCGGCGGTCTGGGCGTAGACTACGACGGCACTCGCTCCAGCGCTTCCGAAAGCTCAATGAACTATTCCATCCAGGAATATGCCAACGATGCCATCTTCTCCATCGTCGACGTATGCGAGAAAAACAATCTTCCTCAGCCCGATATCGTCACCGAAAGCGGCCGCTCGCTATCGGCCCACCATTCCGTGCTGATTACCGAGGTTCTGGAGACCACCTCACTGCCGCGATGGAAAGATTCCGAAGAACTCGGCGAAAATGAGCACGAGCTCGTCAAGGAGCTCTATGAGATATGGGACAACATCGACCAGCAGCGCATCTTCGAGAGCTGGCACGACGCCATGCAGATACGCGAAGAGGTGCTCGACATGTATTCCCTTGGCATCCTTGACTTGCGCACCCGCGCCCTGGCCGAAAAGCTCTTCTGGGAGATTGCGCGTGAGGTCGGCTCGCTGGCCTCACAGATGAAGCACCCGCCGGAGGAGCTGCGCAAGGTGTCGAAGATGCTGCCTGACAAATATTTCTGCAACTTCTCGCTCTTCCAGTCGCTCCCCGACGCATGGGCCATCGACCAGGTATTCCCCGTGGTGCCTATCTCGCGCCTCGACGAGAAACCCACGCGCATGGCCACGCTTCAGGACATGACCTGCGACTCCGACGGCAAACTGACCACGTTCATTTCCTCCAACGGCACCTCGTCGGAGCTTCCGGTGCATCCGCTGCGCCCGGGCGAACCTTATTATATAGGCGTATTCCTCGTAGGCGCTTATCAGGAGATTCTGGGCGACATGCACAACCTCTTCGGCGACACCAACGCCGTGCACATCTCATGCCATGAGGACGGCTACGAGATCAACCAGGTGATCGATGGCGAAACCGTGGCCGAAGTGCTTGACTACGTGCAGTATAACCCCAAGAAACTGGTGCGCAACGTGGAGAGGTGGGTCACCGAGTCAATGAAGCAGGGGAAAATCACCCCCGAAGAGGGCCGCGAGTTCCTGAGCAATTACCGATCGGGCCTATACGGTTACACCTACCTCGAAAAAGACTGACCCTCGCCCCGTAAAACCATCCGAGAAACCACTATCATTCAGCAACAAGACCATGCCCACACCCGCCGAGACACCCGCTGATGCGCCCGCGCTGCAGCGCCATCTGCTCCTGCTGGCCTACAACGGAGCGGGATTCCACGGTTGGCAGTCGCAGCCCAACGCCTCGTCAGTGCAGGAAACGGTGGAGCGCGCCCTGTCTACGGTCATGCGGCTTCCGATAGCCATAGTGGGAGCCGGCCGCACCGACGCCGGGGTCAACGCCTCGATGATGATAGCCCACGCCGACCTGCCGCAGAGGGTCGACGAGCCGGAGGGAGGCCCGCTGGTGCGCGGCCTCAACTCACTGCTGGGTCCGGAGGTGGCAATCAGGGGGATACGCCCCATCCATGCCGGTGCCCACGCGCGCTTCGACGCCACAGAGCGCACCTACCGCTACTACGCCTCGCTGCGCCGCTCCCCTTTCGCTCACCGCTTCTCATGGACAGCCTCGCCGGGCCTCGACTTCGACGCCATGAATCTGGCAGCCGGCCAGCTGCTTGACGTTGAGGATTTCACCTCATTCTCCAAGTTACATACTGACACGCGCACCAACATCTGCCACGTCAGCCGCGCCATCTGGCTACCCGTCGACCACAGCCGCGAGCTCCCCTGCGACGCCGACTGGATGTTTGAAATTTCAGCCGACCGCTTCCTGCGCAATATGGTGCGCGCCGTGGTCGGCACCCTCGTCGACGTAGGCCGAGGCAAACTCTCGCCCGAAGGGTTCGCCCGCGTCATCGCCGCGCGCGACCGCTGCGCCGCCTCTACCTCCATGCCGGCTCACGCCCTTTTCCTCCATTGCGTCGCCTACCCCTACCCCACCTTCCCCTCCGTCCCCGTCAAGCCGGCCCCGGAGAAACCCTGACGCATAATCAGCCGCCCGGCGGCAGCCCCTTTCCCGGGAAATCGACGGGAAAATCGGGGAATTGTGGAAATTTTTCTTCATTTTTTGCCGTTTTTCCCAATAGTTTTTGTAACTTTGCAAGGCAATTTAAGGGGCATCAGGCTCATCTTACTGTAAATCAGCCTTTCGCCCCCTCCAAATCAGAATATTCAAATCATAAAATTTTAAAGATCATGTCAGACATCGCATCTCGTGTAAAAGCAATCATCGTTGACAAACTTGGCGTAGACGAAAACCAGGTAACTCCCGCTGCCGCTTTCACAACTGACCTCGGCGCAGACAGCCTCGACACCGTTGAGCTCATCATGGAATTTGAAAAAGAATTCGGCATCACTATCCCCGACGACAAGGCTGAAGGTATCGCTACCGTTGGCGACGCTATCGCTTACATCGAAGCTGCTGAAAAATAATTGCCTCCGCCGCCCGTGCGGCCTCAAGGTTTAACAATTCAAATATGCCCCGGCATCCTTTAGCCGGGGCTATTTTAGAAATTTATGGAACTTAAAAGAGTAGTAATCACCGGCCTCGGCGCCCTTACCCCCATCGGCAACGATGTGGAGACCTCGTGGAAAAACGCCATCGACGGCGTCAGCGGTGCCGGCCCTATCACCCACTTCGACGCCTCGCTGTTTAAAACCCAGTTCGCCTGCGAAGTGAAAGGGTTCGACGGCGCTCAGCATTTCGACCGCAAGAAGCTGCGCCAGCTCGACCTTTACGCCCAGTATGCCGTTGTCGCTGCACGTCAGGCCGTCGACGACTCCGGCCTCATGGCCGAAGGCAACACCACCGACACCAACCGCGTCGGCGTTATCGTAGCTGCCGGCATCGGTGGCCTCCACACCTTCGAGGAAGAGGCAGGCTACTATGAAATGCATAAGGAGAACGGGCCCAAATACAACCCCTTCTTCATCCCCAAGATGATCGCCGACATCGCTTCCGGCCACATCTCGATGGAATACGCCTTCCACGGCCCCAACTTCGGTGTCGTTTCGGCCTGCGCCTCCTCCAACAACGCCATCATCGACGCCTTCAACCTCATCCGCCTCGGCAAAGCCGACGCCATGGTTACCGGCGGCGCTGAAGCAGCCATCTACCCCGCAGGCGTGGGCGGTTTCAACTCCATGCACGCTCTGTCGACCCGCAACGAGTCGCCCGAGACCGCTTCGCGACCCTTCTCCAAGTCGCGCGACGGCTTCGTAATGGGCGAAGGCTCCGTAGTTCTCGTGTTTGAGGAACTCGAGCATGCCCTGGCACGCGGCGCCAAGATCTACGCCGAAGTAGCCGGCGGAGGCATGTCGGCCGATGCTTACCATCTGACCGCCACCCACCCCGAAGGCCTCGGCGCCATCCTCTCAATGCAGAACGCCCTCGACGACGCCCACCTCAAGCCCGAGGACATCGACTACATCAACGTCCACGGCACCTCTACCCCCGTCGGCGACATCTCCGAGGTGAAAGCCATCGTAGAAGTGTTCGGCGAAAGCGCACATAAGCTCAACATCAGCTCCACCAAGTCGATGACCGGCCACCTGCTCGGTGCCACCGGCGCCATGGAAGCCATGTTCTGCGCCCTCGCCATCCGCGACAGCATTGTGCCCCCCACCATCAACCACGAAGAAGGCGACGAAGACGAAGAGATCGACTATACGCTCAACTTCACCTTCAACCGCGCCGAGCATCGCCCCATCCGCGCCGCTCTGAGCAACTCGTTCGGTTTCGGAGGCCACAACGCCACCATCATCCTCAAAAAATACGAAGCCTAACCCCGGCCCCTGTCTGCCCAACGGCACACAGAGCCCGGCCTCACGCCTCAAATAAAAAATCGCGCCCGCGCTGCCATCACGGCAACGCGGGCGCTCGCTATATAAAAATCGAATCGTCTATTTCATTGTTCCCCATCCCTTATAAGACTTCTAAGACTTTATATTCTTTCCGGATGGCCCTCCCCCGGATGGCCGTGGGCTTGTCAGAGTGGCCCGGATTTTAGGAGCGGGGTTCAGAGCGCCGACGGGAGTTGACTAAGGTCAATGACCAAGGCCGAGAGGTTCCCGCGACGCCAAAGCTGGGCCGCTATCACAAGCCCACAAAACGCTTTATTCGGTCTTAAACACAATATCATCAGTCCTCGGATGCACAAACTCGAACTCCAGCGTCCGGGCCAGCCCCTCGTCGAGCGTGTACGGCGCCTTGAAGCCGCACGAGTGCGCCTTCGTGGCGTCAAACTGCGTCGTGGCGCAAAACTTCTTCACCCTCACCGACGATATCGTCAGCTTCTTCCCCGTCAGCTTCGCCAGCAAGTCGAAGCAGTATCCGCCCGCCATCCCCAGGAAATAGGGGAAATGCGTCGATGGAATATGCTTGCCCAGCACGCGGCTCACGTGGTCCACCAGCTGGTTCATGTTGTTGTCAGGCTTGTCGATATAGTTGAATACGTTGTAGCCCTCCGTCACATTCTCAAGCATATATTTCACGAAAGCCACGATATTCCCCACATAGGCCATCGACTTCTTATTCTCCCCCTTGCCCACCATCAGGAATTTGCCCGATGAGATCTGGCGCAGCAGATTGTAGACATTTCCGCGGTTGCGCTCGCCGAAGATCACCGTCGGACGCACTATGTCGATGTTCCAGTCAGGATGGCTCTCATACCATTTGCGCGCCACCTCCTCGGCCTGCCACTTCGACTTCCCGTAGTGGTTGAACGGGTCAGCCTCATGCTCCTCGTTCGGATTCTTCTTGTTAAGCCCGTAGACAGCCACCGACGAGAAAAATACCAGACGCTTCACCCCGTTGGCCTCCATCGCCTCCAGAGTCGACTCCATACCGCCTACATTCGTGTCGTAGTAGAGCGACACAGGCGAGACATCGTCGCGGTGCTGCGCAGCCAGGAGCACCACGGCGTCAGCGCCCTTCAGCGCCCGCCGCATCCCCTCACGGTCGCGCACATCGCCGATTTCCGTCACCTCCGGGAAGAAATGGCTCTGTTGCAAATCGATGTTGCGGATCTCATAATTCGCGCCCTCAGCGCGCAGCAGGTCGATCAACCGTGTACCCACGAAGCCGCTCGCCCCAATCATTACAATCTTCATATCTCGAATTCAAATTAATTACTTTCAATCCCCCTCCCTGACAATTTTTATAAGACTTATAAGATTTATAAGACCTTATAATCCCCGGCGGGCTTGTCAACTCCCTCCCGGATGGCCGGCGAGCTTGTCAGCTCCCACCCGGATGGCCGGCGGGCTTGTCAGAACAGCCCG
>CAMEGQ010000046.1 GCA_945916235.1 uncultured Porphyromonadaceae bacterium | reverse complement strand
TCAGCAGTCGAGCCATACTTTTGTGCTGTCCTCAATTTTTATCGGACAGCAATAAAAATAAAACGCCCTCCCCACCCCAAAGGTTCACCCACTCCCCATTTTTCTTCAAAAATTCCTCACAACCTCTCCACCATCATTCGCCACCTATCTCTCATTCGACGCCTTCACTCATTCGACGGCTTCCCTAATTCGAGACCATCCTCATTCCCCCTTCATCTTCATTTCGCTACATCTTCATTCGACGGCTTCCTCTTAGAGGATGCCGTCGCGGTCCTCGTTAGAGGGCCAATAATGTAGCGCAGGGGGCGACGCCGCCGTAGGTGGCTCGCTCCCTGGGAGTTAAAGATTCGCCCCCACTATCCACCTTCGTAGATGGTGAATAAAAATCCCGGGAGATGCAAAGCAGCCGGCCATCACGGGTCGGCTGCTTTGTGGAGAGGCATCCGGCTTGGAGCCGGATGCACTCCTGATATTAAATGCGGACAAAAAATGTCTTATTTGATGACTTCTTTCGAAACCTTGCTCCCCTGCTTAACGATGAAGATACCGTTGGCGGGTTCAGCAACGCGCATACCCTGAAGGTTGAAGTATTCCTTGGGAGCGTTTTCGTCGTCAACGTCAGCTGCTACTTCGTCGATACCCGAACCATCATCGTAGCTGATGGTGTATACTCCCCCTGTTCTTGTCGGGAAGACAATCTTGTCCGCGCCGCGATTTTCAAATTGCACATCAGCGCCCGTTTCGTCCTTCACCGATGCTTTCTCGGCGATGGCCGGATAAATCACGGTGCAGTCTTTGCCGCTGTTGGAAGTGATGACAGCCTGAGTCAGTTTGCCCTCTGCCCACTTCTGGTCGATTTCGAAGTTGTTGACGCCTCTGATGCCTGTGATTTGTCCACCCTTCCACATGCTCGGCAGAGCAGGCAGCAGGCGGATCTCGCCGCCGTAGCTCTGAAGGAGCATCTCCGTCACTCCGGCAGTGTATCCGAAGTTGCCGTCGATCTGGAAGGGAGCGTGGGAGTCAAATAGGTTGTAGTAAATACCCCCGGCACCATTCGACTGTCCGTAGGAATTCGAATGACGCAAAGCCGTCACAATCACCTTGTGGGCGTGCTCGGCATCGAGGGCGCGTGCCCAAAGGTTGATACGCCAACCGAGTGACCATCCCGTCGAGAGGTCGCCGCGCTGGGTCAGCGAGTTGATAGCGGGCTTGAAATAGGGGCTTTCAGGCGTAATCTGGTCGAAGGGGAACATCGCCATAAGGTGCGACTGATGGCGGTGGCCATCCTCACCCACGCTTAGAGGGCTGTATTTCCACTCGCGGAGCACCTCTGTGCCGTCGGCAACTCCGTTGGCAGTACCCCAACCATTGTAAACTTCCGTTGCGAGTCCTTTGTCAAGGTTTTCATATTTTTCTTGGAGTTCAGCCTCAAAGCCATCAGGAGCCTTATAGCCTGAACCGGCCTCTTTAAGTGCGGCGAGGGTATCCTTGAACAGTTCCACAAGGATTTGCTGGGCATGAGCCGTTGCGTTCTCTTCTTGTGGGCCATGCTCGGGCGACCATTCCTTCGGAGCTTCCCATGTGCCGTCGGAAGCCTTCACCAGACGCTCCAGCCAGAATTCGCAGCAGCTTACCATCACCGGCAGAGCCTTCTCCACGAGAAAATCCTTGTCGAGCGTATAGATATAATGCTGCCAGAAATGGTAGGCATACCATGCATTGGCTATCACATAGTTTTCGGCATAATCCGAATATCCGAAGATGTTGTTCTGAGTGAAGCAGGTCCACCCCTTCGATTGACCAGAACGCTGAGCATAATCGGCCCATTCGTTATGTTCCAGAGCCATGGAATACACATAATTCAGATAAGGCATATGCAGCTCTGACAGATTGGTGATCTCCGTAGGCCACTGGTTCATCTGCACGTTGATGTTGGAGTGAATGTCGCAATCCCAGGCGGGCGATGAGCTATGGTTCCATATACCCTGAAGGTTCGACGGCTGGTCGATGCCTCGTGAGCAGCCGATAAGCATATATCGGCCCATAGCATAGTAAAGTTCCTCAAGCATCAGATGCTCCGGAGCGGTGCGGTCAGCGCGGCGTTTGTTGTAGGTGGTAACCATATCCTGTACGGTCTTAGTGTTAGCAGCGGCGTCAATCACGAATTCCGAACGGTCCCAGAGCGCCTTGTAGTCAGCCTGATGGTCGGCTAATAGCGAATCCCAGCTCTTTGCGGCAGCAGCAGATACAACAGCATCTACATCTGCCTTCATCCCTGCCACCGACGAGGTGTAGGTGGGGGAATGCTGATCAAAATTTGTAGCGCCGGTGAGCACCACAAGCAGCTCGTCTGCGCCCTTCACCTCAATTCCGGCGTCTGTGACGGTCATTTCGCCGCCTGTAGCCACTACTTTCAGTTTGGCTTTGAAGTCGAGCTTCTGAAATTTATCCTCGATGGTCGCGGTGCCGTCGGCAGAGTATGCTACATTCACAAAGCGGCTCTTCATCCCGGGTACCAGAGTGATGCGCTGAGAAATCTTGCCTGGATTGGTAGCCGTCAGATGGATAGCCACTACTTTGTCGGGATATGATGCTATATACTGGCGCAGGTAGTCGGTCGTGCCGTCAGGCGAGCTGTAGCGAGCTTCCGAGATCCCGTTATCCATATCGAGGTAGCGCACATAATTTTTCAGCGCCTTATCCGACGTGTTGAACACATCTGAAAGATCTTCCAGATAAACATTGCCGAAGTTCTCATACGTGCCGTGAAGGTGGGAGGTTCCGCTCCAGAGGGTCTTTTCATTAAATTGTACGCGGTCGCATGCCACGCCTCCGAAGGTCATCGCGCCGAACTGGCCGTTACCGACAGGGAGAGCGTATTCCATCCATTGATCCTCGACAGATTCGCCGGTGGCGGGCTTGGTGTACCACGCGGTATGGCGGTTCTCTGGCGCGAAGGTTGCAAGGCCGTTGGAGGCATACTCCTTCACCTTGGGAGCCTCGGGACTCATCGCCCCTTTGGGATAGAAAAAGACAGCATTGTTGATGTCAGCGGCTTCCCATCCGCCAATCAGACGTCCGACACCGGCACCGCTGTAGGTCTGAAGATGGTTATACCCAGAGGTATTCTCTGTATCTACGATATCGAAATATTCACCCATGTCGGGATGAGTGTTGCGTACCAGACGGAAAATACCCGCAGCCTCCTCATTGTCGGTCGAAACGAGCTTATCGTCAAGACGGGCATAACGGCCCGCAGCGTTCATCATTTTGAAGCCATCCTCATCGCCAACGAATTTCCAAAGCTGAGTCTCCCGGTCGGGCACCACATTATTGCTCATCATATTTTTGTCAACGCCAAAGTCCTGTATCACAGAATATTTGTTGGCAAAGACGATATAATACCAATTCTCGGTAGTTCCATTGCTGAATTGGGGCAGTTCGTAAGCCCAACTTGCCACATTGACTCCCAAAGCGAGGCAAATCAATGCCAAAATAGATTTAAGGTTCATAAAAGACAAAGAATTTTCAGTTACCGCAAATTTACGCTCTCTCCGCCATTTAACCAAACATTCGTATCCCTTTTTCCCTTCTTTCGCGGTAGACGAATTATACGAATTATAAGAATTATCATCCTCCCTTCGCGTGAGAAGCAAAGCAGCCGGCCCTCACGGGTCGGCTGCTTTGTGGAGAGGCATCCGGCTTGGAGCCGGATGCACTCCTGATATTAAATGCGGACAAAAAATGTCTTATTTGATGACTTCTTTCGAAACCTTGCTCCCCTGCTTAACGATGAAGATACCGTTGGCGGGTTCAGCAACGCGCATACCCTGAAGGTTGAAGTATTCCTTGGGAGCGTTTTCGTCGTCAACGTCAGCTGCTACGCCTTCTACACCACCGGTACCAACGTATTTCTCGATGGTGAAGTCGCGTGCGGGATGCCAGTAACCGGCGGGATTGTTCTGGTCTTTAGCCATACCTACCCATACGGTGCCTGCTTCAGTCAGTTCGAATTCGATATAGTTGCGATACTTGTCAAGGTTGTTGACGAAGAACTTGCTGACGGAGTTTTCGAAGCCGGAGTTAACGTGAGCCCAACCTTCGGGAGTTGTTTGACCGACTGCGGGGATGGTGTTGTCAGGATAGACATCGAGCTTTTCATCGAAGATGTTCTTAATTTCCTGAGTTTTCCACCATGCGTCGGGATTACCATATTGAGCAGTCTCAAGGTCAGTCGGTTTAAGGTGAGTAACATCATCGTCACCAAGGTCAGTACCATTAGTTACAAAGAGGTAAGCGGGAGAACCACCCTGACGGGGGTCTTCAGTCTGGTAAGCATCGTAAGCGGTTGTACCTTCTACCCAAATACCGGGCCAATCTTTGAAGCTGACATAGCCGCCGGTGCCGTTGCCGCATCCGTAACGGATGAACGACTGAACGCCGAAACGATATTTACCTGCTTCGAGCGAAACCTCTACGCCATAGTGGTAGGGAGAACCACCGGCTTTGCGGAATACACCGGTAGTATTACCTGAGAAGTCAGATTTGTGCTCCCAACCCCAAGCATCGGGATATTTCTTGGAACCGTTGAGGTTAGCAAAATCCCAGACGGGGTTTGCCTTGTCGAAGCCTTTCGAGAAGTCTGCATTTACAAGCTCAACATTGCCGTTGGGGCCTACGAGCTTGAAATCGGTGAATGCTGTCCAAGAATCAGCCATACCGCCGAGGTCATAGATACCGACCTGGAGGTCACCGCCATCATGATGGAAAGCCAGGGTATTGGTGTAACGGCCGGCGTGGAAAGCAGCGGCTGCAGCCGTGAGGTCACCGGGGACGTCACTACCGTCTTCCCAGCGGCTCTTGACAGCCACTTTTGCACCGTTTGCAAAGATGAAAGCGTTGTGGTTGGCGCCATTGGTCATGTTGGCCTGCGAATCGCCTTCGTTCGAATAGCGGTAGAAAGCCTGAACTGTGAGGGTGTAGTCGCCGGCAGGTGCGTCGTTGACCACCTGATACAGATGGAAAGCGCCATTCCATACTTCTGCCACTTTGTTGGTAGCGTCAACATCATACACTGCACCGCACCATCCGGGAACGAATGAAGGGTTAGGGAGTACCTTTGTAGTGATGTTTGACCATTCACCTGCGGCACTTGCTGATGCTACAACAGCAGCAGCACCAAGCAGCATAAGGCTGCGTTTCATGTAGTTTTTTAACATGAGATAATTGGTTAAGGTTAAAAAAAGAGTGAATTGAAATTTGGATTTCTTATTGTTTTTAAGTTCCGGTTGGCATGGCGGCCGCGAATCCGGCCGCCATGCCGCCGGTTTGAGTTCCGATACGGCTAATTGCGTAGCCCGTCGTTTGAGGTTCCTACAGAAGCGAATTAATATCCGTAGTTCTGGCTCCAGTTGGTATTGCGTTCCATTTCGCCACGGGGGATCGGGCACAGACGGCGCCATGTGGCTTTGTCGTCAAGACCGGTGTTCGATTTACCCATCCAGTCGGCTTCGAACTGACCGAAGCGGATCAGGTCGTTGCGGCGCCACATCTCATAGATAAGCTCGCGCGAACGCTCGTCGAGAAGTATCTGATCCATCTGGCTAAGACCCTGAGCGGGATTAAGACCTTCTTTCGTCTTATCAACATGAGGAGCTGATGAGCAGTCGCGTACCTGATTGATAAGTTCCTCTGCGGTCTGTCCCATCGGGTCGTTACCGCCGCGAAGGATACATTCAGCCTTGGTCAGCAGAATATCGGCAAAGCGGAATACGGGGATATCGTTTGCCTGCTTACGACCCCAACTCTTGTAATCTTCTTCGCGCGGAGGATACTTGACCAGACGCGCGCCCTGAATGGTGTTGTTATAGTCAGATTCATCGCCTACAGAGAGGATCGACGGATTCTCATAATTGACATCCACAGTGAACGAAAGCTGGCCGACTTTTTTGCGGTGACGGGCATCCTTATAAAGGATTACGGGAGTCGTAGTTTTTTCGAATGTCTTGGGGTCAAACTGGCATACATTCTCTGCAAGCACCATGTCGTTGCGCTCGTCGCCTTCAAGACAGAAGCGTGCAACTGCCTCCTTGGTCATGACAAAGTTTCCGATCACACCACCTGTCAGAACATAATCGCCGACAATCTGAGGGGCGATAAGACCGGTGTTGTGGAAAGTCACCCAACGGTAGAATTCTGCGCCGCCGCTATAATTAGCACCAAGGGTTGCGGGATCCATGGGCACTGCGTAGATGAAGTCCTTGATCTGCACACCATTATCAGGGAAGAATTTCTTACGGTATCCCTGACCTACTTCGAACAGACCGGAAGCCATCAGGTCATTACACCATTTGATGCAATCGTCGAGCTTGGGGTTGGGAGTATTGTTGTCTACGGTATTGATATCGTTGGTGTAGACACCCCAGTTTAGGTAAAGCTTAGCCAGAAGAGCCTCTGCCATCCATCGGGTTGGCGTACCGTAGGTCGAGAGGTCGTTGTTTTCAGGCAGGGCGTTCTGTTCGAGGATCTCCAGAAGTTCCTGTTCGACAAATTCGGCCACTTTAGCACGCGGCTGACGGTCGTAGTATTCGCCTTCTTCAAGAGAATGATCCATGATAGGAGCATCGCCGTAGAGCTCCATCATCCAGAAATGATAGAATGCGCGGATGGCACGCAGAGTGGCAACATTGGGATCTTTGAGCGTTTCGCCGCCGTAGATTACAATCTGTGAGTTGGTATAGGTAATACCCGCCATGAGGTCGCCCAACAGACCGATGCCCTGACAGTCGGGGTCAAGAAGGTGAGCAGAGCCTTTGAAGAAACGTCCCGAATCAAAATAATACGATTCAGTGTAGCAAACGCAGGTGATTTCATCGCCCTGGGTCAGAATTCCTTCCCAGAAGTTTCGGCCTACCCACGCCTCATTGCGGATGTAATAGTAGCATCCGTTATATGCACCGCGACGTGCGATTTCGCTGTCGGGGAATTCGGTGTATTGGGTATTGATATCGGTATCGAGGTCGGTACATGCGGTGCCGGCGAGTGCGAGCCCCATTATCAATCCTTTGATATATAATTTCATAATTGATATTGCGATTTAAGCTGTTTATGCTTTCTTCAAAGCCCTTGCCCTTTTGGCAAGGGCTTTGAAGTGGGCTGAATACTTTTGGAGATTAGAAATTCACGTTAAGACCTACGAGAACCTGGCGAGTACGCGGGAAGTGGTCGTGGATGGTATCGTGACCCGGGGCAAGACCGCCGAGGTTGATTTCGGGGTCACGGCCGGAATAGCTTGTGATGGTGAACACGTTGTTGGCAGATACATACAGGCGGAGGTCTTTGATCCAGCCGTTGAAGCAGTTACGGAAGGTATAGCCGAGGGTAACGGTCTGCAGCTTGAAGTAGCTGCCGTTCTCCAGATAGCGGTCGGAGGGCAGACCTGCGTTTTCATCCGTCCAGAGCTGCTCAGTGGCAGTGCATTTCATCACGTTTTTACCTTTACGGGCGTTAGAAGGCTGCGAATAGTAAGCTTTCGGTTCGTTGAAAATCTTCTGACCGAATACGCCAGTAAAGAACAGGTTGAGGTCGAAGTTCTTCCAGGTGATGGTGTTGTTCCATCCCATGGTCAGTTTAGGCTGGGCGTTTCCGACTATTACGCGGTCGTCTTCGTTCGGGTTGTTGGTGGTCTCGTATTCGCCGGTTTCCTCATTGATGATACGTTCGCCGGTTGCGGGATCGTGACGGTAATAAACTGATGTACCTTCTTCGTTATAGCCGGCATGCTCGAACATCACGAATGTTCCGATAGGTTCGCCCTCCACAATACGCTGGGTATAGACGGTTGAGCGCGGGAAACCTACATTGTACTGGTCAAGCACACCTGCGTTGAATTCCGAGTTCGAAACGGAAACTACACGGTTGCTGTTGTGCGATAAGTTGAGTGAAGTCGACCAGTTCCAATCGCGTGTCTGGATGGGTACTGCGTTGATGGTAAGCTCGATACCGCGGTTGCGCATCTTGCCGACGTTGGCGGTCAGCCAGTTGACAGGATAGCGCGTGGTCGATACGGGATAGTTCCAGATCATGTCCTTGGTGGTCTTGTTGTACCATTCGATCGTACCGTTGATACGGCCGTTGAGGAATGCGAAGTCCAGACCGAGGTTAAGCATCGTGGTGGTCTCCCACTTCAGGTCGTCGTTTACGTTGCGGGCGGCCGTCAGAGTCTTGTAAGAATGCGAATTGCCGTCCTGGTCGATATAATCGAAACGGTTTCCGCCGCCGTAGAAGAAACGCGAAGAGTAGATGTCGAAGCCCTGTGAGTTACCGCTCTGACCCCAACCTGCGCGGAGCTTAAGGTCGGTGAAGATGTCGAGATTCTTAATGAACGACTCTTCGCTCAGGCGCCATGCGACTGATGCCGAGGGGAAGGTAGCCCACTTGTTGTTGGAGCCGAACACCGAAGCACCGTCGCGACGTACGGCAGCCTGTGCGATATAGCGGCCTGCATAGGAATAGTTGGCACGTCCGTAGAACGAAATCATACGCGTATGATTCTCGGTATTTGCCCATACAGGATCGGTATCCCATTTGTTGGCGAAGCCGATATTGTTCCAGCCCAGAGCGTCATTGTAAAAATACTTACCCTTTGCGCCGAAACCATCGCCGGTCTTGTGATCCTCCCACGAGTAACCGGCCATCAAAGCCACCTTATGTACCTTGTTGAAAGTCTTGTCATAATTGGCGTAGATTTCCATCAGCTTGTTGATGTCGTTGGTATAGTTGCGCGAGGTCTGACCATGCTCTTTATTGGTCTGCGACAGAGTCGAGTAATAGTCACGGTAGCTATAATCGTTGTTCTCATACGAGAAGTTGGCGTTCAGCAGAAGGCCATCGATGATCTGGAAGCTGGCTTTGCCGGTCACCTGATAGCGTTTGAACTGTGCGCGGCTGCGATCTTCGTAAATCATTGCCAGAGGGTTGTAGTACTGGCTGACATCGCCACCGGAAAGGTCGAACCATGTGCCGTCTTCGTTGTATATGGGGGTCAGCGGCGAGTAGTAGTACATGGCGTTGTAAACCGATGCGCCTTTATCGCCGCGGGGCACACCCCATTCGTTGCGGATATTGCCGTTGACACCGATGCCGAGGGTCAGGCGGTCTTTCAGAGTCTTGGTCTCTACGTATGCACGTGCGGTGAACAGATTGTTACCTACACCTTTGATCGAACCGTCGCGGGCAATATAGTTGGCCGAAACGTTGTAGTTGGTCTTGGCGTTGCCGCCGGAAATTGAAAGAGTATAGTTGTGGGCGAAACCTGTGCGCTGCACTTCCTTCTGCCAGTCGACGTCCCCGCCGAAGTCAGTCTTGATTTGGCTCATATCCTGACCGTTGGAAGTCAGATATTCGCGCAGCTCGCTGGCGGACATCATCTCATGGTCGTTGGCGACCTTTTCCCATGATACATAAGTGCTAAAGTTCACGCGGGCGGGACCGTCGGAGCCTTTCTTGGTGGTCACGATGATCACACCGTTGGCAGCCTTCGAACCGTAGATAGCCGTGGCCGATGCGTCGCGGAGCACGTCGATGCTCTCGATGTCGGCGGGTGCCACGAGGTTCATGTTCACGCCGGGGATACCGTCGACCACATACAGAGGCGAAGTCGAACCGTTGAGGGTCGAGGCACCGCGGAGGGTCATGGAGTTCACACCGCCGTTAGGGTCGGAGTTCTGAACCACCACAAGGCCGGGGACCTTACCCTGAAGCAGCTGGCCTGCATCGGTGTAAGCGCCGACGTTCATATCTTTTGCATTAATTGTGGAGATAGATCCGGTGACGTCCTTACGGGTCATCGTACCATAACCGATTACTACCACTTCGTCCAGGACGGCGTTGTCCTCCTTGAGGGCCACCTTCATGTCGTTGCCTTTGACAGCCACTTCCTGAGTGGTATATCCGATGTAGGATACTACCAGAGTAGCGCCTTGCTTGGCCTGGATCGAGAATTTACCGTCGATGGCGGTTGATGCACCGCTGGCGGTGCCTTTCACGCGCACTGAAGCGCCAATCAGGGGTTCGTCGTCAGCAGCAGATACCACGGTACCTGTCACGATCGACTGTGCCCATGCAGTTATGCCCGCAATAAAGCACAATGCGACCAGAGCGATACGATGAAGCATGCCCGGTCGGGAATTTAACATTTTCTCTCTTTTCATACTGAGAAACATGGTTATTTTAAGGTAAAGATATAAATAATTTCTTTCGTTAAATAGATCCCATTCAGTGAGTTATGGAATCGGTTTGTTTCAGTGAGCCGCCAGCGTCGCTCCGCATTTACTCTTAATATGTGGGCTGGGCGGCTTCCCCTATGTCAGCGTGCTTATTTCCAAGTAGTTAGGTAAAAAGCACTTTAAATTCGGGGTATGCAGATTGCTTTTCCGGTACTTTTCAATTGCAAATATAAACTAAAAATCTATTGCAAAGTGTTAATTCTACACTCCTTAACATTTTTTAACTTGAAAAGCTATAATTTCCCTTTATTTCTTCAAAAAAGGTGCCTTACAAGTCCAGCAGGCTGAACCGGCGCCGGCCGCGGAGGTAGAACGACGTCAGGATGTTCACCTTCGTTCCCGGGAAGCGCCCCAGAAGGTTGCGCTCCGGATGAGCCGTATACTCCCGGCGCATCTTGCGGAAATCGCGGTGAGCCTTCACCACAGCCGCGGCGTTGGCGAAATCCAGCGTAGCCACAAATTTTGCCCAGGCCAGAGTGTCGAGCAGACGGCGCCGCAGCAGCGTCCGCTTCAAATCCTTGACTGGAAGGTTCTTATGAAGCAGAAGCAGATTGTTTCGGAAATTGAGATACGTCTTGCGCGGATTGGAAGCCGGGAGCGATCCGCCCCCGAGATGATACACGCGCGACGTAGGCACCACAGCTATCCGGCTGTCAAGCAGGTGGATACGCCAGCAGAGGTCGATCTCCTCCATGTGGGCGAAAAATCGCTTGTCCAGTCCTCCGGCCCTGAGATACAGCTCGGTACGCACCATCAGCGCCGCTCCCGTGGCCCAGAAAATGTCGATCTGATCATCATACTGTCCCCGGTCTTGCTCCACCACCGAAAATATTCGGCCCCGGCAGTAGGGGTAGCCGTTGCAGTCGATAAATCCGCCAGACGCCCCGGCATATTCGAAGGTATCAAAAACCGCCTCCTGTCCTGAAGGGTCCCCAGCCGAAACTGAAGACGCCTCCTGTCCTGACGCGTCCGTAGCCTTTGCGGAAGCCTGCGCAGCCTTTGCGGTAGCGTCCGCATCTGAAGCGTTACGCTTCGGTTTATCGTTGTAGCTCAGAATCTTAGGCTGGCATGCGCCTAACGTCGGGTCGGCATCCATCGCCTCTACCAGCGGCTGAAGCCATCCCTGAGGGGTCTCCACGTCGGAATTTAGCAGCAGCACATAGGGATAATCGCTACAAGCGGCCACGGCGCGGTTGTACCCCTCGGCAAACCCGTAGTTTTCAGCGAATCTGAGCACTTCCACCTCCGGGAACTCTTCGCTGAGCACGCGCAGCGACTCGTCGGTCGAACCGTTATCGGCCACGATTACACGACCCAGCTCGTCGGGAGTATTGGCCACCACCGAGGGGAGAAAACGGCGGAGCAGCCGTGCTCCGTTCCAGTTGAGTATTATGACAGCGACGCGAGGTTTCATAATCTATTGTTATTTAACGGGTTCGCTGGTCTTATCACCATTAGAAGATTTATCAGAAGCCATAACGGGAGCCTTCACCGGATTTTTCCAGCGGTTGTGGCTCCAGAGCCAGATAGGCGGCTGCCGGCGTATCGATTGCTCAAGCAGAGCGGCATAGCGCCGAGTGATCTCCCCCTCGGCGAGCGTCTTGGGGGCGTCGGTAATCACCACGGTATCAATATGATAATGGCCGCGAGAGGGCTTCGACATATCCCAGTAGACCACCAGAGCATCCATGCGGCGGGCCACTGTCTCCGTTCCGGAAATCATAGCCGTGGGATGATGGAGGAAGTCGACCACCACGCCCTGATCGCCGTGTGAGGGCTTTTGGTCTGACATAAAACCGGTTATGGTGGGGATGCCGCGTTTGCGGTAGCGCATCAGGTCGAGGAAAGCCATATTTTTAGCCAGCGACACCGACCCGAAGCGGCTGCGCAGCTTCAGCATCAGGGCGTCCATGCGCCGGTTGCGCAGCGGGCGGTAAATCTGGCAGAACTCCGCCTCGCGGCCGGGCTGCAGCCCGCTCCAAAGCGTAAACGAGGGCACCCACTCCCAGTTGCCGCAGTGGGAGAAGTAGACCACCACGGGGCGTCCCTCCCTCAGAGCCGCGTCAGTGAGGTCAACCCCGGTGAACGTCATGCGGCGGCGCATCTGAGCGTCGGAAACATGCAGCAGCTTGGCCGTCTCGAAGATATAGTCGGAAAAATTCAGGTAGAAGCGACGGCGCACGGCGGCAAGCTCCCCGGCCGACATCCCGGGGAAAGATTCACGCAGATTTTTGTCGACCAGAGGCCGGCGGTAGCGCACTATATAATATAATAATGTGTATGTCAGGTCGCTCAGCAGATACAGCGCCCAGAACGGGAGCCATGAAAGCAAATGCATCAGCCCGACAAAGAGCGAAAATCCGATATCCGACAGCTTCTTCTTCATAAGGCTAATCATTTTTCATCTTGCGGCAGCAACGCCGGGCCAGCAGAGCCTGCGGCGAGGCCATCGGAGGCTGCGGCGAGGCTCCCGGTGAAGGAGATGTCCCCCATGTGCGACACCTGAGGCGACTCCAGACGCACCATAACTATCTGATTGTCAAGCTCAGCCGGAGCCATAACGCTCACTTTCAGATAATTGTCGGTATAGCCGCTCATCGGCTCGCCTTCGCGGCCATGCTCCAGAAGCACAGGGCGGACAGTCCCGGCAAACGGGGCGGCGAATTCGCGCATCTTGCTCTCCGACAGGGCTATCATCTCGCCCACGCGGCGATGTTTCTCCGTCTGACTCACCACATGCTCGATTTCCAGAGCCCGCGTACCGGGTCGCTCGCTGTAGGGGAAGATGTGCAGGCGCGTGATCGGCAGCGAGCTGATGAACTCCTTCGAGCGCTCAAACTCTTCGAGCGTCTCGCCTCTGGCGCCCACTATCAGGTCGATTCCGATGAAGGCATCAGGCATCACCTCCTTGATTTTCAATATCTTATCGCGAAACAGCGCCGTATCGTAGCGGCGGCGCATCAGCCGGAGCACAGCGTCAGACCCCGACTGCAGCGGGATATGGAAATGAGGCATAAACCGCTGCGACTCAGCGCAGAAGGAGATAATCTCATCAGTGAGCAGGTCCGGCTCGATCGAAGAGATGCGGTAACGCTCAATCCCCTCCACCCGGTCGAGTCGGCGTATGAGGTCGAGAAACGTTTCGCGCGGATGGCCGGCCAGTTCGCCGGTCTCGTCGGCGGTGCGGCGTCCGAAATCGCCGATGTTTACCCCGGTGATTACTATCTCTTTGGCACCCTCAGCGGCTGCCTGACGCGCCTGAGCCACGATGGACTCTGCCGAGCCGGAGCGCGAGCGGCCACGGGCAGCGGGGATGGTACAGTAGGAGCACCAGCAGTCGCAGCCGTCCTGCACCTTCAGGAAGCAGCGCGTACGGTCGCCTCGCGAGCATGAAGGCGTAAACGAGCGTATATCTTTCGACGCAATCACCTGACATTCCGACAATTGGCTCTCGCACCCGCTTCCCGGCTCGCTTTCGTTACCTGGCCGGCTATGGTTCTCGCATCCGCTTCCCGGCCGGGTATCGCTACCCGGCAGTTTGTCTCTTTCGGTAGCAGGCTGGTTAACAACCGATTTCCTTACATATTCGGCAATCAGAGTCTTGCGGTCGTTGCCCGCCACGAGCTTCACCCCGGGCAGAGCGGCCACATCGGAGGGTTTCAGCTGGGCGAAACATCCCGTCACCAGTATCGCAGCCTGCGGCCAGCGGCGATTGAACGAGCGGATAGCCTGACGGCACTTCTTGTCAGCCTCCTCGGTCACAGAGCAGGTATTAACCACCACATAATCAGGTGTTTCACCTTCTTCAATGCGCGTCACTCCGCTCTCGGCCATGAGCGCAGCCACCGAGGAAGTCTCGGCAAAATTGAGCTTGCAGCCAAAAGTATGGAAATAGGCGCGTTTCATCTTATTTCAGTTTGATCTTGTCGCCGGGCTTGATGCGGCTTGCCTTGACGCCGGGGTTCAGGCGTTTCAGTTGCTTGAGTGTCATACCGTTGCGCTCGGCAATCTTCGAGAGAGTCTCTCCTTTCTTCACGGTGTGGGTGCGCGGTTTGGAATTCTTCTTGGCTTTGGCCTTGTCAGCCTTTGCTTTTGCAGCCTTGTCAGCCTTCACCCTGGCGTCGCGCTCAGCCTTCTCGGCGGCTTCACGTTCGGCAGCCTCGCGTTTAGCTCTGGCAGCCTCAGCCTCGCGTTTAGCCTTGGCGGAAGCGAAAGCTCCCGAGATGCGCTCTCCGGCCTCGTTGGCCTCATCAGCGACCTCCGCACCTTCGGCCTCACCGGCCTCACCGGCCGACTCATCAGCCTGATCCTCAACCGCCTCTTTCGCAACTACCTCGTCAGCAGCTTCTTCCGCAGCAGCCACATCAGCCACTTCTTTCACCACTTCCTCGGCCGACTGCTCCAGCCCTTCCACGCCCTGCTCAAGAGCCTTGGCCTCGGCGGCCTCAGCCACCAGTTCACCAGCCGCTACAGCTGCTGCGCCATCCTGTGCGGGCGATTTTACCAGCAGCTGATCGTCGGGAGCCACCTCCGGAGTATTCTCATAAGGTTTGAATACGCGTTTGGTAGTCACGATCTTGAGCTTCTGACCGCGGCGCGGTTTGCGGATATTGCCGTTGGTGCGTTTAAGCGCCGTAAGCGACACACCGTAATGGCGGGCGATGGAGGCCATGGTCTCCTTGCGGCGCACCTTGTGGTATTGCACCTGCTCGGTGACCACCCACTCCCCTTCCTGACCGTCAACCACGTCACGACGCGCCTCCAGGCCGGTGGCGGGTTCCACCACATCGCGGCGAGCATACAGCTCGGCGTTGTGAGCCAGGATGGCATCCTCGCTCATCACGTAGGCGCACACCTGATTGGCCGGGAGCACCAGCGGGCAGGGCGTCTCGGCCGTGCCGGGGATTATATCCTTGCGGTATTGCGGATTAAGAATCTGAAGCTCCTCCAGAGGGATATGGAGCACATCGGCAATCTGCTGGAAGTGAACGCGTTTGTTCACATGCACAGAGTCGGTGACAATCGGGCGCTTGGCCAGGGCCGGCGAGATGTTGTGCTTATGGTAGAAATTCATCACGTAGGTGGCCGCGATGAAGCAGGGCACATAGCCGCGAGTCTCCTGAGGCAGGTAGGGGTAAATGGCCCAGAAATCTTTCTTCCCGTCACCTTCGCCGGCGCGGCGCATAGCCTTGTTGACATTGCCCGGGCCGCAATTGTAGGCGGCAATAGCCAGCGACCAGTCGCTGTAGATATCGTAGAGCTGACGCAGATATTTGGCTGCGGCCTCCGACGAGCGGATGGGGTCGCGGCGCTCGTCCACCATGGTGTTGATTTCCAGACCCAGACCGCGGGCAGTGGGGAGCATGATCTGCCACAGGCCTACGGCTCCGGCTCGCGACACAGCGTTGGGATCCATGGCCGACTCGATCACAGGCAGATAGCGCAGCTCTACCGGAACTCCCTCGCGCTCAAGCGCTTGCTCGAATATGGGGAGGTAGTAGAGGCTCATGCCCAGCATACTCTCCACCAGGGAGCGGCGCCGACCGGTGTACATATCTATATAGCGGCGCACCACGGAGTTGAAGGGCATCTCCATGGTGGTTGGAATGCTCTGCAGGCGGTCGATAATCTCCTGATCGGTGGTGACGGCATCGGGACGCGAGTCGACATCCTTGTCCAGAGCCGTATAGGTCTGGAGATACCAGTTGTTCATCATCCGGTTCACATCGGTCTCGACGCTTTCAGGGTATACGATTATCGAGTCGGCCTTCATGTCGGGTACCCTCAGCACCGACGGCTTGGCTCCGGCCGAAATGACGGCCAATCCGGCGGCAGCTGCTAAAATATATTTGCGTAGTCTGGTCATGGTTCAAAAATCGTGTTTTAGCTCTGAGGGCAACTAATTGCAGCTCAGGATGGTAAAGGTGTCGCAGCCGTGAGGTGTACTGTCCTCCGGCAGGCGGCTAAAAGTTGACGGCCCACACAAGCCCTACCGAGGGGTAGCGCTGACGGCCGTCCTGAATCATCGCCGGAGCCACATCCATCGAGAGGTCGGGCGAGATGTCGAAATGCGAGAGAGAGGCGTCGACGTAGGCGTCGACCATCGCAAGCAGGTAGACACCCACCATAGCGATGATACACAGGTCGCGGTTGCGCCGGAAATAGTTTTTGCGTGAGCGCATCACTTCCTTCAGCCATCCGCGGTCGAGATTCTCCTCCTTGACGTTGGGGGCGAACATGTTCATGTAGCTGCGCGTGTTGGGGTCGTTGTCGAGCAGGTCGGCATAAGCCACGGTGTAGTCGCGCAGCATATTGTTGTTCCAGTTGGTAGCGTAGGCCAGGCCCAGATAGCCGCCCACGATGATGGGGAGCTTCCAGTAGCGGCGGTTGTAGATCTGCCCCAGGCCGGGGAAGAGCGCCGACAGCCAGACGGCCTTTGTGGGATTCGGCACAAACTCCACCTCGCGGGGCACCCACTCGTCGGGCTGCTTCTTGGCGGCGGCTGCGATGGAGTCGGCCGAACTGTTGGCTATGGAGTCGAGCGCGTAGGCCTCGCCTGCGGTGAGCATATCCGGAGCCACGAGGAATCCGTCGCCGGCCTTAAGCGAGTCGACGCGGGCGTTGACCTCGTCGGCCACAGCCTTCATGGCATCGACCTCCGGACGGCGCTCATCGATGGCGACGGTGTCGACCGGAGTGGCAACCAACCGGCCGTCGACCGACCGGATCTCAGATTCCACCACTTCGGCAGGCTTGGTCAGCGGAGCCCCCAGGAGGATGGAGTCGGGAAGCTGGGCCGCAGCCTGCGCGGGGGTAACAACCGGAGCGGGCGGCTGAGCGGGCTGAGCGGCTGCCGACGGAGCCTGCGGGAGGCGTTGGCCTCTCGTGGCCGAATGGCGGTGAGGTACAGCGTGAGCCGGCCTTCCGGCGCCCTTGGCGGCCGAATCGCCGGTTTTGGTGTCCTTATTCTCAGCCTTGGCGGCGGGGGTGAGATCTTGCGGCATGGCTAATGCGGCGGCATATCCCGCAACGGGACAGGCCGACAAAAGCATTGCGGCAGCCAAAAAGGCCACCGCCACCCGTTTTAGATGCTCCTTAAGCGGGCATTTCCAACGTGTAAGCGATCCGTAGCTCATATCACTGCAAATTTAGCCATTATCAGACAAACAGCCAAACCACCGCCGCAAAAATCCCGGCCGTCAGGCCAAGTTTCACGGCAAAACCCGGTAAAAATGATGAAATTTAGCCCCAAAAACCAAGGCAAGGCAAAAAAATTTGGAGGGGTGAAAGAAAATCTATAACTTTGCACAGTTTTTTCAGCTGACAACAACATAATGGGAAAATTCAGCCAGTTCAAACTTCCGCTGAAGAGCCTGCCCAAAGGTGAACACGAATTCAACTATCACCTCAACAAGCAATTCTTCACGGACATGGAGGATGCCGACGTCAGAGACGCCGACGTTGACGTGCGCCTGAAAGTGGTGTACGCCAACGATGTCTACTCGCTGGACTTCACCGTGACGGGCTATGTAGTGGTGCCTTGCGACCGCTGTCTCGATGATCTGCGCATCGACATCGACACTACCTACGCCATAAAGGTGAAATACGGCGACCAGTATCGCGACGATTCCGACGACCTGATGGAGATTCCCGAGTCGGACAGCTACCTCAACGTGGCCTACATGATATTCGACACCGTGATGCTGGCTATCCCTATCAAGCATGTCCACCCCATGGGCAAATGCAACCGGGCTATGAGTTCGATACTGAAAAAGCACCGCGCCCACACCCCCGACGACCCGGACGCAGAGCTGGAAGATTCGCTCATCGACGAAATGGACTCGATGGACGAGCCCGCCCCGGATGGCGCCGACGGCAACGCAGCCCCGCAAGCCACCGACCCGCGCTGGGACAAGCTCCGCGACATCAACCCCGAGGAATAAACGCCGGAGAACAGGCCGCGCCGGCCCACAAAGAAAACTGAAAGAAAGGGAAACTTAATTCCGAAAAAATAGAAACAATAAAAGAAATAAACAACCATGGCACATCCTAAAAGACGTCAAAGCAAGACCCGTACGGCCAAACGTCGTACACACGACAAAGCCGCTATGCCCACTCTGGCCATCTGCCCCAACTGCGGCGCATGGCACGTTTACCACTGCGTTTGCAACGAATGCGGTTACTATCGCGGCAAAGTTGCAATTGAAAAGAACGCTGTAGTATAACCCACCATCCTGACTTGCCGGGTGGATTCGGCCCCCCTGCCGGGCCGACCGCCCGATTTACATGCTTAACTTTTCAGGCCTCTCCCGCCCGACGACAGCGGTGGGACGAGCCTTATATAAACCTACCGCTGAAATGCTCAACGCCAAAATTTCCGGCATCGCATCGTATGTGCCCGACGACATTCTGGACAACGAGATGCTCTCGCACATGGTCGACACCAACGACGAATGGATCACCACCCGCGTGGGGATCAAAGAGCGCCGCATACTTAAGAAAGATGCCGGATCGTCATATCTCGGTATCCAGTGCGTCAACAAACTGCTGGCCGAAACCGGGACCAAACCTGAAGAAGTGGAGCTGCTGATCTGCGCCACCTCCAACCCCGACTACCGATTCCCCTCCACAGCCTCGATCATCTGCAAGGGCAGTGGGCTTACCAACGCCTACGCCTACGATATTCAGGCCGCCTGCGCCGGATTCATCGTAGCCCTCGAAGACGCAGCCGCCTACGTAAAGAGCGGCCTGCGCAAAAAAGTAATCGTAGTAGCCACTGAGAAGATGTCGTCGATGGTCAATTATCAGGACCGCGCCACCTGTCCGCTCTTTGGCGACGGAGCCGGCTGCGTGCTGGTAGAGCCCACCGAAGAAGAAGGCGTCGGCGTTCTGGACGCAGTGTTCCATGTCGACGGCAGCGGCCTTGAGCATCTGGTGATGTGGGCCGGCGGTTCGGCCAAACCCGCATGTCAGGCTACCCTCGACGCCGGAGAGCACTTCCTCTTCCAGGACGGCCGCACCGTGTACAAAAACGCTGTGACCGACATGTACACCTCTTCGGTCGACATACTCAAGCGCAACAACCTGACAGCCGATACCATCGACTGGCTCGTGCCTCATCAGGCCAACCTGCGCATCATCGAAGCCGTCAGCTCACGCGCCGGCATCCCCCCGGAAAAGGTGCTGGTCAACATCCAGTATCGCGGCAACACTTCGGCAGCCTCAATTCCTCTCTGCCTCGACGAGTTCAAAGACAAACTCAAGAAGGGCGACAAAATCCTGCTTACCGCCTTCGGCGCAGGCTTCACATGGGGCTCGATGCTTCTGGTCTGGGACCTCTGATACTCCCGTCCAAAGGGCAACCAAAGTAAACAAAAGCAAAAAAATCTCTGTCAACGTCATAAAATAGCATCTTTGCGGGTGCTATTTTTGT
>CAMEGQ010000045.1 GCA_945916235.1 uncultured Porphyromonadaceae bacterium | reverse complement strand
AGAGGTTGTGAGGAATTTTTGAAGAAAAATGGGGAGTGGGTGAACCTTTGGGGTGTGGAGGGCGTTTTATTTTTGAAAAAAGCAAATTACTTTTTCCATTGCAAGAAATGTGATAATGATTGGTTTATTGTTAAAAGGAGGAGTCGTGAGACCCCTCCTTTTGATATTTTACAGGTTTACAGGGGTTTAGAACCCAGCCGGGGGTTATTGGCCCGCTTCGGCGTACGATTTTGGAAGAAAAGGCGTAGGGGATTTGGAATTGAGGCGGGTTTGGGCTATCTTTGTAAGGGTAAAGTCGGGGGAATCGGGGGAAATCGGGGATTTAACGCTAATTAACGCCGGGGTGAAAATTTTTGGCACACGGCGGGCGTTAACTTTGCAGCATAAAACAATTAGACAAGATATAGAATATGGCTACCGCAAAGAAACCTACTATAAAGAAGGCTGCCGGAGTGGATCCGAAGGCCGCAAAGGCTCAGGCGCTGAGCAATGCGCTGGCGAGCATCGAGAAGAATTTCGGCAAGGGCGCAGTGATGAAGCTGGGCGATGAGACTATCGAGCAGATCGACGTGATCCCGTCGGGTTCGATCGGGCTGAACTACGCTTTGGGCGTGGGAGGCTATCCGCGCGGCCGTATCATCGAGATTTACGGTCCGGAATCGTCGGGTAAGACTACGCTGGCTCTTCACGCTATCGCCGAGGCGCAGCGTCAGGGTGGCATAGCGGCCCTGATTGATGCCGAGCATGCGTTCGACCGCTTCTACGCCGAAAAACTTGGCGTTGACGTGGACAATCTGCTGGTATCGCAGCCGGACAACGGCGAGCAGGCGCTGGAGATCACCGAGCAGCTGATCCGTTCGGCCGCTATCGACATCGTGGTGGTCGACTCCGTGGCCGCCCTGACGCCCAAGAGCGAAATCGAGGGGGATATGGGCGAGCGCAATGTCGGCATGCAGGCGCGCCTTATGTCGCAGGCCATGCGCAAGCTGACGGGGGCCATCGCCAGAACCAACACCGTCTGCATCTTCATCAATCAGCTTCGCGAGAAGATCGGGGTGATGTTCGGTCCGTCGGAGACGACTACGGGCGGCAACGCGCTGAAATTCTACGCCTCGGTACGTCTGGATATCCGCGGCGGTCAGGCGCTGAAGGACGGCGACGATGTGCTGGGCAAGCATACGAAGGTGAAGGTGGTGAAGAACAAGGTGGCGCCTCCTTTCCGCCGCTGCGAGTTCGACATCATGTTTGGCGAGGGCGTGAGCCGCGCCAGCGAGATTATAGACCTTGGCGTAGAGCTGGATATCATCAAGAAGTCCGGCGCATGGTTCAGCTACAACGGGCAGAAACTGGCTCAGGGCCGCGACGCCGCCAAGCAGGTGATTGTCGACAATCCCGAACTGGCCGACGAGATCGAGGCCAAGATCATGGAGGGACTGAGAAGCCGTCCGGTAGGGAAGAAGGGGAAGACGGCGGCCGATGTGGTTGCCCCCGTCAAGCCCGTGAAGCCGAAGGAGGTAGAGCTCTCGGATATTGAGGCCGCCGCAGATGATGTCGACCTCGACGAGGAGGACGAAGCCTTCGACCTGGAGGTGGATCTGTAAGATCCCCGGGAGCGCGGGATTCCGCGCACGAACGCACCGACGGATACTGCCTTTTTACATTGATCCCACCAACATTGTTGGAAGGCGTGTCGGTCGGGCATGTCAGAGGGAGGAGAGGGCGCGCTTGAAGGCTACCATCTTGATGGCGGCTTCAGCGGCCTCTCGACCTTTGTCGCCGGCAGGGCCGGGACGGCCGTCGGCCTGAGCTATGCGGTCGAGAGCCTGAGCTTCGTTTTCTACGGTGAGCACACCGAAGATAACGGGGGTGTCGCAGTCGGCGTTGAGGGCTGTGATGCCCTGGGTGACGCTCTGGCAGACGTAGTCGAAGTGGGGGGTGTCGCCGCGCACCACGCATCCGAACACGATTACGGCGTCGAAGAGGCTCTCCTCGATGAGCGCCGAGGCGCCGAAGGTGAGTTCAACGGTGCCGGGCACGTCGAAGCAGTCGACGTCGTAGCCTTCCGAGCGGATTAGGCTGACGGCGCTGTCAAGCAGGCGGCCTGTGATGTGGCGGTTCCACTCGGCTGTCACGATAGCGATGCGGACATCGTTGAGTTTGGGGAGCGGCCCTGAGGGGACGGCTCCGTCTTTGGCTGACGACATAATGAATAGGGGTGTTTTTTACTTGTCACAAACTGATTTGGAGCGCGCTGCGTGGCCGAGATAGCCGCCGTGATGGCGCAGGGCGTAGTCGTGGGCGGTGAAGCCGGAGCGCTCCATGACGTTGACCACCAGAATATCGCCGATGACGGTCATGAGGGTGGTGGAAGTGGTGGGCGTAAGGCCCAGTGGGCACACTTCGGGGGCGCCGCCGGTGAAGAGTGCGGCGTCGGAACATTCGGCCAGCGGGGTGTCGACGTGGCCGGTGATGGTGATCAGGGGGATATCGGGGATGAGATTGCGCGCGAGCTGCACGAGCTCGAGGATCTCGCGGGTCTTGCCCGAGTTGGAGATCAGAAGCATGACATCGTTGGGCTGGAGCACGCCGAGGTCACCGTGCTGAGCCTCCGAGGGGTGAAGATTCACCGAGGGGATGCCCGTGGAGGCGAACGTGGTGGCGATGTTCATGGCTATCTGTCCGGCTTTGCCCATGCCTGAGGTGACGAGTTTGCCGCCGCGGCGCACCACATGCTCCATGATGAGCTCTACGGCTTTGTCAAATTCAGGCGAGTAAGGTATATTTCTGATTGCGTCGCTCTCGGCTTCTACGATCCGACGCATAGTGTCCTGTACATTCATTCGTGCGAAGGGAAAAGGTGAAAATTCGATTCCCCAGATGCAAAATTAACCTATTTTCCATAAATTTCAAACCTTTCCGGCAAAAACCTTTGCGGCCTGAGCGGCCTGAGGGCGCCGGAAGGGGGTGCCTCAGGGGTCAGAGGCCGATCGGCTCGCCGATGAGGGAGGCGACACCGGCCATTTTGTCGATGGCGTTCTGGTCGGGGCGCACGGGCACGCAGGTGGCGTAATTGAGGCCGAGCCAGTGGAGGTCGGTGTCGGTGGCTTTGGGTTCGTCGTTGACAATGCGGCCGGTGAGCCAGAAGAAGGGGTGGCCGTGGGGGTCGGTATATTCCTGATATTCCTCGGTCCAATGGCTTCGGGCTGAGCGCACTACCTTCATCCCCTCGATCTTGACCTTGGCGGGGAAGTTGATGTTGAGGCATACGCCGGCGGGCAGACCTTTGGCGAGCACACGCTCGGTGACGGCGGTGATGTAGGGGAGGCATTGCGAGAAATCGGCGGCCAGCGAATGATGTAGCAGTGAGTAGCCCACCGAGGGGATGCCATGCATGCAGCCTTCGAACACGGCGCCCATAGTGCCGGAATAGATTACGGAGTTGCCGGCGTTGGAGCCATGGTTGACTCCGGCGAGCACCAGCGCGGGGCGCCGCGGTACGATATGATGCATCGACAGCTTGATGCAGTCGACGGGGGTGCCGCTGACCGAGCGCATGCGGGCGCCGTGGTAGTCGGGGTATTCCTTGATGCGCAGCGGCTCGTTGACGGTGAAGGCGCTCGACTGCCCCGAATGGGGATGCTCGGGGGCTACCACCCACACTTCGCCGAGATGGCGCACGCAGTCGACCAGCACCAGCAGGCCGGGAGCGTCGATAGAATCGTCGTTGGAGATGAGTATCAGGGGCTTATCCATTGGCGGGGGCGTTTTTGTCGAGGGTGTCGAATATGGAAATGAGGCGTGCGAGGTCTTCTTCGCTGGAGAAGGCGAAGGTGATGTGGCCGCGGCCCTGGGAATTGCAGGAGAAGCGCACGGGGGTCTGGAACGAGGCCGAGAGGTGCTTCTTGAGGATGTCGTAGTCGTGGCTGGCGCGGCGCGTGGGCTTTTCCGGGGCTGTGTGGGCGCTGCCGGCTTGAACGGCCTTGACGAGCTCCTCGACCTTGCGCACCGACAGGCCGTGCTTGACGATCTCGCGGTAGACTTTGAGCTGGTCCTCGGGGTTGTCGAGGCTGAGCAGGGCGCGGGCGTGGCCGAAGTCGATCTGGCCGTCGGTGAGGCCGAGCTGCACCTGAGCCGGGAGGTTCAGCAGGCGCAGGAAGTTGGCGATGGTGGCGCGCTTCTTGCCGATACGCTCCGAGAGCTGCTCCTGGGTGAGGGAGTACTGGTCGATGAGTTTGCGGAACGTCAGGGCGATTTCCACGGGGTTGAGGTCTTCGCGCTGGATGTTTTCGATCAGGGCCATCTCGGTAAGCTCCGAGTCGGAGGCGGTGCGGATATATGCGGGCACAGTGGTGAGCCCGGCGCGTGAGGCGGCGCGGAAGCGGCGCTCGCCGGCGATGATCTGGTAGGAGTCGGGGCCGGTCTTGCGCAGGGAGATGGGCTGGATGATGCCCAGCTCGCGTATGGAGGATGCGAGCTCGTCGAGAGCCTCTTCGTCGAAGCTGGAGCGAGGCTGGTCGGGGTTGGGGGTGATACGGTCCAGGGGGATTTCGTTGATGGCCGTAGTGCCGCGGGCGGGGGTGTCGTCCATGGCTATAAGCGAGCCAAGGCCGCGGCCGAGAGCGTTTCTGTGTTGTGCCATAATCAGTGGTTCTTGGCTATCAATTCTTTAGCTAAGGCGAGATGAGAGGTGGCGCCACGGCTTTCGGGATCGTATAGGATAGCGGGAAGGCCGTGGGAGGGAGCTTCGCTCAGACGGATATTTCGCGGGATGACGGTGTTGAACACCATGTCGCCGAAGTGGCCCTTGAGCTCCTCGAAAATCTGGTTGGCCAGACGCAGGCGAGCGTCGTACATCGTCAGGAGGAAACCTTCGATTTCGAGGTCGGGGTTAAGGCGCGCCTTGATCAGGCGGATGGTGTTGAGCAGCTTGCTGATGCCTTCGAGGGCGAAATATTCGGCCTGCACGGGGATAATCACCGAGTCGGCGGCCGTGAGGGCGTTGACGGTGATCAGGCCCAGCGAGGGGGAGCAGTCGATGATTATGAAGTCGTATTTGGGGGCCACATCGGCCAGAAGCCGGGCCAGCACCTTTTCGCGGTCGGGCTTATTGATGAGTTCAAGCTCGGCGCCTGCCAGGTCGATGCGCGAGCCGACGAGCTCGAGGCCTTCGACGCAGGTGGCCACCTGCGAGCCCTCGACGGGGTATTCGTCGACAAGACATTCGTATATGCTCGACTGCATCTGGCGCGGGTCGATGCCGTAGCCCGAAGTGGCGTTGGCCTGAGGGTCGGCGTCGATGATGAGCACCTTTTTGCCGTTGACGGCGAGCGATGCGGCCAGATTGATGGTGGTGGTGGTCTTGCCTACGCCACCCTTTTGGTTGGCTATTGCTATGATTTTTCCCATTCTGTCGGATTTATTCGGTGCAAAATTGGTTAAAACCTTGCAATGGCGGAAATCTCCGGGCGGCTAACTGTCCGGAATGTTGAAAACTCAGGTTTTTTGTTGAAAACCGTGGATAACTCCCCGGGCCGGGCGCAGGCGCGTACCGGCGCCGGTGGCGTCTTGGAGCGGCCGCGTGCGGGATTATTTCTTCTTGCTCTGGCGGGCGGCGTCGTGCTGACGCGCGATGGTGGAGAATTTGTACTGAGCCTCCAGCAGCGACCATATCAGGCCGGGCAGACCGTCGCGGATACCGCCTTTAATAAAATATGTGCTGAGGAAGCGTCCGGCGGGTTTGGTCAGGAACGACCATGCCGAATAGCGCTGCGGACCGCGGCGCTCCACCTCTTTCTCGCTGTAGCGGTAGGTCTTTTCCAGGCGTGAGGCCACGGTGTTCTGCTCCAGATGGATGAGCGAATAGTCGCGGTCGCGGAGGGTGTCGACGCGTCCGTCGATTTCGGGCTGGGAATGGATCGCGGCGGGCCAGTTGATCTTATCCTTGCGCGCGAAACGCGTCACATAGTCGGGAAACAGACATACCATCTCGCGGCCCATGAACCAGTTGCGGCGCGGGATGCGCACGGCTGAGGGGGCATCGTCCTGAGTGGCGATGTCGTAGAGAGTTTCGAGCAGTTCTGGCGACACCTTTTCGTCGGCGTCGACGATGAGCACCCAGGGGTTAGATGCTGCCTGAATGGCGGCGTTGCGGGCGGGTTCGCAGATGCCGCAGCGCTCGTGGTCGATGATTTTGGCGCCGTATTGCGCGGCGATTTTGCGGGTGTTGTCTTCGCTGAACATGTCGCACACCACGATTTCGTCGAAATCTTTGAGCGATTCGAGCACCTCGGCGAGGTGTTCTTCAGCGTTGAAAGTGTTGATCACCGCTGAGATGCGCGGTCTTGATTCGGTTTGAAGCATATTGAAAGTAGCTGATTTACAGATTTTTGAATATTGAAATCTTCGGCGCGCTTAAGGGCGGCAGCCTCCAGTTCGGCCCGGCGCACGGGGTCGGAGGCCAGCAGCGTCATCACGCGCGACATCACCTTCTCGTCGCCGACGGGGATCAGCATCCCGGCGCGCCCGTAGTCGAGCACTTCGGCCGGACCCGACGGACAGTCGGTGGCCGCCACGGCCCGCCCGAGGATGAGGGCTTCGGCAAGCACCAGTCCGAAGCCTTCGTATTTCGACGAGTGGACCAGAGCCAGCGAATTGGCTATCCAGGGAGCGGCATCGGGCTGAAAACCGAGGAAATCCACGCGGTCGGCTATGCCGAGGTCCTGCGCCAGCCGTTCGAGCCGCGAGCGGTCGCGGCCTGTGCCTACGATTTTGAGCCGCAGGGGAGCGGGACGCAGCGCGTCGATGCGCGTGAATTCGGGATTGATCAGAGTCTGGGCGAAGGCCTTCAGGAGCGTGGAGATGTCTTTCTGCGATTCCTCAAGCCTCTCGACCGCAACGAGATAGCTGCCCGATGAGACGTCGGCCGGCAGCGGAGCATCGCCGCGCTGGCGAAGCGCCTGAAGATTGTATCCGTTGTAGATGCGCACGAATTTGCGGGCCAGATCGGGGAAGAGCTGAAGACCCTCGTCGACCATGGCGTCGGAAATCAGGGCGATATGGTCGTATGCGGCCATCCCCTCCATCTGGCGGCGCGTATGGCGCTTGGAGCGGCGCAGATTTTCGGCGATTGAGAAATGGTAGAAGCCGGTGACGGGGCGTTGGCGTGTGCCTTTGAGCGAGGAGTAAAATGTTGAGTCGAAGTCGATTATGGCGTCAGCTTTCCGCTTCAGGCGCCCAAGGCGCCATGCCGATTGGGCTTTGCGCAGCGGATTCAGCGCCAGCTCGTCCCAAAGTTTGAGGCCGAAGCCCACGCGCCCCTTGATTTTCGCTTTCTTGATGCGCGTAAGGCTCGGGGAATCAACCAGATACTCCACCTTAACCCCTTCTGGAATCCGTTTGAGGTGCACCTCAAGTTCGTCCATCTTCACTCCGACGGCAAGCGTCACGTCGTACTGGTCGAGCGGGATATTTTGCAGATACTCAACGAGTATCGTGTCGATCCCGCCGTCGAGGAATCGGCTGATGAGGAATAGGATGCGCTTTTTTCTGTCGCTGGATTTGAATATCATGGCAGGGATTCGTTTTGTTGGCGGAGAGAGTGGAGAACTTTAGTGTGCCATCAGGCAGATATAATAGATTATTTTGGTTGTAAGCCGGTAAAATTCAGGAATTTATCAAGCTCGTAGAGCGTGATGAGCCGGTGCTTATGCCCGGCGGAGCCCGGCGATAGCCGTTCGAGGCGCTCCATCACCTCCGGGCCGCGCTGCGCCATCAGTTCGGGGAATTTCATCAGGCGTTTCCAGGTGCGCCCGGCCAGCATCCGGCGCTGAGCGGGGGAGAGGCCGAGCGAGTCGGCTATATGAACCATAATCGGCAGTCCTTCAATGAAGTACAGTCCCGATTTGGAGGCGCCGGGCGATACCTTGGCCGTGTGCTGGCGGAAATTGTTGAGCTTCCGGCGCACCTCCACGCCGCCGCCTCCCAGAGCCATGTTGACCCAGAACAGCCAGTCGCCGCAGTAGCGCATATGCATCTGTGCATCAGTGATTTCCGGAGCTTTTTCGCGACGGAACACCACCATCGACGCGTTATAGACATCAGCCGTCCAGAGCAGTTTGCGGCGGATGAGCGCGGTGCCGTCGTAGACCTCCACCTCCGGTTGGCCCGGGCGGTAGCGGTCCCAGTCCATGTGAGGAATCATGGCGTCCATGGCATCGACCATATTCGAGCCGGAGAACGCCATCGCCGCCTCAGGGTGCGCATCGAGCTGAGCCACAAGAGTTTCGAGGAATGTCGGCTCAGCAAAGTCGTCGCTCTCGGCAATCCAGACATATTCGCCACGGGCCAGAGCGAGTCCGCGTTTCCATTGGGCGAATGTGCTGCCGCTATTTTGTTGGTTCAGAACGATTTGCGACACCTTCGGATTGCCGGCGTAACTCTCCAGGAGCTGCTGAGATCCGTCTTTGGAGCAATCGTCAAGCAGAATCAGCTCGAAGTCGGTAAAAGTTTGATTGAGAATGCTTTCGATGCGACGCGTGAGGTAAGGCCGATGATTATAATTGGGCACAATCACCGATACCTTGGGCGCTTCGGTATCCTTGGGAGCGGTGGCCGCCATGGTCATGGCTGCTGTCTCGGCCTTGGCAGATGCTGTGG
Source organism: uncultured Porphyromonadaceae bacterium (assembly GCA_945916235.1). Lineage (GTDB taxonomy): Bacteria > Bacteroidota > Bacteroidia > Bacteroidales > Muribaculaceae > UBA7173. The sequence continues at coordinate 11,123 of CAMEGQ010000045.1, read as the reverse complement.
TCTCTGCAGAAGTGCTTGAAGTGGTTTTGACTGTCGTATCGGTTTGAATCATAGGGGTTTCTGTTAAATAAGGTCGATTCCGCATGTCTGCTTGGTCAGCCGGCAGAATCGCTCGGCAATCCGGTCGCCTGCGAAGCGCGCAGCCACCGAGGCATGTTGAGCCTGACGATCGAAAGGCTCCGTCAGAGCCTTGTAGAGATAATCAGCCATGGAATCGGCTGAACCATAGTCGGCTATGTAGCCGTCTGCACCATGGCTGACGATGTCGCCCTGACCTCCGCGGCCGAAGGTGACGGGCGTGGCGCCGCAGGCCATTCCCTCCATCAGCGTGGCGCCCATCGTCTCGAAAAGCGATGCTGAGAGCACCACGTCGGCGCGGCGATAGAGCTTCTGTAAGTCGCTGTCTGCGAGCGGGCCAACGTAGCGGTGGCTCATTTTTAGCCCTGCAATGGCTCCGGCGTTGCGAAGGCTGCCGAAGAATATGGCCTCGACCTGGTCGGCCATATCAGGATGCTTGGTAATCAGCAGATTGAGAGATTCGATGGCCATGGACAGACCTTTGACCGGGTCGTCGAGCCGTGCAGCCCCCATGACTATCAGTTTTTTATTAGCTGAATCGCTGGAGACGGATTCCGAAAAGGCGTAATCCTCGATGGGGAAGGCATGGTGAAGCACCTCGAGGCGTTTGCCGCGCAGCAGCGAGCTGCTGAGGCAAACCTCTTTCTGCCAATTGCTTACGCACCAGAAGTGGATGGGAAGAGTCTGGAAAAGTCCGAGTTTTCGCTCCCAGATGCGGCGAGAAAGGTCGGCCTTACGTCGCTCCCAGTGGAGGTAGGGGCAGTCGCCGCATCCTTCCCTGAAGCGTTCGCAGCCGAAGATGGCATCCGAGCCCTCGCTGGCCGATGTGGGGATGTGGCATATTCCTGTGGCGCACCATAGATCGTGCATCCACCATACCAGCGGCTTACGCATGGCGCACAGACGCCGCAGGTCGCTGAGCGACACCACGCCCTGACTGACCCATCCGAGCACAATCATGTCGGCATCTTCCACCCAGGGATGGCTGCATACTCCGGCACCGAAGCTCCCGGTTGACACTTTCCATAAATCTCGGCGAGTCAGGCCGTTGTGAGCGAAAATCTGAGCACGTTCAGCCACTTTCGCTGCGGCAACGCGCCAAGAGCTGAGCGTATCGACCCAGGCATACCCGGAGCGTTTATGCCCCACAAGCATACGCGCGTCGATGCCTCGCCGCCGCAGAGCCATAGCCAGCCGCATCGTCACCACGGCAGCTCCGCCCAGATCGTCGTTTGTGCTGATAAACAGAACCATTCCACTCGTTTCGATTGCCGAATTTTGCGTTAACCGACAAAATTAGCAAAAAATCCCCAACATTTCAACAATTCCTCGAATTTCCCTACATCCTCCATGTGGAACTGAACTGCCACGATGTTTGCTGGCGGTGGAAAATGTGGTGACATGTTGTGAAAACGTAAAAAATGGAGTAACTTTGCGAAAAGGAGCCTTGCTATGGCAAAGCGGGAAAGTTATCAAAATCAGCGACTATGGACACCATGTCATCTAAACCTTTGCGGCCGTTGTTTTCAATCATTACGGTAACGTATAATGCGCAGGATACCCTGCCGGTGACCCTCTCGAGCGTCGCAAAACAGACCTGCGAGCTGTATGAGCATATTATTGTTGACGGAGCTTCAACCGACCAGACGCTGTCGGTTCTCAGCGGATTCTCCAATCCGCGGCTTCATGTGATGTCGGGCCATGACAACGGCATCTACGACGCCATGAACAAGGGGCTGGCCGAAGCCAAGGGTGACTATGTGATTTTCCTCAATGCCGGCGACTCATTCCATTCGCCCGACACCCTTCAGCATATCGCCGACACCATCATGGAGGAGGATTACCCCGGGGTGGTCTACGGGCAGACCGATATAGTCGATGCAGAGGGGAGACGCCTCGGCCCGCGCCATCTGCAGGCTCCGGAGCGTCTGACGCTCAAGGATTTCGCCGACGGTATGGTGGTATGCCATCAGGCTTTCGTGGCTCTGCGGCGCATCACTGACCCGTACGATTTGCACTATTGCTATTCGGCTGACTACGAATGGTGTATCCGGGTGCTTCAGCATGCCCGGCGCACGGTCGGGATGAAGGAGGTGATAGTAGACTACCTCAATGAGGGCACCACGACCCGTCACCGCCGCGAGTCGCTGTGGGAGAGATACCGTATCATGTGCTATTACTACGGCACTCTGCCGACTATTCTGCGCCATGTGAAATTCTTCTTCCGGAGTTTTCGCAAAGGCGTGCGTAACAAATAGGAAAAATGATTCTGCTAAATACGACATTCGTGATACGCCGCGACCTCGAGGATGAATTCCTCAAATGGATTCGCGCCGAATATATACCTTCCCTGCAGGCCCATGAGGCTCTGACCGACCCCTCGCTGGCAAGGGTGCTCACTGAAATAGATCCCTCGGCTCTGAGTTTTGCCTTAGGGGTCACCGCGCCCACGCTCGATGAGGCCATGGCCTGGCACGACGGCCCGGCTGCCGCCCTGCGCGAGGAGGCCTCGCGTCGCTGGGGCGAAAACTTTCTGACATTCACCACACCGCTTGAGCGCCTGAGCCATACGCTCTGACGCTCCGGCCGCAATCGCTCCGACGCATCGCAACAGACCAATCCGACCATGTCCGCCACCGCAGAAAAAATCATCATCGGCATCGACCCGGGCACCAACGTGATGGGTTACGGCATCATAGCCGTGGCCGGTAAACGTGCGAGTCTGGTCAGCATGGGCGTCATCAAGCTCAATCATCGCGACAGCCACTATCTGCGCCTGAGCCGCATTTTCGACGGGGTGCTCCGGCTTATCGGCGAGCATCTGCCCGACGAGATGGCGCTCGAAGCGCCGTTTTTCGGGAAGAATGTGCAGTCGATGCTCAAGCTCGGGCGCGCACAGGGAGTGGCCATGGCCGCCGCACTTTCGCGCGATATCCCCATAGCCGAATATGAGCCGCGAAAGGTGAAAATGGCCATTACAGGCAATGGCGCCGCCTCTAAAGAGCAGGTGCAGGAGATGGTGCGCCGCATTCTCAACATCCCGCGAGAGGACCTGCTGCCCGAACTCGACGCCACCGACGCCGTAGCTGTGGCGCTGTGTCATTTCTACGAGCGGTCGCGTCCGACGCCCGCCGGAGGTCCTTCATCTTGGAAATCATTTATCGCCCAACATCCCGACCGAGTAAAATGAACAATGTCAACGATATAGCTACGCCGACGGTATCGGTAGTGATTCCGGTGTACAATGCCGAACGCTTTGTGGCCGATACGGCAGCCTCCATCCTGTTGCAAAACTACAGGAATCTGGAGCTGGTGCTCGTCGACGACGGGAGCACCGACTCCACGCCTGAGATTCTGAGCCGTCTGGCTGCCGGGGATGAGCGCGTCAAGGTTCTGACTCAGAAGAATCAGGGACCTTCGGCGGCGCGCATGACCGGCCTTCAGGCTTCCACGGGCGATTACATCTATTTTTTTGATGCCGACGATCTAATGCTGGGGCGTGCCATCAGCCGCATGGTGGCCACGGCGCTGGCCACGGGCGCCGATCTGGTGGTGCCGCGCTTCGTATTCCGCCATCCCGACGGCACGGCCTCCCCATCGCTGGCAATGCCCAGACCGGTCATGACCGGGCCGGAACTGCTGCGCGAGGCCCTGCTGTGCCGCGCCCACTGGCGCCTCAGTGAGCTCATAAGCCGACCGCTGGCGCTGACCATCAGCAATGTGTCAGCCGGAATGCTCTTCGGGGAAGACGGTATGTGGAAGGCTCAGCTGCTTGCGCAGGCGCGGAAAGTGGTGGAAGTGGCCGAGACAGCCTTTGAATATATCGAGCGCGACGGCTCGCTGAGCGACCCGCGCTCCATCAACGACCGCAAATTTGCAGATTATCTGAAGTTTAACGCATGGATACGCCGCTATATCGCCGACTATGGGCTGACCCCGGCTGTGGGGGAAGATGCGCTGGCCTATCAGGTGTTCTCAATCGTAATGAGCTGTATCCACTGGCAGCGGCCCGAATCGGTGCCGGAATATATCGCCGCCACACTCGAATATACGCGCGAGCACCCCGGATTCGAGGCTCTGCTCACGCCTCATGAACGGAAAATCCTGCACATGTTCCGCGGCGGGGTGACTAAGGGGATGCGTCGCTTGCGCTTCAAACTGTGGCGACAGAGGATGAAAGCTGCGCTTAAATTCAGATAACAAACTATGGAAGAGATATTTGCCACATGGGTATCGAATGAGAACGTAAGAGACACCAGCTCGTCGGGCGGAGCCTTTTCGGCCCTTGCTGTCGAAGTCATCGGGGCAGGCGGCATCGTTTACGGAGCGGCCTTCGACAAGGATTTCAACGTGGTTCACCGCGGAGTGGAAACCGTCGAAGCCCTTGCCTCCCTGCGCAGCAGCAAATATGTGTTCAGTTCGTTCGCATCGGTTCTCCCCGAGGTGAAATCCGAGGTGGAGAGCGGCCGCAGGGTGCTCTTTTCGGGAGTCCCCTGCCAGATAGCGGCCTTGCGCAAGATGCTTGGGCGCGAATACGACAATCTGCTCTGTGTGGAGGTGATCTGCCACGGGTCACCATCCGCCGGACTGTGGAACCTCTATCTCGACCGGCTCTGCCAAGAGCATCACCGTCGCCGCAGCGACATAGCAGCAATCAGTTTCCGCGATAAATCTACAGGATGGAAGACCTACTCCTTTACTGTCCGCTTCTCCGACGGGTCGGCTGTCAGCCATCCCTACACCGACAATCCGTATATGATGGCGTTTCTGCGCGATCTGAGTCTGCGCGAGGGATGCTTCCGATGCCCGTTCAAGCGCGGCCAGTCAGGTGCAGATATCACTCTGGGCGACTTCTGGGGGGTGGAGACTGTGGCGCCCTCGATCGACAACAACCGGGGGGTAAGTCTGGTAATCGTCCACACCGCGCGAGGCCGCAAGGCTGCGGCCAATCTGCGGCGTATGGCCTCTGTGGATGAGCACGATGTGATAATCCATAACCCCTCCTACGCCCGTACGGCCAAGGAGCCTCCGGCCCGCAAGCCCTTCCTGAAGATGCTCGCCAAAAAGTCCGACCCCATCGCCGCCATGCGCATCTATATAGAGCGCAAACCTATGAAACGCCTGAAACTGCGCCTGAAATATCTGTTCAGCCGCTGACGCCTCTTTATTATTTCCGAGAAAATAAGCCGATCATATATGAAAATAGCTATCCTCACTCAGCCGCCGCGCTTCAATTATGGCGGGATACTACAGACATGGGCCCTGCAGCAGATTCTGCGCCGTATGGGCCACGAGCCTGAGACCGTCCATTGGATGCTCCTTCCTCCCCGGAGGAAAGTGAAACTTGTGCTGAAGCATTATCTGGGCCGGCTGCTCCATCAGCGCCATCACCGTCCGCTCCCCTCGGAAGTTGAGGGATGGTTTGCCGAGACGCGCCGCTTCGTAGACCGGAATGTGGCGCTTGCCTGCCGCGACATGAAAGTGCCCCGGAGCGTATGGAAGCCGGGCCGCTACGATGCCTATATCGTCGGGAGCGACCAGATCTGGCGTCCGGAGTATAACCCGGGGAAGGTGCTCAACGCGATGTTTCTTGAAGGCGCACAGCGCCTGCAGGGCATACGCCGCGTGGCCTATGCGGCATCGTTCGGGGCCGATACGTGGGAGTTTGACCCCGAGCAGACCGAAATGGCGCGCAGGCTCCTTCCGATGTTTGACGCCGTATCGGTGCGCGAGGATTCGGGTGTTACGCTCTGCCGCGAGCGCCTTGGCGTGGAGGCGGTGCATGTGCTCGACCCGACGCTGATGCTGACAGCCGACGACTATCGCTCCCTTATCAGCGATTCCGACCGTAAGGCGCTTCACGCCAAGCTGTCGCCCGACCAGCGCAAGCGCGGCTATGTGTGGGTATATATTCTCGACCGCTCGGAAGCCAAGATGTCGCTGGTGTCTGATGTTTGCAGCCGGCTGGGCTTGCAGCCGCTGTTTGTCGGTCCGGAGCATAATGGAGCGTGGGTGCCACCGCTCGAAGAGTGGCTGGCCGCATTAGACAGCGCATCGTATGTGGTCACCGACTCATTCCATGGGGCTGCCTTCAGCATCATCTATCATAAGCGCTTCTCAGCCATCAACAACCGCGAACGCGGCGGAGCGCGCCTGACGTCGCTTCTGCGCCAGTTTGACCTCGAGGATCGCGAGCGGGCTGAGGCTCCGTCGCTCCCCATCGACTGGGCTGCTGCGGATGCCCGGCTGGAGAGCCTGCGCACCCTCTCGCGCGACTTCCTTCGCCGCGCCCTCGGCTCATAACGGATTTTTCCGTAACTTTGCCCCCGAAAATCGAAACAATCTTATGCCTTCAGTCAAGAGTCTTTTTAAGGATACCGCCATTTATGGCGTGAGCAGCATCGTGGGCCGATTCCTCAACTGGTGTCTGGTGCCGATGTATACCTACTGCTTCGCGGCGGCTGAATACGGTATAGTCACCAATATCTACGCCTACGTAGCGCTGGCGCTCATCATCCTTACTTACGGCATGGAGACGGGCTTCTTCCGCTTCGCCAACCACGACCGCTGGACGTCGCCCGGTCAGGTCTACACCACGGCACTCTCATCCCTTGCCGTCACCTCCACCGTCTTCATCGCGGCGGCCTGCCTGCTCTCGCCCGAGATAGCCCGCGCGCTTGACTGCGGCGCCCATCCGTCGTACATCTCGATGATGGCTGTCGCCGTGGGACTCGACGCCTTCACGGCCATCCCGTTCGCCTATCTGCGTTTCCGCAAGCGTCCCGTGCGCTTCGCCACGCTCAAACTCATCAATATCGCCCTGAATATCGGGCTGAACCTCTTGTTCATCCTGCTTTGTCCCGTCATATGGCGCGAGGATCCGGGATGGATCGCATGGTTCTATCAGCCCGACTTCGGCATCGGCTATATCTTCCTGGCCAATGTGATATCGTCGGTGGTGACGCTTGCGCTGGTGGTGCCCGAGCTGCATGCCGAGCGGTGGAGCTTCAGCAGCAAGCTGCTGGGCGAGATGCTGCGCTATTCTTACCCGATCCTGATTATCGGCATCGCCGGAATCATGAACCAGACCATCGACAAGATTCTCTATCCTATCCTCGACCCCAACAAACAGGATGCCATGACCCAGCTTGGCATCTATGGCGCCAACTATCGCATAGCCATCGTGATGGTGATGTTCATTCAGGCGTTCCGGTTCGCCTACGAGCCGTTCATCTTCGCCCAAAATCGCGAAAAAGGAGCTGACAAGAATCAGGCCTACGTCAAGTCGATGAATTGGTTCGTCATCTTCGGAATGTTTATCTTCTTAGGGGTGATGTTCTTCCTCCCGATTCTGAAATATTTCATTTCCCCGGCCTATTTTTCGGGCCTCAGGGTGGTGCCGATAGTGATGCTGGCCGAATTGTGGTTCGGCATATTCTTCAATTTGTCGCTTTGGTATAAGCTTACCGACCGCACCATCTGGGGCACATGGTTCTCGCTGATGGGACTGGCCGTCACGCTCATTATCAATATTGCATTCGTGCCGGTCTACGGCTACATGGCCTGCGCATGGGCGGCATTCTGCTGCTACGGGTTTATGATGGTGGCAAGCTACGCGGTAGGACGCCGCAAATACCCCATCCCCTACGATCTGCGCCGCCTGCTGTTCTACGTCTGCGCCGCGCTGGCTCTCTGGGGAGTGTCGTCGCTGCTGACCTCCGGCAATAATCTCATCGACCTCCCCCTGCGCACCCTTCTGCTTGCCGTCTACCTCGGCCTGATCTATCTTACCGAATTCCGCGGCCTCTTCCTGCGTCCGCGCTCTTGAACCGCCCCTTCGCCCATTCCCGATTTGCATCGAGAAGCGACAGCCTCTATTGCTCAAAAAATGTAAAAAATGGGGTGGGAGGGTACGCAATTAAGCGAAATGTCGTAACTTTGCGCGATAGTGCGTAGTTCGCGCCGGGCCTGAGGAGCTCAGGCGAGGCCGACGCCCACGCATCAACCATTAAGATTGCATCTTTTGCGAAGGTTACCGATATATATAATCCTGATACTGATTGCGCTGACGCTGTGTGAGAGTATTTTCTCGCGCGACGGCATCGGTGGTGACCCGAAGTTGCCTCAGGCTGCCGTCGGGCCGACGGATACTGTCGTGGCCGATGCTGTCAAGCCGAGCACTGTCTTAGCCGATGCCATCAAGGCTGACTCCATTATGGCGGATGCTCTCAGGGCTGACTCTGTTGTAGCTGAAGCTCTCAGGGCTGACTCCATCTTGGCCGGTGCTGTCAAGGCAGACTCTGTCACGGCCGATACGGTGGTGGCTCGCGTGGCGCCGCCTTGGGCTCGTCCCAAACGCCCCTCGCGCATACGTCGCGAGAAGGTCGACCTTGACAATCAGGTCACTTTCCTTTCGAAAGACTCGATGGTGATGATCGGCCGCAACACCATGTATATGTACGGCGACGGCGAGGTGAGCTATGGCGACCTTAAGCTCAACGCCGCTGAAATCAAGCTCAACACCGACTCCAGCGAAGTGTATGCCTGCGGCCGTGTCGACTCCGTAGGCGAACTGCAGGGCACCCCCATATTCCAGGAAGGCGGCTCCGACTATGAGTCGAAGACCATGCGCTACAACTTCAAGAGCAAGCGCGGATACATCACCAACGTAATCACCCAGCAAGGCGAAGGCTACCTCACCGGCGGTCAGACCAAAAAGACTGAAGGGGAGGACTATTACGTGCAGAACGGCCGCTATACCACCTGCGACGATCACGAGTGTCCCCACTTCTACATGCAGCTGACCAAGGCCAAGGTGCGTCCTAAAAAGAATATCGTCACCGGCCCTGCTTATATGGTGCTCGCCGGCCTGCCGCTGCCGCTTGCTGTCCCCTTCGGATATTTCCCCTTCACCGACTCTTACGCCTCGGGCGTGATAGTGCCTACATTCGGCGACGACTACAACCGCGGCTTCTACCTCAGCGACGGCGGCTACTATTTCGCCATCAGCGATATGATGGATCTGGCGCTGACGGGAGAAATCTACACCAAGGGGTCATGGGGCCTCTCGGCTCAGTCTACCTACCGCAAGCGCTACAGGTTCAACGGCCAGTTCTCGATGAACTATCTCAAGACCATTTACGGCGAGAAGTCTGACCCCGACTATGCCACGGCCACCAACTTCCAGCTCATCTGGAGCCACTCGCAGGACTCGAAGGCCAACCCGAACATGTCGCTGTCGGCTGCCGTCAACTTCACTACCTCGGGCTATACGCGCAATGCGCTGAATAGCTATTACTCAAGCTCGTTTACCGAAAATACCAAGTCGTCGACCATCAACATGAGCTACCGTTTCCCCAACTCGAAATGGTCGCTCTCTACATCTCTCAACGTCTCCCAGCGAACGAAAGACTCCACTCTGGCCGTATCGTTCCCCAACCTGAACGTGACCATGAGCCAGACCTACCCCTTCAAGCGCAAACATGCCGTCGGGGCCGAGCGCTGGTATGAGAAAATCCGCATGAGCTATTCCGGACAGCTCCAGAACTCGCTCACAGCCAAGCAGGACGAATTTTTCAAGAAATCGCTGGTAAAAGACTGGCGCAACGGCATGCGCCACAGCATCCCCATCTCCGCTACCTTCCCGCTGTTCACCTACTTCAACGTGACGCCGTCGATTACCCTGACCGACCGCATGTACACCACCAAGGTGCGCCGCTCATGGGACCCTAACGCCTCGGCCGAGGTGATGGATACCACATATTCGTTCTACAACGTCTGGGACTTCAACGCCTCCGTCTCGCTCGATACAAAGGTTTACGGCTTCTTCCAGCCGCTCCCCTTCCTGGGCGATAAAGTGAAGATGATTCGCCATGTGATGACGCCATCGATCTCCTTCTCAGGTTCGCCCGACTTCTCCTCCCCCTGGTTCGGCTACTATGGGTCGTACACCTATACCGATACCAACGGCCGCCAGCAGATGAGGAAATATTCCATGTTCCCCAACTCGCTCTTCGGAGTGCCCGGACAGGGAAAGACCGGCATGGTGAGCTTCTCGCTGGCCAACAATGTGGAGATGAAGGTGAAATCGGACAACGACTCCATCGGCGAGAAGAAAATCTCGCTTATCGAGAATTTCACTGTCAGTCAGAGCTACAACTTCGCCGCCGACTCGCTGAAATGGAGTAATATCAACACATCGCTTCTGCTGCGCCTCACCAAGCAGTTCAACCTCAGTCTGGCTGCCACATGGGATGTCTACACCTACGCCGTGTCGCCCAATGGCAACCCGGTGCGTGTCAACAAGTTGCGTCTTACCCACGGCAAAGGCCTGGGCCGACTCTCCTCCACTGGCACCTCGTTCAGCTATACGTTCAATAACGACACCTTCCGCCGTAAAAAGAAATCGGCTGATGATCCCGAAGCCAACCGTAACAACCGTAACAACAATAATAACAACTACGACGATAATGACAACTGGGACGATTCCGGCTTCGGACAGCCCGACCGTCTGGGTAATAACTCGGAAGACGACGATCTGCAGCTGACGCCCGAGGGATATGTGCCGTGGACTGTGCCATGGAGTCTGTCGGTGAACTATTCGATCAACTACGGCTACGGCGAGTTCGACTATGACAAGCTGGAGTATAAAGGGAAGATCACGCAGAACCTCAGTATGTCGGGCAACATCCGTCCGACGAAAAACTGGGAGTTCTCCGCCTCGGCGTCGTACAACTTCGATACCCACAAGATCGCCTATATGAATCTTAACATCGCGCGCGACCTCCATTGCTTTACCATGCGCGCGAGTGTAATTCCTGTGGGCCCCTACAAGAGCTACAACTTCCATATCTCAGTGAAGTCGGCCCTGCTCTCCGACCTCAAATACGACAAGCGCTCATCCCACTCCAACGGCGTCCGCTGGTACTAAGAGCCGTTAATATATTTTGTCGAACCGGCTCTTAAGACAGTGCAAGCCGAGAGTTAGGTAATATCATCGTACCACTTTTTAGGTGGTATATTTGCATAGCGGTGGTATGTTTTTT
>CAMEGQ010000044.1 GCA_945916235.1 uncultured Porphyromonadaceae bacterium | reverse complement strand
TTTGGCTGGTCCTTTTTTAGTACCCTTTCTTAGACACACTCAAAGAAACAGTATCCTCCCATAACCGGCTCATTCTCAGTGGAGGGTATGGTTTCTGTGAGTCCATATCCAATCGTAAAATGCTGATTTCTAGAGAGGGTCTGCAGAACACCGGCCCTCTATTTGAATCTTGATTGAATGCGGGCAAATCGTCCTTGCCCTCGGAATATTATCACCGTCTGCCGCCAATGCCGCGTTTGGGAGCTGATGGGGTGAGCTTGCGGTCGGTATGCGGAGCGCGTGGAGGATGGGGATCAGAGGGTGGGGAGGAGGGTGGGGAGGGAGCGGATGAGGGTGATGTCGGCGGGGAGCCAGCGCAGCTGGGGAAGATCGCGCGCGGCGAGCCAGCGGAGGGCGAGGTGCTCGAGCTGTTGCGGATCGGCTTCGGGGGAGATATGGCAGATGTAGCAGTGCATCGTCAGATGGAAGTCGGGATAGTCGTATTCTACCGTATCGAGCAGTCGGTCGATTGTGATCCCGATGGCAAGTTCCTCTCTGATCTCTCTGGCGAGGGCCTGCGGGGGTGTCTCTCCGGGCTCAATCTTCCCGCCGGGAAATTCCCAATATCCTTTCCATTTCCCGTAGCCTCTTTGTGCAGCCAGGATTTTGCCGTCTCTGACGATGACGGCTGCCACGACTTCAATCTGCTTCATCTCTCTTTCATGTTAACCGATAGCTTTAAACTGATAGCAATCCGCCTTCTCCGATCTGCCTTCCCGATATGCAAATTTACTCATTTTTGCGATAGTTTTCAATCCTTTTTTGCCGGCGCCTTCAATAAGCCCCCAATAAGCCACAAATAACCCCAATCCGCCCTCCAATTCGACCCGATAAGCCCCATGTTTGTTGTTAAAATCAGGAAGTGTATACCTAAGCTTTCCATTCGATAATACGGATTGTCAATCATTTAGGGCGCGCATCCAACGTGAGCATCACGGCTCAGCCGGGCGTCCACTACAAAGTCGGCACCCGCATCGCTCAGGCCTTCCCCGTCGGCGAATAATGCCGAATCCCGCATCCCGCCCGTCGGATGACATAAATAGCCCCGCTTGCTCGATTGCAGGCGGGGCTAATTTATTTAATCCGGATGGCCGGTGGGCTTGTCATCACAAGCACACCTTGGTTACTTTCGAACCGTATTTACGAATATAGAGTCCCTTGGTCGGATTCATCACGCGTACGCCCTGGAGGTTGAAGTATTCTACTTCGCATTCCTCGGCGCCAGCCTCAACATCTTCGATGCCGGTCACGGTGCCCTTTTCGTCGATGGTGAAGCCAACTACTTCGCTTTCCATACCCTTCGGGAACTTATCGTGGTCGCTGACAGCTTTCACAAGATATTTACCAGGCTCGTCATTACCTATCATTTCCTCGTGGCTCTTAACTGAGGTCCAGGTAGAGGTGTAGGAAACGCGCATCGGAGCGGAAGCCGCTTTGGTATCTTTCTTGATATAGAGCACAGCGCCCGGATATGTATTGATATATACGTGGTCTTCGTTGAAGGTCAGCTCGGGAACCAATACGGAGTAGGTGGCTTCTGTGCTGCCCAACTCTACATTGATGGAGATGATATCGCTGTCACCGCTGAACAGGAAGTAACCGTTCTTGGTCTCATAAGCGGGGACCCACTCGCGGGTGTTGTGGTCGATGTAGGTCAGTTCCGGAGTGGTGGAAGGCGTGTTGGTTTTGTCAAGGTACCAGGTACTCTCATCGCCACCATCGTTGATGGATCCACCGTTCGAGGTCTTGAACGTCACTTTGGTGATGTTGGCCGGAGCGGAGATGATAAGCTGACTGCCGGGATATACGCTCAGGTCGTATGCGTCCTTCTTCAGTCGCAGGCAAGGCTCAGTGCTCTCAGGGCGGGGAATCCTGTTTTCAGAAACAGTGAATGTCACATTATCATTGGTGAACTTGAACCCGGCAACTGAATGCACATCGGTACCTACTGTGGCTTCTACCGTCTGGTCTGAATAGCTGTTGACGGTTGCGAGATTGGTAAGGTCGAATGTCACATTGTCGGCGGCGGCGCTGTAGCTCTCCTCTTTCAGCCATTTCAGTACGGTGACAGTGAAGGTCTTTTCTTCAGTGGAGTTGTATTTGTTGTTAGCGCCGTATACTGTAACCATCACCTCATCAGTGTTGTCAAAAGTATATGTGGCGTTGGGGCCTTCCAACTCAGCTATAATTGTTCCCTCCTTTAAGGCGTCCTTGAGGACAATCTTCGTGGCATCGTTGCAGCTGAAGCTGTAGACGTTGTTAACTGGAACTTCAAGAGAGGTGTTGTTTGCATCTTCGCCGTGGTAGAGGACTTTGAGGCCCGTGGGGGTGGCGTAGTCTTTGACGGTGAAGGTGGCGGTGGCTACCTCGCTGGATTCCATACCGTCTTTGACGGCGATAGCCTTCACGGTTGCGGAGCCTGCTGTGCCCAGAGTGATGGGGGTAGCAGCATCATAGAGCGTGGAAGCGGTGGTGGGGGGAGTGCTGTTGGTGGTGTAGTAGATCTTGGCATCGGCGGTTGCGCAGGTGAGCGTAATCGGGGTGTCAACAAATACGTCGCCGCCGTCGGGCGCAATCACAGGCATAGCCACCTGCTCCGGACTGGCCACCTCGGTAAAGGAGATGGGCTGAACCTGGAGGTTGTTGTTATGTATATCAACAATGCCGACAACATCATAGTATTTCCCTGATGTAAGGTAGGGACTGAGAGAGAACTTGTTGTACTGTGCTATAGGTTTGCCGTCAGCGGTGAGGTTAGTGCCATCGTATTTTACACCTTCGAGCTTTACATACTTATATTGCATCTCCATGGTGACATCGCCGGGAGTTACGACTTCCGGAGCGATTGCGGAGCCTTCCACCTTTGCGCCAAGGGTGTAATCAGCGATTTCTACATACTGAGTTGTAACGTAGTTACCCGTGACAGATGCGTATGCTTTGCCGTTTACCTGATCGGATGTAGTGGTAGTGCCATAAAGGAGCATACCTTTATTGTCCTTGTCATAGGTGTAGAGGTATTTCTTATAGGCATAAACCACGGTGATGGGACCGTTGACGGTGATACCATCCTTGGCCCCGGCGGCAATCATTTCAGCGAAATTGGCGTAGGGCTTGGCGGGTTCTACATAAGTTACGTCCAGCGAAGCCACTTCGCTCGTTTTACCGTCTTTGATGGCAACAGCCTTTACGGTGCAGGAAGCGGTGATGGTAAACGGATCTTTGTATTCAGTGCCGACGGTAGCCGTAGGTGTTGTGCCATCGGTGGTATAACGTACTGTAGTACCCTCAGCCGATGTAATCGTCACCTTATTGTCAGCAAACGTAATCGTCGGCTTAGCTACTGCATCGGGATCAACATCGCTACCACTGCCGTCTGTGTATGTGACGGTTACGCCGCAGAAGTTTACACCGGCTTTTGATTTGTTTGTGCACGTAATTACAATGTCGCCGGAAGCATTGCCGGTAAATTCGAGATTTTTTACGTCCTGTCCGGTAATATTTGTCGCACCTGTAGGGGTAAACGCGGTGTCCCCGACTTTGATTGCAACGTCATATGAAGTAGCACCAGCATTTCCCCAACCATTGAAAATTACTGAAGTTATGGTCTTGCTACTTAGTGAACTGGTAGTAAGGGTCAGAGTGCCAACTGGTTTCTTCGAATTCCCAAAGCTGTAGCATTCTTGCCCTGCCGTGCCATTGTATCCGGGATCTGGCATGGATGCGTTTGTTGACGAATAAGTCCACTTAAGAGCGGCCGAATTGTCGTTGGCTCCTGTCTTGAAAGTCTTTGCACTCGTGCTGATTGAGCTCTTTGTGGAGGTATAGGTAGTCGTTGTGGCATGCGACAAACCTGCTCCTATCACCAGAAGGCAACACAGAAGTAATATTTTTTTCATAAGGTTAAATATAAATTATTTGGTTTGAGAAAATTATTTGGTTTATTGGAGAGCGGGAGCAGAAGCTACCGGTTGTAGGTGGCCAGAAACAGCTGAATATCCGATAGGGCCGTGGGTGATTCCCAATCGGGGAAGGGATAGCCTGGAATGTTGTTTTGTCGCGCCCACAGATTGAAGAGGTAGACGGTCATGGATTCGAATTTTGGATTCCATGCCGGGGTGTTTCGTATATGGTCAAGTAGCGTGAAGATGCGGTCATCATCGCGCTCATGCGGGTCGTGGGCATCGTTCTGCAGGGATGGCCATATGAATAAAAGCGAGAATGCAGTAGCGAGGATGCCTGTGGCAGCAGAGAATTTTTCTTCATCAGGACTGTCGTTGAGCATCACACGTAGAGCTTCATAGTCGGCCTCTTTTTCTTCCTCCTGCTTATCTACGAAGCTTTTGTTAGTTTTGGTCATGTGACCTAAGGCATAGTGGGCGTGCTCATGGAGGAGAACAAATGCTTTGTCGTATTCCGTAGTGGCCATAACCCGGTCGTATGTGCGGATAGCTATATCGCAGATAATCCAGAGATATTGAAGGAAGGCCGCCGAAACCGTAGCCTGACATATCCGCTCATTGGTGTCGGGCATGTATTTGATAACGCTGATATAAGCAGTCTTGTCTATTATGCCATCAAGATCGGTATACAAAATCTCATTTTCCAGCGTAGACTCTACCGATTCGCGAATTTTAGACGAAGCGTATTTTCGCAAGTCGAGCTTTATGTTCTCTTCAAGTCGAAGGACAGGGAACCGCTGTAAATCTGCCTTATCCATCATAGTATGTGTGGTAAATGCCAGCGCAGAAGCCATTGGCACCGGGGACATTCCCACAAAGTTAAAGATATATAAATTATTTGGTATAGTTTGCTAACAATGAGGCGGTTGTGATGCTGATGTAGATTGGTTGAAATGCCGCCCTGATGGCCTTTGGCGCTATGGCAAAAAGCCCTTGAGATTGATTGCGCCTCACGAGGCGCCTGAATGACTCTGCAAAAATAATCAAAACCTAAATATTCTCCAATATTTTTCGCATTTCTTTTGTATTAAAAATACGTGTTAAACATGCGAGGGGAAGAGGGTGTAATACGGGTGGGGATGCGATTTATCGCATCCCCACCGCCTGATTATCAATGAAATATCCGCGCTGAGGTCAGTCGGCGGTATGGCCGGTGAAGGTGATGTTGTGGAGCACGGGGGTGATGTCCGGGCGAAATTTGGGCGTACATTCAAAGAAGAGGTCGAATGTGCCGTTGGCCTTGACTCGGCCCTGAAGGTTGGTGATGGGGAAGATTGGGTACGGACGTCCGCCGCTTTCCGGAACAAGATTGGCGCTGCTGAGGAGCACTACGTTGTTGTCCAGAATTTTATAGTCTATACCCGGAAAGACCATATCCAGCTTAGGCATCCCGACCATGAATTGTGCCTGATCAATCTCGAGTGTAGCCTTCTTGGTGTTGCTGTCGAGCCTCAGGGTGTACACCGGGTCGGTGGAGGTGAATTTCTGGTCGGGTGTAGAAGCCGGCCAAGCCACTGTGGTACCGGTAAATTCGTTCTCGGTGGGAACTTCGGGGATCTTTTCATCCTCTTCATCGTTGCCGCAGGCGGCGAATCCAAAAGCCACAGCAACCATGAGAGCTGAGGCGAAAATGGTGGATAATTTCATAAATATCTTGCTGTTAGATTAATTATTCTAATTAAAGCTGAACGCCCACCTGAGTGTGACCCCGCAGGCGAACAGGTTGCCGCGCTGGAGGAAAGCGTTGCCTATCGACTTGAAGTAGAAGGTAGAGTAGCGCGTGGAGGTGATATTGTCGGCCCAGATGTCGGCCGAGAAGTCGCCCCGGTCGGCACGTACGGAGGCGTCCATAATCATGTAGAAAGGCTGCGAAAGCGTATTGGCCTCGTCCCAGCGGATGCGGCCCACGCCACGTGCGGCGACGGTGGCCGTAATGCGGTCGACGATGCTTCCGCGGGCGAACGGTTGGGTCCAGGTGGCCCCGAGGAATAGCGTATTCTCCGGAGCATAAGGCACATAGCAGCCCGAAAAGTCGGTTTTGCCGTTGGAAAAGCGGCGGAATTTGGCGTTGGTGTAGCCATACGACGCCCGAAGCGTCAGATGGTTACCCACCAAGGCCGTGGCGACAATCTCGGCACCTACCGAACGGCTGCGCCCGGCGTTGGCCATTACTCGTCCCGTGACGCTCCCCTCGGGGAACATGGTCAGCTGCTGGTCGCGGCAGTCGATCCAGAACGCCGCCGCGTCAAGCTGCAGGCCGATGGATGGGAAGCTCAGATGCGTGCCTACCTCGTAGTTCCATGTCTTTTCCGGCGAATAGCTGATGATCTGGTCCACATCGTAGCGTTCCGAAAGCCCCAGGCGGCCCATGATGCGCTGCTGGAGTACGTCGGAAAACATCTGAGTATTGTATCCGCCTGATTTGTAGCCTTTGACCACCGACGCATAGACGCTGCCCGCCGTCCCCGGCAGCGTGTAAGCCGCCGTCAGCTTGGGCAGAATCTGATTGTAAGTCTTGGATAGGCTGCCCGTATCGTCGATGTCGATGCGGCGGTTGCCGTAGACCGAAGGATTCGCCGGGTCGGTCATGTCATATATAGTGTAGGTCGAGGCCGACCGGCTGCGGTAGCGCAGCGACGTATGCTCCATATCCCAGCGCACCCCTAAGGTCAGCAGCCACCGCCCGAACGTCAGCGAGCTCTCGTGATAGAGCGAGCCCCCCTGCGAAGGGGTGATGAACCGGCTGTCGAGAAGCAGGTTGCGTTCATCCCAGCGGATAGGGTAGTCCTGGTTGAGCTTATTGGCATTCTGCTCTATGAGCGTGGTGAGTCCGTAGTCGTAGAAAGTGACCGGAGCGTTCATGTGTCCGCGCCGGGCGAACCCGAAGGCACCAGCCAGCCAGCGGTAACGCTCGCCGCCACGTCCGCGGGCCACCACATCGGCCGTAAACGCCCATTCATGGCGCGCCTGCGTCAGGGTGAAATAGTCGAGCGGGAGGAAATCCTGGTCGAGCGTCATATTGTCGTTGATATACTGGAAGCTGCCGATGGCCGACAGGTCGACCTCGCCCACACGAGTATTGACCGTGAGGCCGTCGGTCACCGTCAGGCGACGGTAGAAGCAGGTATCATTGTAGGCGATCTGCCCCGTGGCCACCGACTGATAGGGGTAGCCATGCTGCTGCGAGTGGGAGATTGTGGCCACATTCTCCACAATCGTGCGGGCCGAAGGGCGCCAGGCCGTCTTCCACCGGCCAGAGTACAGCCGCTCTTTGCCTACCCGGCTGTTGTTGAGGGCGTTGCGGAAGAAACCATCAGTGCCGTTGGCCATCAGGCTGAGCGCCATGCCCAGCTGCGGGGCCAGGCGCTTGTAGACTCCGGCCGAAGTGCGGTAGGAGTTGCGCGAGCCGTATTCGCCCACTATGCGCACCCCCTCGTAGCTCAGCGGCGAGAGAGTGGTGATATTCACCAGACCGCCCATTGTATTGCGGCCATAGAGGATATTTTGCGGGCCGCGAAGGATCTCGATACGCGTAATGTCGGCCATATCGAAATCGAAATTGTCCTTGTTGATTACCGGCACATTGTCGACATTAAGCCCCACCACAGGCTGGTCAATGCGAGTGCCCAGACCGCGCACATACACCGACGACGTCATCCTCGACCCATACTGAGGCATGTAGAAGTTGGGGGCGATCTCGCTCGCCTGCTTGATATTCACGATGTTAAGCCGCTCGATCTCTTTATGGCCGAGAGTGGTCGACGCCTCGGCCTCCAGCTGCAGCTCTCCGCTCTTGATGGCTGTGACCGACACCTGGGGGAGCGTCAGCAGGGTGTCGGCGTATTCGCCCGTCACCGTCGCCGCCGGGGCGCACACCGCGCCGGCAGCCGTCACTACGCCGAAGAGCGTACACAGCCCCCTGCGCACCATTGACCGGTGCGTAAGCCGCAGATTACCGAATGAAGAGCGTTGCGCCATTGCAGAATTATGATGTGACGGATTGCAGAGCGCAAATTTACGAAAACTTTTCCATCCGACAACAACCGCGACCCCCCGGTTTGGGCCAAAATGCTATTAATAATTGTAAGAAAGCCCGATTTTTCAAAACAAAATGCTAAATTTGTAACCGAAACCGATACTTGCGATGGCAAACGACAGCAACATAGACGACTCAGCACTGGTGGCACGCCTGCGTGAACCCGCCACTTGTCGCGCCGCTTTCAATGAAGTGGTGCGCCTCTATTCTGAGCCGCTCTACCGCCAGATCCGCCGCCTGGTGGAGGCCCACGACGATGCCGCCGACATACTTCAGAACACCTTCCTGAAGGCGTGGTCGTCGATAGAAAACTTCCGCGGCGACGCCAAGCTCTCCACCTGGCTCTACAAGATCGCAATCAACGAAAGCATCACCCATCTGGCCCGCGAACGCAAGCGCCTCAACCTATCGCTCGACGATGAGGAGTCGCATCTGGTCGGCCTCATCGAGGCTGACGAGAATATCGATGGCGACAAGCTCGCCCTCGAGCTTCGCAAGGCCATAGCCTCGCTGCCCGAAAAGCAGAGGATCGTGTTCAACATGAAATATTACGACGAGATGAAATATGAGCAGATGAGCGAAATCCTCGGCACATCAGTGGGCGCTCTGAAAGCTTCGTATCATCTGGCAGTCAAGAAAATAGAAAAGCACTTCGCCGGACTGGAATAAATTCGCGCAAAAAAAATGATATTTCTGCTAAAAAAGGTTTAAACCTTTGCCCGCCGGGGTAGTCAGATTCGTACAAGCCATTCCCCGGAGCCGCGCCCAGGAGATGTCGGAGCGCCCGGCCGGGGGAGAAAAAGATAAAGCGATATCAGGTTTGTGCTTCAAAAACAAAAACATTGAGTTGAAAATGGACGAAAAAACCGACATACTCTCCAAAGTCAACCGCAACGACGGCATGACAGTGCCAGAGGGCTTCTTCGAAGCCTTCGCCGAGCGCATGGCCGCCGAACTGCCCGACCGCCCGGAGGCCGAGCGCCCGCAGATTGTAGTCCCGCAGCGCACGCTGTGGGGCCGCATCCGCCCGTATGTCTATATGGCCGCCATGTTCGCCGGCATCTGGTGCATGCTCAAGATGTTCACCATGATGACGGGTTCGAGTGTGGACTTCTCTGTGGATCAGAACCATATCTTGACCGACGCCCTCAGCGACGAAAACTTCGTATTCGACTACATTATCGACGATGTCAACTCGCGTGAAGTGTTTGACGATATGTATGGTGACAGCATCGACGTGGAAGATCTTACTCCGGTTGACTCTCTGCTCGACGAACCCGCCGCAGAATAACCCGTAGCTCTGAGGCCTCTCTCGCCTCCGGGCATCACACACTACAATACTTTGTCTGACTTTTTGAAAATGAAAAGGTTAGTATTTTCTCTCCTCGCTCTCCTCTCACTTATTGCCGTGGCACAGACCGCCGCACCGACCGCGCAGCAGCGCGAAAAATGGCTGAACGAGATCAACCAGTACCGCCGCTCTTACTTCACCAAGGAGCTCCAGCTCTCCGACCGACAGCAGAAAGAATTTTTCCCGCTCTATGAAGAGATGGAAGCCCAGACCCGCAAGATTGACGAAGAAACCAGAGTCATGGAGCAGCGCCTTAGCAAGGAGGACAATGTGACAGACCTGGAATACGAGACAGCCACCGAAGCCATCTACGATTCGCGGGTGAAAACCGCCGAAATCGAGCGCAGCTACATGGAGAAATTTCAGGATGTACTTACTCACAAACAGCTCTTCCAGCTTTTAAACACCGAGCGCAAATTTCAGCGCGACATGATGCGCCAGCATCACCGCCTGCGCTCAGGCAAAAAGTGACAAACAGCCTCCGACGCCCGACGCCGACAGCCGCTTCCCGCAGGATATCCTCTCGTAAGATTCGGATTCGTTCGTGTTAAGCGCACTGTCAAGGAAAGGCATCTGCCCGTCGGATAATCGTATACAGCTAAAGGCAAAAGGGTTGAGCAAATCTCTTTTGCCTTTTGTTATTCAGTGTAGGTAGGTGTTCCCGACAGAGATAGCCCCAAACTAACACCAATCCACACACCTTTCATTCATAATCATATGAAAATGAAAAGATTGCCGAGATTATTAGCCGCGTTTCTAACCATCTTAACCATCGCCATACCCATGACCGCTTCCCCCGCATCGCCCAATTTCGCTTTCCCAAAGAAGGTAGAGAAGGCATCTGCCCGGCAGATGGAGAGCGACCTCAGTCAGAGCCGCTACACTCAGGCCATCGGTGAGCTGGTGAAGTGGAGTCTGGCCAAGACCATGGTTTCATCCGATTCCATCCCCGCGGTATTGTCAAAAATCGCCGAGGTCAGAAGCGCTGTGAAGTCCGCGCCCGACCGCGCATTGCTCGACCTGTTCGAAGCCCGGCTCTACACCGAGATATACAGCAACCGCTCGCGCACCTACGACCAGCGCTCCAACCCCTCGGCAGAACAGGCCGACGATTACAGACTGTGGGACGAGCAGACCTTTGCCAACAAGGTCTCAATGCTCTGCTCTCAGGCTATGGCAGACGCTCAGGCCCTGCGCGATGCGCCGCTGAGCCAGTTTAAGGACATTGTCACATTCTCCCACGAAGATTTGTCGCTCTATCCGACGCTTCTTGACTTTGTGGCCAACCAGACTATCGACGACCTGAAAACTTTTGAAAACCGCAACCGGATACTCTCCGCCCAGCTGATCGACAATCCGCTCGACAGCAAGCTCTACCCGCAGGGGCTGACAGGGCAGATCCTCTCCGCCTACAATATGCTCGTGGCAGGCCGCGAGGAGACGCTTCCCGGCGTCAACGCTCTGAAAAACATGATAGTATTCATGTCGCCGCGCCTGTTCACCCGGACTCTTCAGTCCGAACTCAGCCCGTGGCGCAGCGACAACTCCGCGCTCTATGCGCCCCTGATGTCGGCCTACAAGGCCCATTCACAGTCGCCTTACGCCGTAGAGTTTCTGCTTGCCTCGCAACCATCTACTCCGGAGCAGCGCACAGAGGTATACAATCTCCTGACAGCCTTCGCCAAGGCCAACCCGACCTATTTCAATATCAACGCTGTCAAGAACCAGATCAACGAGCTCGGCGAACGCTCGGTAAACGTGACATACCCGGATCAGGCGGCACCCGAAATCCCCGTCAGCGTTCAGGTGGCTGTTAACAATGTCAACACGCTGACAATCAAGGTTTACGACGTGACATCGTCGGTCAATTACCCCTCCGACCAAAGCTGCCCCGTCCCTGCCGGCGCCCAGCCGATAGCCTCGGTAACGGTTGACGCTCAGGGAATTGTCCCCTTTGCCACTACCCGTACAGCCACATTGACCTTCCCCAAATACGGACTTTATATTATCGTGCCCGAATTTGATGGGATGACCCGTGACGCCTCAAAGCATTATTCTGTAGTGGCTGTCTCCAGACTGACCGGCGGATTTATTGCAGGAAGCAAAAAGAGCTGGGGAATAGTGGCCGATGCTGTCACAGGCCAGCCCGTGGCCGATGCTTCGATGCTTTTCCGCACCTGGGAGCGCCGCAGAGAACCTTGGTTTATCAACGGAAAAACTGACGCTGAAGGCTTCCTGGCTCTCGGGGTGGAAAAGAACGGCACGCTTCAGCCGCGCAAAGGCGAAGACAAGTATGCCACTGCGTTCCAGTATTACAACTACTCGGAAAGCAACGATAAAGAGCGCGTTTCCGCTGCTGTGACCACTTCGCTGGGCCTTTACCGCCCGGGCGACAAGCTGGACTTTGCGGCTGTGGTCTATACCAATTTTAAAGACCGTCACGCGCCCGCAGCCGACCGCAAATTCACTGCCTATCTGCGCAACGCCAACTATGTGAGGATAGATACTCTCGAACTTACCACCGACTCATGGGGTCGCGCTGAGGGGAGCTTCACCCTCCCTGATGACGGGCTCACAGGTGAGTTCGGCATCGAAATCTACGGCCCGTCAGAGGATTACTGGGGTCAGGGCAGCTTCATGGTCAGCGACTACAAGCTTCCCACGTTCATCGTCGCCTGCGACAACGTAGAGCGTCCGGCCAACACCGCCTCTCCGGCCGTAATTTCCGGCTCGGCCACTACTTTTGCCGGTTTCCCAGTGGCTAATGCAGCTGTAAAACTGCAACTTAAAGTCCGCTCGGGCTTCTGGTTCTGGGCTACCACATCGCCGGTATTCTACGAAGCCAAGGCCGAGACCGACGCGCAGGGCAAATTCCGTATCGAAGTGCCCGCATCGGTAATCGCCTCCAGCCCGAACGCCAACGGCTATTTCATTGCTGATGTGGCCGTTACGTCGGAGGCAGGTGAGACCCATGTGGCCACTTCAGGATTCAACATGGGTAAACCGCTGACTATCACGGCCTCCGTCCCGGCGCTCTATATCCCAACGCAGACCAAGGCCGCCGTAGCGCTGTCGGATTATTCCGGCAAGGAGCTGGCAGGCGAGCTTAACTATAAGGTCTACAAGACAGTACGCGAACTTTCAGGCGGCAACGGCGAAGAGCGGTTTGACTCATCGGAAGATACAGACCGGACCGATAGCGTAGTAGCTTCCGGCAAGACGGCTACAGGCTTGCTTACGGCTAT
Organism: uncultured Porphyromonadaceae bacterium; assembly: GCA_945916235.1. Lineage (GTDB taxonomy): Bacteria > Bacteroidota > Bacteroidia > Bacteroidales > Muribaculaceae > UBA7173. The sequence continues at coordinate 7,213 of CAMEGQ010000044.1, read as the reverse complement.
ACTTGATGCACTCCCCTCAGGAGAATATTACATTGAATTATCCACAGAGGATAAAGCTCTGGCCGACAGCTACAAAACGCGCAATTTTGTGGTCTATAAAAAGACGGACACCTCATGCCCGGTCAATGCGATGCTCTGGATGCCGGAAAACAGGCTTATAGCCGATGCCGAAGGCAATGCCACTCTTACCTACGGAACGGCGCTCAAGGATGCCTATGTTATGGCGACTGTTTGCGATGAAGACAGCAAAATTCTGATGCGTCGCTGGCTCAAAGGCGTCACCGGAATGAACACTCTTGAACTCAAACTGCCGGAGGGTTCGCCCAAAATGCGCGTTTACCTCCAGACGGTTCAAAATTTCAAGAGCGCCTCTTTATCAGCTGATATAGAGGCCGCTACCTCGCAGGAGAAGATCGAAATCACCACCGAGACCTTCCGCGACAAGGTAATCCCCGGACAGAAGGAGACCCTGACGTTCAGGATCAAAGGGATTGCAGGCGCCTCCGCCCGCTCGGCCATGATTCTTGACATGAGCAATAAGGCTATCGATGTGCTCCGCGAGAATCCTATGAATCTCAGCGTGTCAGACTATTTCATCCGCGGGCTTTATATCAACGGATGGCAGTTCAACTCGTCGTATGTCAATTCTTCCCGCCGAATTGATCCGCTTTCGGTTTTCAGCTCGTCGATGCCGGCATTCAATCTTTACGGCCAATCGTTCTTCCCGATCAGAATCCGTGGCTATGCCATGATGATGTCTGCTGCTTCGGGTGGCGTAACAGCCCGTAAGGCCATGGCGGCTGATATGGGAGTGAAAGAAGAAGCAGCAGATGAATGTGAAGCTGCAGCTCCCACCGAAATCGGAAATGCCAATGTCGCCCTTGAAGAGCCGAAAGTTCAGGGCGACGAGGCTCAGGAAAAAGAGACCTACCGGCCCTCGGAAATTCCGCTCGCATTCTTCCGCCCGATGCTCGTTACCGATGCCGACGGCTCGCTGGCTGTAAGTTACGAAGTGCCTGATGCAAACACCACATGGGTGCTCCGCGCTTTGGCCTATAACGAGAAGATGCTCACCTCGGCTCTCAGCCGCGAGATAGTGGCTTCGAAACCTGTGATGGTATCCACCAACGCTCCGCGCTTCCTGCGTATCGGCGACAGGGTACGCCTTCAGGCTTCGGTAATGAATGCGACCGACTCCGTGCTTACGCTGTCGACGCTTTGTGAAGTGGTTGGCAGTCAGGATTTAAAGCCTCTTGCATCGAATAGCGAGATGATAACCCTCCAGCCTAAGACGTCGCAGGTAGTATACGTGGAGTATGAGGCTCCGACGACGCTTAACTCCGTGATATTCCGCGTGAAAGCCAGCGCCGGCAAATTCACCGACGGCGAGCAGGCTCTCATAGCCGTGCTCCCGGGCACTCAGGATGTGGTGGAATCGCAAATGTTCTATATCGCTCCTGATTCGGCCAGCTTCCGGATGGATATCCCGGCAGTCGACAGTGGACGCGCATATCTGCGGTTCACCGAAAATCCCACATGGGAGGTAGTTTCCGCCCTTCCGGGTCTGCGCAAGAATGACATCAATTCGTCGATTGAGGCCTCGTCGGCCCTGTTCTCGGCCTGTGTGGCCGAAGGGCTTATGAGTCAGTATCCCGAAATTGCCCGCGCCCTGCGCAGATGGAGCGAGAATCCCGCCGATTCCGTGCTGGTTTCCGCTCTTGAGAAGAACAACGAACTCAAGCAGATTTTGCTTTCCGACTCGCCGTGGGTTCAGGAAGGGATGAGCCAGACCGAGCGCATGCAGCGGCTGGTGCTTCTACTTGACAGCCGCTATACCGCAACGGTGAAAAAGGAGGCTATCGCCCAGCTTTCGCGCTGCTACGATTCCGGCGGCGGATGGTATTGGACCACGCAGTATCCGCGCGTATCGCGTTGGGCTACAGAGCATATCCTCTCACTGCTCGGCGACCTTAACCGCATGGGCTGGCTCCCGTCGGATTCGCGTCTGAAGAATATGCTCTCCGGGTCAGTGAAATATTACGATGCCGAAACCGTAAGGACGTTCAACAAATATCCGAAATCAGATTTCACGACCTATTGCTATGTGCGTCGCAACTTCCCGGAAATCAAGCAGTCGACCGCAGCAGCCAAGGTGACGCGTCTGACGGTTCAGCGAGCAATAAGCAATTGGAAATCAGCTTCTTTAGTTGGCCGTGCAGTTGATGCGCTTATCCTGAACGCCAATGGCTACAACGCTACGGCTCGTCAGATTCTGGAGTCACTGCAGGAAAACGCCACTGTGACCCCCGAGCGCGGCATGTGGTGGCAGCAGCTGGAGAATACCTGGTTCTATTCTCTCGACAAAGTGGGATGCACGGCCATCATTCTCGATGCCTTCGCTGAGGTCAACCCCTCGACGCTCTCCATCGACCTTATACGTCAGTGGCTTCTGCTTGAAAAGGTGAATACCGACTGGGGCTCGGCTCCGATCACTTCCCAGGTAATCACGTCGATACTTTGCTCCGGCAGCCGCTGGACTGTCAACCCCTCCGGTACGGCAATCCGCATCAACAATCAGCTGCTCACCCCTGCGGCAGAGGCCTTTACAGGTTCGTTCACCGAACAGATCACCCCGATGGTTAAGACTCCGTCGGTGCTCACCATCGACCGTCAGGCCAACTACCCCTCGCTGGGAGCCGTGGTAACTCTGCGTACACTTCCGGCCGACAGGATTGAGGCTGTTGGCTGCAAGGAGCTGAGTGTCAGCAAGTCGATGCGTATATTCCGTGAAGGCAAGTGGATTGACTCCGAAAGCTTTGCCGTGGGCGACCGAGTTCAGGTGTCGCTGGTAGTGAATGCGGATACAGACATTGACTATCTGGTAATCAATGATTTGCGTGCGGCAGGTCTGGAGCCTGTGGAGCAGTTGCCCACGCCGATAGTGTGCGAAGGTCTGTATTTCTATCGCGAAAATCGCGATTCGCAGACGAATATCTTTATCGATTCAGTGCCTCGCGGCGTGTATGTACTTGCCTATGAGCTGTTTGCATCTCAAGCCGGTACATTCACATCCGGAGCCGCACAGGCCCAGAGCCTCTACAATCCCGCAGTAGCGGCTCATTCCTCCGGTGCTGAAGTTGTTATCAAATAATACTTGTTATAAAGAATTGAAATTTAAGGAAGTAATAAAATATTCACGCATGATTGCCGCGGCAGCATTGGCTGTTGCGGCAATCGTTGCGTCAAGCCGAACGCTCCCCGAGGTGGCCGATACACCGGAGGCCGGCCACGAGCCGGAAGCTCCGAAACATGAGTTTCGCGGGGCTTGGCTGGCTACGGTCTACGGTATCGACTGGCCCTCCACCACGGGAACAACACAGGCGGTGGCTGAGGCTCAGCAGCGCGAGCTGCGGTCGATACTCGATGTGTTGAAATCAGCGGGCATAAACGCTGTGATGTTTCAGGTGAGGTCGATGTCAGACGCCATGTATAAGTCGTCGTACGAGCCTTGGAGCGCTTATCTTACCGGCAAACGCGGGGAGGCACCAGCCGCAGGCTGGGACCCGCTGCAGTTTGCCATTAATGAGGCGCATGCACGCGGGATGGAACTTCATGCCTGGGTTAACCCCTTCCGCCTGTCTAACTCCGGCGCTCCGGCGCCCATAAAATCAGCACGCGGCCACTCCACCTTCGACCCCGCAACCAAGGGGTGGGTGATAAGTTTCGGACAGACCGACCCCGCGGCAAAACCTAAGACCTCTTCGCGAAAGAAGGGGAGGAAGAAGGGGCGTCCGGCCAAAGTGCCCGTACGCAAAAAGTGGGTCAGCATCCTTGACCCCGGAAATCCCGGCGCACGGGAGCATATCGTCAAGGTATGCCGTGAGATAGTCACTTCGTATGATGTCGACGGACTGGTATTTGATGATTATTTCTATCCCGACCGGCTGCCGCTTGGCGAGGGCTATGATTTTGCAGAGTATCAGCGCGAGCTGTCGAAGAATCCCTCTGATTCGCTTTCGCAGGCCGACTGGCGACGCTCCAATGTGGCCAGGACGATACGTATGGTAGGCGAGATGATCAATCGCGAGAAACCATGGGTGCGTTTCGGCGTTTCGCCGGCGGGAGTGGCCGGCGGAAATGGAGTAGCTGCGGCTAAATTCGGACTTGAACCCCCAAGTGTAGGCCACGACTGGATGTACGACCGCATATTCTGCGATCCTATCCAATGGCTCGATGAGGGTTCGGTCGACTATGTTTCGCCCCAGCTCTACTGGGCATCGTCACATTCTACCAACCCTTACCTGCCGTTGGCACAATGGTGGGGCGCCACTGCTGCGCATTTCGGCCGACACTGCTACCCGAGTCAGAAGATTCTGGCTCTTGATGCCGGAGAGGCAGCCTGGAGGGAGCAGGAAACCCAGGTGGCCGCAAACCGCACGCATTCCGGTCAGCGATGTGCCGGTTCAATCTTTTATTCCACTGCGCATTTGACGGGAAAGAAGGCTTCCGGTCTGGGCCCTGTCCTTGCCGGAGGCGTGTATTCGACCTGTGCGCTCATGCCACCTATGGAATGGAAGGAGGCTGATAATCCCGGCGCTGTCACTAACCTGAGGCTCAAAGGCGACCGCCTGACGTGGCACCATCCGACAGCTTCCGGTCATTCAGGCAAGACATCCGGCGCCAACCGGATACGCTATGTGGTATATGCAGTACCTGATGATGTATCGGCGTTCGATGCCCTGTCAGCCTCCGGCGCCAATTTCCGGGGGGAATATATTGTAGGAATCACCGATTCACCCTCATTCGTTCTCCCCACCGACCGCCGCAAGGGCTTCTGGTATGCCGTGGCTCCCTACGACCGCTACGGCAATGAATGGGAAGCACAAATCGTAAAATAAAGCTATTAATTATGTCGCAGCAAGATTCTAACACATCCCTCAGTTTCAGGCCGGAGGAATCGGCATATATGTCGCGAGCGCTATCGCTGGCAGAGTACGGCCGGGGATATGCCTCGCCGAACCCGATGGTCGGCGCCGTGATAGTGGGTCCGGACGGGAGGATAATAGGGGAGGGGTGGCATCGCCGCTGCGGCAGCTGGCACGCTGAAGTTAATGCCGTCAATTCTGTTGCTCCGGCAGACCGCCATCTGCTCAGACAAAGCACGATGTATGTGACCCTGGAGCCGTGTGCTCATTACGGCAAGACGCCGCCGTGTGCCAACCTTATTGTCGAGCAGGGGATTCCTCGCGTGGTTGTGGCTACGGTCGACCCCTTTGCCAAGGTGGCCGGACGCGGGATTCAGATTATGCGCGATGCCGGGGTCAAGGTGGAAGTCGGGTTGCTTGGCGAGCGGGCTCGCGAGCTAAACCGCAAATTTTTCTTCGCCCATACTCACCGCAGGCCATACGTGACTCTGAAATGGGCCCGGAGCGCCGACGGATACATGGATGCACGCCGCTCCGCCGACAATAATAAGCCTTTCCGCTTCTCTGTGCCGCTGACCACACTTCAGACCATGCAGCTGAGAGCCGATAATGACTGTATTCTGACTACATCTTCCACCGTATTGGCCGATGATTGCAGTCTGACGGTGCGCGGCATCGCCGGTCGCCAGCCGCAGGCTGTCATTCTTGACCGTTCCGGCCGTCTCAATTCAGATAGCTATGCCGCTTTCCATCGCAAGGATCAGGAGGACCGACCGCTCCCTGAGCCTATCGTATTCGGCGCTGAAAAAGCTGACTTAGCCTCGGTGCTTGCGAGCCTTTATGCTGACTATGGCTTTATATCAGTGCTGGTTGAGGCCGGTCCGACAATGCTTAACGAGTTTATAGACAGCAATCTGTGGAATGAAGCGCGGGTGGAAACCGCCCCGGTGGTTCTCGGGTCAGCGGGCGCTCACCCTGCGCCTTCCCTGAAGGGAATCGCCCCTGCTGATGAGTATGCTGTCAACGCCAACAGGATTCAGTGGTTTCGCAATCCGGAATGTTGACGAGTTTTGTCAAAACGTTGTGAAAAGAATCGAAAAATTCTTTAAAATCGAAGCAAGAATTGGCTTATTAACAGTTATGTTTTAACTTTGTGGTCAGGATTGACCACTTTTTGCCAGCCCAAATGGCAAAAAGTTGGCAATTTATTGCTACCTTTGCAGATTGAATGGTTGGACTCAAAAAGGTCCGGCCCGTTGAATACGTAACTTAAAGTGCTCAAGGCCCAACGCCTCCATGACCAAAAAGATTAAAATATCATTTGTCGGCACGCTTCTGGCGGCAACAATGTTCACCGCATGCTCGTCGAGCGACGATTCGACTATTGTAGTCGAGCCTATCGACTACAGTTCGACTGCCATTACCTCATTCTCGTTGAGGAAAAACTCCGACATTCTCAATAATCTTGACTCGGTGTTTTTCTCAATCGACCTCAATTCGGCCACTATCTTTAATGCCGACTCGCTCCCTTACGGCACCAAAGTGGATGCTCTCGGAGTGAATCTTACTTGCTCTTCCTCAAAGTCTATCCGCATTTATGAGCCGAAGACCGATACCGAGGAGGAGAAAATGATCGACTATGATCAGGATGAGACCGCCAAGATCAACTTTGCCAAAGGACCGGTACGTGTTCATGTGGTGTCGTACAACGGCAAAGACGAGCGCGACTACTATATCAAGGTCAATGTCCACAATCAGGTGCCTGATTCGCTATACTGGAGCGAAATGGCCCGCACTGACCTTCCTACGGCTTTAACAGGAGTCACTGCCCAGAAAACAGTAATGCTCGGCAAGCAAGTGGTCTGCCTGACGACTGATGGCGCCGCCTACAATCTTGCGACCACTGAAGACCCCTACGCGAATGCCTGGAATAATAAATCGGTAACTTTCCCTTCGGCTGTGGATGTCAATACGCTGACCGCCACCGATAACGCCCTGTTTGTTCTCGCCGCTGACGGCAGCCTGCTGACCAGCTCAGATGGTACCGCCTGGACTTCTACCGGAGAGACATGGAAGGCGATTACCGCACCTTATGGCTCCAAACTGCTGGGACTTAAAGCTAACGGCGCAACATATCAGTTCGCAAGCTATCCCGCCTGGTTCAGCGGCTCCGTTCCCGAAGCATTCCCGGTTGAGGGTACATCTCAGGCGATTGAGCTTGCAACAAAATGGTCAAGCTCGAATCAGGTTCTGATTTACGGCGGACGCACGGCGGACGGCTCGCTTAC
>CAMEGQ010000043.1 GCA_945916235.1 uncultured Porphyromonadaceae bacterium | reverse complement strand
GCCGAAGACCTTGTTAGTCAGAGTATCAATGACTTTTTCATTACGGTCATCGACATTGGCCTTCGTAAGGACAAAGTTGACAAGCTCCCCTTTCTCATTGCACAGCAGATGTAGCTTGAAACCAACATACCACCCCATTGTGCTTTTGCCTTTTTCCGCGATTCCCTTGAATACCTTCATATTGAACTGGCGTTTGTTGTGAATTACCGGAATGCAGGTGCTGTCTATGAAACTGATGCCCGTGCATTCCCCGAAGCATGCCAGTTTGAGGAACATTGTCATAGCTACGAAACAACGCGGCATTATCTCCACAAAGCGATTGTATGAAAAAGTTCGAGGAAACAAATTTTTCCAATGTCCACAGACACAGGCCAAGTAATAATGCTTGAAATTTCGATAGGTATTGAAGTGGAAACAGATCAGTATGGTGATTACTTCTGCATCCGACATCATGCGTTTGCGACGCCGTTTAGGAGCCTCCGATGTAGATGGCAGACTGTTTTTTGCCATCTCGACTTCAAATTCTTTGCAAAAATCATCGGCAATACAGAAAATATTCCCTTCATCGGAACTTTAAGGGAGTGTAAGAAGGCGTTAGCGCATCTTGAAAAGAAACTTATAGAACATGGATACAACATCATCAAATAATACCAACGTTATGGAAACAACCGCAACCACAACCACAACCAAGCACTGCACCAAGTGCGGACGCGACCTGCCCACATCATCATTCTGCCGGAAGTCCAACTCAAAGGATGGCTTGCAGACATGGTGCAAGGAATGTCAAACGAAAGCGATGCGCAGTAATTTCACTTCGGCTCGCATCATCAAACAGGACAATCCGCTCTCGGCATACACTCCGCGCGAGTTGATGCAAGAACTCTATGCTCGCGGCTACAAAGGCTCTCTGACCTACACCAAAGTAATTGATATTTCTAAACTCTGAAACATCATGGGAACAATATATCGTACCAAACAAGGCGAAGTGTTCAACTGTGAACACTGGATAGAAAGTGATATGGGCGACAAGTACGCTCTCAATGAGAACGACTTCCCAGAAATCCACGCCATTGCACTCGCAGACCTCGCAACTGTCAACGCCAACACCTTTGACTTCATCGTAGAACACTTCCCCGATTATGAGCATTGCCAAGAAGCAGCCGAACTGGATGACCTTGACTGCCTCATTGCCGGAGAGTGTGATGATGAAAAGACCGAGCGCATCACATCAACCTACGGCAGCGACCCTGAAAACTGGAAGCATACCCGTGCGGAAATCTACACCAACATGATACAGGTTGCCATTGAAGAATACAACAAAACCTTTCTATAAACCTCACTACGCCCTTTCACGCGCCGAGGCGATAAAATGTATATTTCAATCGCCAAAATGCGTGAGAGTGCGTAAAAATGATTAGATTTGCAGTATGAAATTAGTACACGTTCACTTCAAGAAACCTTTCCAAGGAAAGGATGATATGTACTTCGGCTCATTCGCGGCTATCTACGAGAATGTGCCGAGAGAAGATATGGGTGTCAGCATGACCTACCTTTGCGACACCTGCCGCATCAACGGCGGCTTCTATGAGAACAAGAAAATCATCGTTAAGGTAGGCGAGTTCATCACAAAGAAGAAAGGTAAGCCCAATGAATAAAGAATACCAAAAACGAGCCTCTGAAATGGCAAAGGCGAGCATTTACCATGATGCAGAATATCTCGGTACATGGAAAGGTTATGAGGTATTCGCGCCTACTTTTGATGATGATGCGGTCCACTATATAGGCTTTCCGCAGTTCATTCTTTGCAAGGATGGCACGGCTCGTTGGACGCAAACACGCCAAGAGTCCATTAAGATATTATCTATTTTTACAAAGACGAGTAAACTTTTTTGCAGTTGAGCATTGTAGATTAAAAAGTAATGCTTAATTTTGTAGCGTAAACCTTTCGGTGCAACGGTCTTGATGAGGCCGCATCGGGAGGTTTATTTTTTCTTATATGATAGAATTGCTCATATCCCCACTTTGTTTCTTCGAGTTTGGCAACCCAAGTGTTACCATTATATTCAAATTCGGATAAGAAATATACTACATCCTGGTATGAATACGGATACAGAAAGGAAACTCCGATTTTCTATAATGACATTGGATGAAAGTCTCATAGATGAAATTTTAATAGAATTAGGTGGCGATTATGCTGATATTCTTAGTCCTACAAAGCATCCTAAATTATCCAAAGATGAATTTCATGAGCGGTTATTGATGTTTCTGCGATTAAAAGGTCGCGTGAAGTCTTTTCATCAAAATAAATACATATATAGAATCTATCCGGTCACAGAGTAACAGTATAAATTTATGAGCGAATGTAGCAAAGAACAGGTAACGTGTCCTCGCTGTCATTACGACAGTCCGATGACAGTCTGGAACTCCATCAATGCCGATCTCGACCCGGAATTGAAGGAGAAATTGCTTGATGGGGACTTGTATCATTGGAAATGTGAGGTCTGTGGTCTGGAGATTGATGTACCGTTCGGGACGCTATATCACGATATGGAGCATATGTTCATGCTCTTCTTTTCGCCATGGGAAGAAGACGAGGACAAATACAAGGAGATTGAAGTTCCAATGCCGCCAGGAATGGGATTCAAAGCTTACATCTTTCGCTCTGTTTTCGGTATGAATGAACTCCGTGAGAAGATTAGTATTCTGGAAGCCGGACTTAATGACGTTGCCGTTGAGCGGATGAAATTCTTTCTGAAACTCGACAACACGGAGGGTTTGTATCAGGATGATGCTCTTTTCTTCCTCGGCGTTGACACGGATCCCGATAAAATCAAATCATCCGGATGGGAACGCGGTGCCATCAAGTTTCTACGGCTAAGAGAAGGCAAAGAACCGGAGATTCTTCCTTTTCCGATGGAAAAATATTACGATTATTTATTGGCTGTCAATATGGATCCCCGGATGAAACCGGCTCAATGCACTTGTATTGATGAGGGTTGGATCAGGATGAACCTACAGAAAATGTAAGTCATGAGGTGCTATGATAAAAAAATAGGCAACATAGGTCCCTTTGAAATTATAGGTACGGAAGATCCGCGAGACTGCGTAGGGCTTCGTGACAGAACAGGCCGTTGGATTGTTTCACCGGAACAGGGCTATAAGTCATTCAACCATTATGACGATGGCTTGATGATTGCATACCGGTCTGAAGATGACGGCTTTGGATGGGTCTTGATAGATTATCATGGGAACTGTATCTCCGACAGATACAACTATATTGAACCGGCGGGTGAAGGGTTCTATATGGTCGAGAAAGGGACTCGCCACAACATTATGCGACGCGATGGTTCACTTGTGCTTAAAGAATGGCCTCATAGGGTATGGAAGGTTCGTAACGGATATTTTCAAATAGAAAACACCATTCGCAAAACAAAGACGACACCCACTCGATATGTGGCGGGCGTGGCACATGTGAGCGGAATCATAGTTTTCCCGATGATTTTTGAATCTGTGAGATTCTTTGATGACCCGGATGATGCCAATATGCTGGCTAAGAAGGATGGACAGCCTTTCGTAATACATCGCGGTGCGTTATTTGACCCACAAAAACGTCATTATCCACCTAAACCGGAACCGAACAAGCTGGGTAAATTCTTCGAACAGATTGTAAACTGGATTCTTCCCGGACTGCAACTGTTCTACCGGGATACAGATGCCAACATAGACATTGAGCGAATGTATCCTGTTGGCAAAGTTCTCCGGACAGGATTTTACACCTCGGTAAGCACTAAACTTCAAAGGCCGGCTCAAAAGACTCGTTTTCTTATTGCGTCGGCTCACGCAGCTCTTCTTTGCTCCGATGAAAATGGCAATGTCAATGAGACCGGGCTGAGCTTCAGTCCCAGAGCAGAAGAATGGCGTCATGCCGTCATATCAAAGAATGCATGGCTGAAAGTCCTTGATGTTTATAAGGTCGGAGAGACCACCCAGATTTTTATGATACAGATTCCGCAGACAGCTGCGATGTTTCTGGGAGATAACGAGACCATTTTCAATTTCATAAATGAAGCAGGTGTCGGCGGAACCACACTGGTTGAAATTGCAAGAAGAAGCTTCGACGAGAAAATGAAGCAATCGGTCCATCCTCGCTCTACGGACACCGATTGGGTAACTTTGATGTCTTGTCCCATTGGTTACACTACTGACGGACAACTATATTCCTTAGTACCGGATTATACTCTGGACGAGGATCCATTCAGCGACCGTCAAACGAACTTTGAGCATAATCGCCGCTTTTGCAGCGTCATACATGATTTGGCTGATGACCGCGATATAGTTCAGGATTATGATGGGTTTCCTTGGCGTGGTGTTGTCGGGAGCGTATGCGATGGGTGTATGTATGCCAAGGGCACAAACGGACTACCGTTCGGTTGCGGACGACTCTTTCAGGAGAGTTTCCGAAAAAGCTATATAAGCGGGCGTTGTGACTACTGGAAATTCAATCTCGAAACAGAGTCGTGGTTGGAACGCCGGAGTCGGATGGAACGTGAAAAAGCTGAGGAACATCTGTCAAAAACCTCCGGCTCGTATGCCGCAAATCTTGTCATAGACTTCATTGCAGAGAATTTGGAAGGAAAGATTGATAATCTTCTAAAATTTGACTTCCATTCTCTCCGAGAAGATAAGAAATATGGCCCGATAAAAGGACCGACAATGATTCAGAATTATGCGATAGTCAAATCAATCATCGAAATAGTGTTCGGCGAATACTGGCCTGACCTGAATGTTGAGACTCTGGATTCTTATCAGTATCAAATAGGGACAATCATTCATTACCAACGTCTTGCCGGAGCACGCATAGATGACCGTCGTTTCAAAGCATTGGATGCCCATTGTCCTGACAACGGGTTGATCGACTTGGCTGAAGCGTTATTCTCTCACTGCTATACACTCGGTGACTTTATCGTATGGCCGAACAAGGCTATTATGGCAAATATGTTCGACGATTCCAAAATGAGGGGATACATCGACCGTATGTTCATCGCCATGTATGATGTCATGACCGATGCCCCGAAACATAATATGGATGTAAAAGCTGCTCTATACAAGAATCGTAAACTGATGAAGGATTATCAAGGTAAAGTAGGTTTCGTAGCTTTCATGAATAATTCTTTCCTTGAAGAATTTATCGGTAAAGATGGCATTCCGAAACTCCTCTTCGACGGCATATCAAATTCAGCACGCGACTTCCGTCCGGAGCTTCTCCCTGATGCACTGCGTCAATACCATGATTTCATGGTTCCCATGGTAGAACAGCGTTCGCAGAGGATACTAAATACTCTTAAAGCTAAACTTAATTTATAGGGTTTTACATGTGCACATACAATTATCGATAACATAAGATATATACTATCCGAGATGTTGATCTTTTAGAGGAGTTGGTTGTCCGGCATGGTGATTTTACGTCAAAGGACACTACTGTCCACTAAAAAAAATGGACAGTAGTGAGCCAATAAGATTTGTTTCTTATCCCGAACTCGCGAGTGTTAGCTAAAAGTTATGTTTTTGTGTTGATAGTTAGACCTGTATATATTTGGTGAGCTGATTAGATGAGCGCGGAGATGAGTGGGGGTTAGTCGCGAGGGTCCAGGCGGGTGAGGGCGTCGTCGCAGTTGGTTTCGTGGAATTGCTTCGGGGTGCAGCCGTAACGGGCTGAAAAGACGTTGTAGAAGGTGCTTCGATGGTTGAAGCCCGATTTGTAAGCCACCTCTTCCATGGTCATGCGGGTATGTTTGAGCAGGTAGGCGGCGCGGTTGAGCCTCATGTCGCGGATGATCGACGAGGGGGTGCTGGTGGTGATGCGGCTGACGAAGTGGTAAAGGTTGCGCACTGTCATCCCCATCATCGAGGCCACCATCTTGGTCGAAAGTTCAGGGTTGCTGATGTTTTCGGTGATTATGGCGGTCATCTTGTCGAGCATGGCTTTTTCTTCTTTGTGCATCACCACTCCGTCGACGAGTTCAAACGAGCTGATGGAGTCGTCGTAATAGTCGAGAAGCACTTCCGAGCGCCGCAGCATGCCGGAAACTACTGAGTGGAAATTGTCTTCGTCGTAGGGTTTGCAGATAAATATATCGGCTCCGGCGTCGGTGCTCTGCCGGCGTATGTCGTCGCTGTGAACTGACGACATGAGTATGAACGGGATATGCTCGGTGTTTTTCCGGCTTTTGATTTCGCGGCACAGGTCGATGCCTGTACGGTCTTTGAGCAGGAGGTCGACTATGACGAGGTCCGGAAGCCGCTGCGACATGCTGTCGAGAGCTTCCTCAACGCTGCTGCAGCCGACAATGTTAAATTCGCCGCGGAAGAGATTCTGCATATACCAGCACATATCTTCGCTGGAGTCAACGTAGAGTATGGTGCGCAGCCGCTCATTGAATGCTATGGCATCGCTGTCGGTCTGTTCGGGCGCTGTCAGCGTTGCGCTCCCTACGGGGGTCTCCATCACCACGGCCATTGTGGCGTCGCTCACGGCTTCCTGACGCGGGAGGGTCACCACAATGCATTGTGCGCCGGAGGGATCTGTGCTGTCGGCGACGGTGCCCTTGTTGTCGACTATCTGATTGTGGCAGATAGCCATGTCTATGTCGTCCATCACGGCATTGACATCGGTGCTGTGGTCTTGCAGGCGATAGAGGAGCTGGCGCTTGCTGTCGTCGCCGCTGAGATAGCCGGTGTAGATTGAGGCGCCGGAGATGAGGAATGTAATCGTCAGTTCGCGGTCTGTGCTGCCCACACTGACTCTGAGCCGTCCACCGGCCGGAAGGTGGTTCATGGCCACCGAGGTGATGCCGCCGATGATAGTTTTGAGGGCGCCGGCATCGGCCACCCACATCAGGCCGGGGGCGCATGCCGTCGCGAACTCTACAGAACGCATGCGTGAAAAGGCTCCGAACCGGTGCTCTATATCGCCCAGAAGTGCGTTGACATCGACATTCTCCGGAGTTTGGCCGCCCGGCTCCGCATGGCGGAAGCTTATAAGCTTCTGAGTCAACTCTTTAAGCACAGATGCTTTATGGTATATGATATTTGCGAACTTGCGTGTACGGTCGGTCACTCCGGGGTCGGAAGCGACAATTTTACCCGAGCCGCTGATGAGCATGAGCGGCTCTACGAACTCGTTGGCCACTCCGGTGAAGAAGTCGAGCTTCGACTCGTATACCTCCTCTTTATGCCGGGCTTCGATGGCCGCCATTTTGCGCCGCTGACGCAAACGTATTTCGCGGAACGACATGAGCATCGCGGCGGCGATGCAAAGAGTATAGAGCGCCTTAGCCCACCCGGAGGCATACCAGGGCGGGGTGATGACGATTCCGGCGCTGTAGACCGGGCTGATATAGTTGCCCTTGCGGTAGCGCACTTCGAGGGTGTACGAGCCGGGCGAAATGCCAAGGAAGGATATACGGCGGCGCGTGCCGTTGTGGAGCCACTCGGACGATACGCCATTCAGGCGATATTCAAAGAGGTAGTCGTCGTTGCGCCGGTAGTCGAGCACATTATATCTGATGCCGAAATAGGTCTCATCGTGGCTGAATACCAGGCGGCCCCGGCCGTCGGTGTAGCGTGCCGTCGGAAACTCCCGGAGCCCGTCGTCGACGCACTCGAAAATCAATGGCAGACGCACATCCTGCTCTTTGTAGTCGGGCGCATCGCTGACGGCGAGGATGGCATCAGTGCCGCCGAAGAAGAACCGGTTACCGGCCGCGTCGTAGTAGCCGGCATTGTCGCAGAATTCTGTGATGCTGCCTCCCGGCCAAGCGGTGACATTCCCCGAGGCTATGTCGAGATGCAGAAGCCCGTCGACCGACGCCAGCCAGGCGTTGCTGCGGCCGTCGGTCACTATCGAGCGTATACTCTTGTCGCCGGTGAGCTCGCGGCACAGGCGCCGCTTGTAAATTTTGCCCGACATGTCGCAGGTGAGTTCGACGAGCCCCGCCGATGTCCCGATCAGCACGCGTCCCGGCACATCGGTGCATATCGAGTGGACATCGTTGACGGCCATCTCGCGGGGCTGTTCGAAGAGGATATGGCTGATGATGCCAGACATGAGGTCGAGGCGGTAGACGCCGTTTTCACGGTTGGCGAGCCACAGCCACCGGTCGCCCTGGCGGCGGATGGTGAAAAACTGCGACGAGCCGCGCTCGGAGTTTTTCATAAGATATTGCCTGACAGAGAGTATCCGCGGCTCATCGGCCGACGGGTCAAGCGAGATGCGGAATAGTCCGTGCCAGTTGGATACGGCCCAGATGACGCTGTCGCTCGCCTCGGCCACGGCATGAATACACCTGAATCCCGGGGTGCCGGGCAATTCAAGCCGCTTTATCCGGCGTCCGGCGTAGGAATAATAGCAGAGGCCATCGCCTTCGCATCCTATCCAGAGCACGTTGCGGAAGCGTCCCGGTATGACATTGAACACCATGTCGTGGCTTAGGTCGCTGTTTGCCGTTGTGTAGCAGTGCTGCATCGGCGCCCCGTCGGCCGTCGGCCGGAGCTGATAAAGGCCGCTTCCCTTGGTGCCTATCCAGTAGTCGCCGTTGGCATCGTGATAAATAGCGCGGACCTGTTTGCTGAGATTCAGTTCGGGAAAATCGCTGAAAAAGTGCTCGTCGAAGTCGAACGGGCCGTTGGCATAAGTGTATATGCCGCCACCATCGGTAGCAGCCCACAGAATGCGCTGTTTGCTGTCGTAGCAAAGGTCAAAGACGCTGAACGGTATGTCGAGTATGCGCACTGCGCCTGTCGAGGGCGTCACCATCATGGCGCCTTCGCTTTTGAATCCCACCACGATATTGTCGCCGGCTTTTACGACGCTGCCGATGAGTCCGCGCATATGAGTCGGAGGGTTGATGGTGCACACAAATTTCAGCTCCCCGGTGCCGCTTTCATACATGGATATGGTGTAATTCTCGTCGATGACATAGAAGCTGCCGTCGGCGGCCTCACACATGTATTTTACCGGGGTATCGAAGGTGAAGGTGTCGGCCGGCTCAAAGCGGCACTGCCCTCCGTCGGCGGATTTGACGGCGAAAATAGTCAGGCCGTCGCGACGCGCCACCATAAGCCGACCGCTGGAGTCGAACATCATATTGATTATGTCGGAATAACGCACCGAGGGGAGGTCGGCGACTACAAATTTCCGCGCCTCGTTGTCGTAGTAAAAGAATGTGCCGTCAGACTTCATGGCCACGGCCATTCCGCCGGGCGAAGCGGCGCTTTTGTATGAGCCGTTGATTTCGGGGTGATGCTCGACCATTCCGGTCGGGGTATTGAAGCGGTCGAACCCATAGTTGGAGTGAATCCAGAGGGCGCCATCGTCTGATTCGTGAATCTTTTCGATGAGGAAGCCTGAGATCTGGCCACTTTCGCCGAAGCCCGAACGGTACACGTCGATATCGTAGCCGCGGTGGCGGTTAAGGCCTTCGTATGTCCCGGACCACATATAGCCCGAGCGATCCTGATGGAGGCAGAACACCGACATCGACGACAATCCGTCGCGGCTGGTGATGATATGCATGGTTTCAGCCCGGCCGGCGGTAAACGCTGCCAGGACAAGAGACATTGCAAATGCAACTAATCGCACGATTTGTCCAGATTTTTTCATGTATGAAGATTTTTCAGGCATGCAAAGATAAATATAAAATCTGAAAAATCAGCATTGATTTGCAGCAAGTTGCAAATTTGGACATCATTGTCACAAAATCGGACAAATGCTGAAGCCGAAATCGGATACCTTAGCGGCGTGAATCGAAACCTTGGAATCTAAAACCAAAATCAGTTATTATGAAACATCTTCTATTTGCCGCATTGAGTTTATGCTGCGCGGCGTGTTTTGCCGGGGAGCGCTACTATGTGGCGCCCGAAAGCCGCGGCGACGGGAGCGGCCGCTCGTGGGAGAACGCTTCGGGCCGGCTATATGACGTGATTGAAAACGCCGAAGCCGGCGACATCATCCTTGTGGCCAACGGCCGCTATCATGGCGGTTTCAATGTCCGCAGCGGAGTGACGGTGCTCGGCGGTTTTACAGAGGGTAATGAATCTCTTTCAAACCGCACCCTGCCCCGTGAGAATTCCGACGAAGGCTCGATTCTCGACGGCGACTATCGTTTCCGCGTGCTTACCCAGACTACGGCCGCGACGGAACCGGCCAAATTTGACGGTTTCGTCATTGAGCACGGCGCCGCAAGCTCCGGCGGCGGCGCGCTTATCAGCGCCGGATGTACGCTGGAAAACTGTGTGGTGCGCAACTGCCGCAGCGGCTTGCCCGGCGCAGGCGAATATATCAGTAAGGTAAAAGGTGTGGTCATCAGCACCGATAAATCATCTAAGACGGTCAATGTGATAGCCATGAAGTATGCAGGCAACTTATGTCAGTATGATCGCGCCGAGCACTTCGCCGGGACGTCAGGAGCACTGAGTGGCGCTCAGAGCCGCATACCTACCGCCGACGATGTAAAAGCCCTGGTCAGCTATCCCGAATATGAGATCGTAAGCGCATCGCTTGCCGCCAACGGATTCAGCGATTTCGGTACTTCGCCAATCTGGACATCGACCGAGGCCGAATCGGCCGGAATTGAAGGCCGCATGGCCGTCAACCTCTCCACACGCGAGATTCTGCCTCTCAACCGCTGGCAGTATTGCCGCGTATTGCCTGCCGGAAGCTATAAGGAGACGGTCCTGCGCACCATAGGCGGCGGAATCAAGGCCACCGATGGCGCCGTGATTCGCAACTGCGTTGTCACCGGCAACGATGCCACTCTCGGCTCCGGCATACATGCCCGCAATGGCGTGCGTATTTCAAACACCGATATCCACGGCAATCTGTCAGACAACGAGCTGAACGTCGACTCTTCGGTGGTTGTCGACGACGATTCGGGCGTAGACGATGTCATCTCCGGCGGCGAATCCAATCCTGTTGCCAACTGCACAGTCAGCGCCGGCGCTGACATCATGCTCTCGATGCAAGGCTTCTCAGCTCACTCGCTCTACTCCGTCTCCGGCGCCCTTATCGCAGCCGGCAGTATCGGCGCCGACGGCGTCATTGCCGCTCCGCGCGCAAAAGGGATGTATCTGCTCTCTCTTTCCGGCTCCGGCCTCCGAACCGTAACAGTTAAAATCATAGTAAAATGAACAAATATAAAAATCTGCTCCCCCTTGCAGCGTTTCTGCTGACAACAATCCCGGCTCTCGGTGCCGAAGCTGTGGTCAGCTCAAGCATCTCCGACAATACCGCATCGTGGACTCTGGAAAACGACGCTTTGCGGTTCGCCATTCGCTGGACCAATGAAGGGGGCATCGAGCTTGCGGAATTCCACAACAAGGCTGCCAATGCCGACGTGACCGGAAATGGCAACGAACTGTTTGATTATCAGGGTAAATACCTTTCGAATGATACCGGCCATCCCTCGCGCGACTTCCGCTATACGGCTTCCGACGCCGGGTGGAAGCTGGTAGGCTCGTCCGACAGCCCCATCGCCATGTCGGCCTCCATGCCCGGAGTATGTGTGGGCCACGAACTTGTGGTGTCGGTCCGTAAGGATGATTTTCAGGCGAATCTCCATTTCGAACTGTACAACGACAACGGCGGTCTGCGCTATCAGGCTTACATAAAGAATCTGTCTGACTGCGACAATCTTCTGATAGAGCGCTCCGATGTGCTTTCGCTTGATATAGCCCGCACCCAGCATAATCTTCACTATGTCGTGAACAGCAAATGGCTCAGCACTACCGGCAACATGGAAGAATCGTCCAAGACCGGAAATGCCAACGATGTAGCCAAATGCTTTATCTGCCTCAACGCCGACGGCACAGGCTGGTATATGGCTCCCGAAACCAACTGGAAAACGCAGTACGGGCCAGAAGAGCGCGGTAAGAAGGAGTCGCCTTCGTACTACTATCAGCTTCGCCCCTTCGCCACTATGACGGCATGGGCTACCGCGTCGCCCGAGCGCGTCAAAGTGCTCACAAGCCCCGAATCGCTGCAGCTCAACCTGTTCCCCGGCGAAGAATTCGAGTATATCGCCGTAAACCTCACGGCATTCAAGGGGGATATTATCGACGGCAAAATGGCTGTTGAGAATCATTTCCGCCGCCGCTTCCGTTTCCACGACACGGCCACATCAATGATGGTCAACGACTGGGAATGGTTCCGCAACGGTTACCGCACGTCGGAATATCTTCTCGGCACTGTGATGCCCAAGGCGGTGCGCGCCGGCTACGATATGCTGCTGATCGACGACGGCTGGAACAACTCCACCTCCGACGGCAAATGGATCACTGAGGATGGTCTGACCCGCGACCCGATTGAGTCGAATGTCCCCGGCATACCCGATATGGCAGAATTCTCTGAGAAACTCCGCGCCGGAGGCCTGCGACTCGGATTGTGGTACTCCAATTCTGGCGGCGGCCACAACAACGGCAACGACCTTGCAGACCCTGAGGTAATTGCCGCCAAAAAGACGAAAATCGAGACTATGATCAGCAACTACGGCCTTACTCATCAGGCTGTCGACCTGACGCAATACTGGCAGAATCTTCAGGAGACCGCTTACTCGCATCCATCCGACAACGTTTATCGCAAGAATGTGCTCACCCGCAATATGATGAACGAAATCGTAGATGCTAATCCGGCGTTCGAAATCAAGGTGACAAGCGAGCTGGATCTCTACCCCAATCCCGGCGACCGCATGACCGAGCTGCTCCATCTGCCCAACAACGGCTGGATGACCATTACCGGCAACGACAAACCCGTGGAAGCTCTCGGCATATTTTTCGGCCATCTGCCGCTCAATGCCGTTTATCTCGGATCGGGTGGCGATCCTGCCGAAACCACCGATATACTCTATGCCGCTCTGAGCGGACGCGATGTGAAGGCCTACACCTTCCCCGACCAGTGGAGCGAAAAAGGGATTGAGCTGACAGGGAAATTCAACCGCTGGCGCAAGAACAGCCGCGTGAAAGCTGTTGCCTCCGCAACTGTCCACCCCGTATGGCTCGGAAAAGGCTGCACTTCAGCCGACGCTTCGCAGTGGAATCCCAAAGAAGGCCCGTATGTATGGATGTTTATGGACGACAGCGACCGCAACACGGCTATGGTAATAGCCACAAGCGGCGGTCGCAGCATCGAGAAGGCTTCCTCCGCATATCCGCTCCGCTGGCTTGACCCGCAGAAGAATTATATCGTAGAGGATGTGACTCTTGACGATAACGGCATCTTCACCTACGCTTATAAGGGACGCTTCTCGGGCAGCGAGCTGAACCTCAACGGTCTGAATATAGACCTTTCGGAAAACACTTCGCAGGCCAAGGCCTACTGGCTCGTGGCCGACAATGGCAACGACCGCCAGATAGTGTTCGCTGATGAAAACGTTACCTCATGCTCCATAGCCGGCAATACCGTCGAGGCCACCGGCACCCCGTCGGCCACTGGCAAAGTGATAGTCTATGGCGCAGGCACCACCATGATCTGCGATATCACCTTCGACAGTGAAGGCCGCGGCTCGGCCGATATTACCGAAATACGCAACAACGACGTGCCATATCCCGGCAAAGAACTCAAGACGGTACGTATCGAACTGGAAGACTACAACGGCTCGGTGACCAAGTCGAACGAAAACATCACCATGAACCGCTTCGACAACGGCAACCCCGACAGCGAACACGGCTTCAGTTCCGTTGCCATAATGAAGGCCCCAGGCGACTATGTGGTTTATAATCTGCCGGCTCTCACCCCCGGAAGCTATAAGATCAGCCTCAACTACAAGCTCTCGCAGTCGAAGCGCGGTTCGGCCCAGTTCTACATCAACGGCACCGCCGTGGGTGATGCCATCGACCAGTCGACTTCGGGGAGTGAAAAGATGATCACCGCCGACCTCGGCACCATCGTAATCAGCAGCGCCGATGCCGTGAAGCTGAAAATGGAACTTGTCGACGGCGGAAAGTCGGGTACCGGGACATATATCGGAGCCAACTATATAGTTTTCACACCTTCAGGCAATTAAAGAATAATCTAACATAAAGATAATACCATTATGAATTTTAAACCAATCATCACCGCCATCGGGCTCAGTCTGGCTCTCACGGCCAACGCAGCCACCATAAGCACGTTCGACTGGACGGACTTATGCGAAGAGATGACTTCGTCGGTTCTGTCAGCCGAACAGCTGGCCGCTCTCACCGACAACAATCAGGAAACTGCCGCGGTAACCGAACTTACCGCCGCCATGACCGTGACTTTCAAAATGCGCGAAAGTCTGAAACTCTCCAACTACACCGTTACAGGCGACAACACCACCGTCAACGGTCCCAAATCGTGGACCATCGAGGGTTCGGACAACGGCAGCGACTGGAAAACCATCGAGACACAGTCAAATCAGTCGTACAACGAGCCCTACTGGACCATCAACCGCTCCCTTGTCCCGGGTTCGAACCGCGACAATATGGCCTCGTACAAATACATCCGTTTCACCTTCCCTGCCGGTAAATTCGGCGTGGCCGAACTACAGCTTTTCGGCTTCCCGGCAACCCTGAAGCAGGGCATCACGGCCAACGGCGGTGTACTCCGCGCACAGCATCGCGGTTTCAAACAAGACAAATATGTTGAAATCTACACCAACCTGCTCAGCGACAAAATCTCCACAAAATATTGTGTGACAGGCACCAAAAATCTGTGGGTGGAATATGTGTCGCCCAAACCTGCCGTTGTGCAGTCGTACGCCCTCACAAGCTGCGTTTCCGATTCGTCGCGCGACCCCAAAGCCTGGCGTTTCGAAGGCTTTAATGAGGATACCTTCGCATGGGAAGTGCTCGATGAGCAGAGCAACGTGAAGTTCACACAGCGCTTCAGCACTCTCGTTTTCCCGGTACAAACTGAAAAAGCCTACTCGCGCTTACGCCTCTCTATTACCGCCAACAACGGCAGCGGCGACACTCAGTTCTGCAAATGGCACATTTTCGGCACAGAAACAACGGCCGAAGAGCGCACCCGTGTGGCTTGCGTGGGCAACAGCATCACCGAAAACGTCGCCCTTACCGAAGCTGAAAAGTACCCCTCGCAGCTCAACACCCTCCTCGGCAGCGATTATCAGGTGCTCAACTACGGCATCAGCGAGCGCACACTGCTCAAAAACGGCAACAAGCCTTACGTGAACGAATGGAAGTATACCGAAGTGCTCGGATGGAATCCCGATGTCGTAGTCATTGATCTGGGTACCAACGACTCCAAGGAGTCGAACTGGACTTCTCACAGCGGCGAGTTCATAAACGACTACACCGAACTGGTAAACGCGTTCAAAGCTCTTCCGAGCAAGCCTAAAGTGTTCATCTGCAAGCCGCTGCCAGCCTATAGCAACAATATGAATATCCGCGGCGATGTGATCCGCGATGAGATCTGCCCGAAAATAGATGTAGTCGCCGATGCTACAGGCGCTACAGTCATCGACCTCTACGACGCCCTCTCAGGCAACGAATCGCTGCTCTACGACGGTGTGCACCCCAACGCCTCCGGCGCATCTATCATGGCCAAAGTTGTGGCCAACGCCATCAACCCCGATATCGAGATTCCAGCCGACATGTACTCGACTCTGACCGTATCCGACTGGACCGACCGCGCATCTCTGTCGGCTGCCGGAAGCGATGCCGACATGGCCGCTATCGCCGACAACAATCCTGCTACGGCTCTGGCTGTAGCCGTACAGGGCGGCACTGCCGATCTGACCGCTCAGCTCGAAGAGGGCGTAAAACTCACCGCCTATTCCGTCACTTCAGGCACTGATTTGGCCGAAGCGCCCGCAGCATGGACTCTGCAGGGATCGAACGACGGCTCTGAGTGGACCGACGTAGATACCCGCTCCGGCGTCACCTTCAGCCACAAGAGCGAAACCCGCCTGTACGAATTCAGCCTGCCCGACGACCGCAACACTCTGCCGGCTTACAAATATTACCGCCTCTCCATGACTCCGGCCGAGGGGAAACAGTCGGTAAATATCGCCGAATGGCAGCTTCTCGGTTTCCCTGAAAAAATCGTCACCGAAGTGACCGGCAACGGAGGCGTAATCTCCGGCGAACATGCCGGATATAACTACGGCGGATTTGTGGAAATCGTCGAAAACCTTATTACAGACGACATAAATCAGAAATACTGCGCATCGGGCTATTACACCGGCTGGGTAGAATATCGTTCGATGGAGAAAATCGCCCTCACCGGCTACTCGCTCATATCGGCCAAAGACCTGCCCAACCGCGCTCCCAAGAGCTGGACGCTTCAGGGCTACAATGCCGAATCCGAAACGTGGGAAATCATCGACGAACGCACCAACTGCGAATTCCTCACCAACCACCACACTCTGCGCTTCGATGTCGCTCCCGGCAAGGCCTACGACCGTATCCGTCTGAATATCACCGCCAACAAGGGCGAAGTGAACATGCAGTTCGCCAAATGGCAGCTTTTCGGCACCACCGGCGGCGAGCGCAAGATCAAAGTGGCATGCACCGGCAACAGCATCACTGCCAATGCACGCCTTGAAGAAGAAAACCGCTATCCCTCTGTGCTTCAGCGCCTGCTCGGCGATAAATACTATGTGGAGAACTTCGGAGAAGGCGGAGCAACGATCATCAAAGGCTCGTCGCACCCCTACTGGGATCAGCAGAAGTATAGCTCGGCTCTGGCATTCACTCCTGACGTGCTTGTAGCTAAATTTGGCACAAACGACTCCAACCCCGACAACTGGACAAAGAAAGATCAGTTTATCACCGATTATGTGGCGTACATCAACTCTTTCAAGGACATTAACCCCGACGTCAAGGTGATCCTCTGCTATCCCATCACTTCGTGGAACAGCACTATGCCTATCGTCGATGAAACCATCACTTCCGACATCATCCCGATGATCAACGAAGTGGCACGTCAGACCGGCGCCACCGTGGTCGACCTGCACCGTCCCACCGAAGGCAAAGTCTATCTCACCTACGACTATGTGCACCCCTGGAACGAAGGCACCATACTCATGGCCCGTCAAATCGCCCCGGCCATCAATCCCAAAGTAGTGCTTCCTGAGGTTGAAGCCGGGTTCTGGCAGCGTGTTGAGGACTTCGACCGCACCGACTACGTGGTAAACCGTCAGCGTCTTGATCTCACCGCTCTGTTCGACAACAATCCTGACACTGAAATCGAGCTCGGCACCATACCCGCCGAAGGCCTCGAACTCTCGTTCGAGCTTCCCGAGAATTTCCGCGCAACGGGATATGCCCTTACCACCGGCAGCTCCGATCCGGCCGCAGCTCCTGCGTCGTGGAAGCTTCAGGTATCCGCCGACGGCAGCGAATGGAAAGACCTCGACAGCCGTTCGGATCAGGTGTTCCTCTCGACTTATGAGACGAATATGTATCAGGTAGCCATCGAAGGCAACCAGACCACGAACGCCCGCAATATACCTGCCGGCAAATATTTCCGGATTATCTTCAGCGGTAACGGCTCGGATAAGTCCAAGGCTAAGGCCAGCGGCAACGCCGGCGCTACGCTGTCGGAAATCCAGCTCTTCGGCGCCAACGAGAAGCTCGCTACCGACGTGACAAGCAACGGGGGCACCATCACAGGCCAGTATCCCGGCTTCCAGGCTGACGGATATAACGAAACTGTCGGAAATCTTATCACCGACGATATCGCTACAAAATACTGTGTTACGGGGCATAACTCCTGCTGGGTTCAGTACACGTCGCCGACTCCCGTAGTCCTCAGCAGCTACTCGATTACTAACGCCAACAACTATATTGGCCGCAACCCCAAATCGTGGACCCTCGAAGCATCTAACGACGGCACTAACTGGGATACACTCGACACCCGCAACAACCAGTCGTTCATGGTTCGCCTCAATACTGTGGAGTATCCGGTTAATACGGAAAACGCCTACACTCACTATCGTCTCAACATCAACGAAAACAATGGTGACAACGACCTCCAGTTTGCCAAATGGCAGCTTTTCAGCAAAGTTCCCACGGGAGTGACCACCGTTGAAAGCGATGATGAAGAAGAGTCAGCTCCGCTTTACAATCTCAGCGGTATGCCCGTCGACAAATCCTATAAAGGGATCATCGTGAGTAAAGACCGCAAATATTTAGCGAAATAAGTAGTGTCTATATAAAGGGTGGGAGGCTGTGCCACATTTCATTGCAGCACAGCCTCCCATATTTTTTGACAATCAAAAGATTATACCTACCTTTGCAATAAGCCCCGACCGCAGAACCATTACTCTCAATGGCGTTAGCGGGGATTTGCACCTTTGAAACTGAATCGTTCGCCGATGAAAATCAAGCAGTTGATTAAAAATAGAATTATCATGGGAAGAAATGCCGCGCGCATTGCGGCTGCATTATGTCTCGCCGCAGGGAGCTTTATGTGGCTCAGCGCTGCGAAGCCGTACCGCATCTGTTCGCCCGAAGCGAAGGTGACGGTGATGGTTGTGCCGTCTGATTCTCTGCGCTTTACGGTGGCGACCCCGGCCGGCCAACAGGTTGAAGCCGCTGTAGCGATGCGTCTTGGCGACAGAAGCCTCGGGCTCGGGTCAAAATTGAAAAAAGCGAAGACCAGGGCCCACGATGGCGTGATAAAGCCCGTGGTGCCGGTAAAATATGCCGAAATCCGCGACCGCTATACGGATGCCTTGCTTAGTTTCGGCGATTTCGATGTGGAATTCAGGGTATTCGACAATGCTGTGGCTTATCGGTTTGTCACCCACATCGCCGACTCGGTAGATGTGATGGCTGAAGATTTCAGAGTGGCTCTGCCTGAGGCTACCATAGCCCATCTGCAGCAGCCCGGAGGCTGGAAGTCAGCTCAGGAGGAGCCCTACACCCACAAGCCGCTCGCCCAATGGGATGAAGCCGACCGCATGAGCCTCACCCCGGCGCTGTTCGAACTTCCTGGCGGCGAATGGATGCTCGTGTCGGAAAGCAATCTCCGCGACTATGCAGGGATGTATCTCAAAGGCAACGGCAGCGGCTTCAGCTCGGTGTTCCCGCGTATGCCGCTGAAATTCGGCGACGACGGCGACCGCAGCGTGACCATTGATCAGGAAGCGCCATATCTGGCGCGTACGTCGGGCGAACGCACCTTCCCCTGGCGCTACATGGCCTTCGGCTCGGGCGCCGACATAGCCTCGCAGACGCTCACCGCTCAGCTTAGCGACCCCTGCGAGATTGAAGATACATCGTGGATACGCCCCGGGAAAGCCGCCTGGGAATGGTGGAACGGAGCTTCGGTCTATGGCGACGATGTAGATTTCGAGTCGGGATTCAATCTTGAGACATACAAATATTTCATCGACTTCGCCGCCCGGCATGGCATCGAGTATATAGTGCTCGATGAAGGGTGGGCAAACTCCACGATGGACCCCTTCACGCCCAATCCGCGCGTAGATGTGATGGAACTCATCCGCTATGGCAAACAGCGGAACGTCGGGCTGATTCTGTGGATGACATGGCTGAACGTCGAGAAGCATTTCGACCTTTTCCCCACGCTGGAAAAGTGGGGCATAAAAGGGCTGAAAATCGACTTCATGGACCGCACCGACCAATGGATGAACTGCTATCTGGAGCGTGTGGCCAAAGCCGCCGCTGCTCATCATCTGCTCGTGGATTTCCATGGAGCACACAAACCCTCGGGGCTTGATGTGCGCTATCCCAACGTTATCTCCTACGAAGGCGTGCGTGGCATGGAGCAGATGGGCCATACCTGCCCCGACAACTCGCTCTGGCTCCCCTTTATGCGCAACGCCGTCGGGCCCATGGACTACACCCCCGGCGCCATGATAAGCATGCAGCCAGAATATTATGGCTGCGACCGCCCCAACTCTGCTTCAATCGGCACCCGCGCTTACCAGATGGCCCTGTTCACCACCTTCGAGAGCGGCTTGCAGATGACGGCCGACAGCCCCACGATGTACTACCGCAACCCCGAGTGCGCCCATTTCATAGCCGACGTACCCGAGACATGGGATGAAACCCGTGTGCTCCTCGCCGAGCCAGGCCGGCTCTACGTCGTAGCCAAGCGCAAAGGCTCCGGATGGTGGCTGGCAGCCATGCGCGGCGACGGCGACAAATGGCGCGACGTGACAGTCCCGCTCGACTTCCTCTCCCCGGAAGCGGAATACGAAGCTGAATGGTTCGAAGACGGCATCAACGCTCCCCGCCAGGCCATGGACTTCCGCCATAAGACCGCTTCACTTACCGCCTCCGACACCCTCACCCTCCACCTGTCGCGCAACGGCGGCTGGACCGGCCGCCTCCGCCAGCTCTAACCCCCGCCACTTCTTCCCATCTTTCTCATCCCGTTATTTCTCTTCAAAATATCCCCATCGTAAAAATATCTCCGAATCGTTGAAATGGAGAGAAATGAAGGCCTACGTTGATTATCATATTATTGCGTCATTCTCAGGGTTTT
The DNA here is from genome assembly GCA_945916235.1 of uncultured Porphyromonadaceae bacterium. Lineage (GTDB taxonomy): Bacteria > Bacteroidota > Bacteroidia > Bacteroidales > Muribaculaceae > UBA7173. The sequence goes on along the minus strand of CAMEGQ010000043.1, from coordinate 259 downwards.
GCTGATGGCGGATGAAATTTTGTCTGGCGGAATATCTGTAGCCCGGCTTGCCGAAATAATCAGCGGAGCCTGCGCATCAACAACATTGCCGTCAGTCAAAGTCAGTTTTATCTTCGATGTTATCATAAGGTAAATTTAAGCCGCGACATGAGCAATCCCCAAGCATCTTAATGTGAAAAATCCCTAATTTTGATATATTTGGTCACTACTGTCCACTAAAAAAATGGACAGGGTTAAAAATTAAATAAATTCGGTTCAC
>CAMEGQ010000042.1 GCA_945916235.1 uncultured Porphyromonadaceae bacterium | reverse complement strand
ATTCTGAATATATTCACATTATTTTGGGATTTTCTGCCGCGAGAACGGGTTTAAACCGGATTTTTTGCTAAATTTGTAGAATCTACCGCACATGTGTGCGGCAGCCTTTTGATTCTTGCGATTTAGTCTACGCCATGTCCTTTTTTCACTCATTTAAAAGAGCGCTCGGTTTTAGCGATAACGAACTCGAGGAGGAAGAACTCGAGGGGATTGATGCTACCGTTATCCCTCTGAATCAGCGCAATAACCAGACTCCTAAACAGGAATCCGCCGCGCAGGCCGAGAGTCAGGCTCCCGAAGCTGAAGCCGCCGACCGCCCGGACGATGCCTGGGTGGAGGCGCCTTCGTCGGCTGTGCCTACCCGTCTGTTCGACGGGGTGGTGAAAATCTTCAATGAGTCGCTCCCGCCGTTTGTGGCCGAAACCGTCGACCGCGAGGCGCAGGCAGAGTATATCTACCGCTCGCTCGATGCGTCGGTGAAGAGCTACCTGGAGCAGATAGAGATTGACGCCCGCCGCCGCTGCAACGACCGCTGGGAGAATGAGCGCCGCAACATGCAGCTGCAGATGGAGTCGCTGAAGGCTAAATCGCTTAAGGATGAGGAGGAAACCTCCGAAATCAAGAAGCTGAATCTCAGCGTAGAGCGTCAGAAACGCGCCCTGAGCGAACGGATCCGCGACCTTGAGGCTCAGCTTGTTAAGGCTGAATCGGAGATGGAGCAGCTCACTCTGGAGAATAAGAGTATGGCTAACAAGCTGAGAGTCAGTACAGTGCTCGGCGTTGAGCCGGATTCCGACTCCGACCGGATGCGTCAGGCCATGGAGGAGCATGTCGCCGGGCTGCAGGCCAAGCTTGATCAGGCAGGCGCCGACGCCGAAGCCCTCCGGAAACAGCTTGCGGAGGCTAACGCTATGGCAGACAGCCGCCAAAAGGAGGTGGAAGACCTCACGAAGCAGGTTCAGGATGCCTCAGCTGCCCATGACGCCTCTGCGGAGGAACTCAATCGCGTGAAAGCTGCTAATACTGAGAGCCTTGCAGAGATTGAGGCCTTGAAGAAGGCCCTCGACCAGTCGAAGGTGCACGACGATGTCGGCAATGCCATAGTCAGCGGCCTCAACAATCAGCTCGGCACCGCCAAAGAGGAGCTGGAAGCCGCCAGAAATGAGCTCGAAGTCTTTAAAAATGAGCTGGAAACAGCTATGAATGAGCTTGCTGAGCTCCAGGATAAGCATGCCCGCCTCACCGACGAGCACGCCAAGCTCACCGACGAAAACGAAAAGACCAAGCTTCAGCTGGAGAAAGCCCTTGACGACCTCTCGATTGTGGATGAGATGAATACCCAGCTTGTCCGCCTTGAGGAAGCCCGCAAAAGCAATGAGGCCGTGCTCCGCAAGCAGAAGGAGGACCTCGCCAGGCAGAAGGAAGACCTCACCAGGCAAGCGGAGGACCTCGCACGGCAGACCGATCGCGTGGCCTCGCTGGAGAGTGAGAATTTCGAACTGAACCAGAAGCTCACCCATCGCGACGGGGAGATTCACCATCTTAAGCAGTCGAACGATTCGCTGCGCAAGACCATAGAATCAAACCTCTACGAGCATGCTCAGGCTCGCTCAGCTCTGCAGGCCGAGATTAACCGGCTGCGCTCGCTCAAAGGCGTGGACGCAGCGAAAGAGGCCGACGAGAAGGCTGGCATTAACGCCGAGCTCCTCAGCGACAGCTCCGATTTCTCCACTCCCGCTCCCGCTCCCGCCCACGCAGGAAAGCGGAAAGCGGAAAACGCCCCGGCCGATCCTCCTCTTTCTTACAGTGATAAAAGACGCAGTCTTTTATCCCCTGCCCTTGGGTCAGCCCACGCAGGAAAGCGGAAAGCGGAAAACATTGCGGATAATCAGAGCCACAACTCTGAAAATCAGACGCATAATACGAACAGGCCGGCAGCCGATCCGGGTAAACCTGCCGGCAAATCCGCCCCCGGGCAAACCCTCAGGATTTCGGCCATCGACGAATCGATTGAGGATACCGACTGGCTCGTGGCTGCTCCTCCCGACCCGAAGAAGAAAGCTGAGCCTGAGGATGACGCCGATTTCGGCTACAAGGCTCCCAGCAAGAAGACTCAGCCCGACGCTCCGGGGCAGATGCTTCTGTTCTGACCATGCCGGCTACCCCCGGGCAAGAAGCCTGAGCCCCGGCGACAATAGAATGATAACCTTTAATGTATCAACTGTTTGAAACGACAATTACGATATATGAAACCTTATAATAGCAACGCAGTGGCCACGGTCGCTGCGGCTTTTGCATTAATCCTCCCCACGGCTTCCGATGCCGAAGCCGCACAGCGCAGCGCCCGGCTTGATGTCAGCGCTATCGCCGAATATGTATATCCTGAAAACGGTGTGAAACGTCCGGCCCGTATGTTGTTCGAGGCCACGGGTGCCACTTATCTGACCCTCGCCGACGGCGGCAAGAAGATTGTGCGCCACGATACGGCCACCGGCAAGGAGCTGGAGACCGTTTTCGATGCCTCCCACACGCGCGAATCGAGCATCTCAGCCGTGGAAGACTTTACTCTGAGCCCCGACGGCACCAAGCTGCTCATACAGACCGAGGGGGAGGCCATCTACCGCCGCTCGTTCAAGGCGCCTTACTATGTGTTTGAGATTAAGCGCAATATCCTGCGTCCGCTCTCGAAGCAGTTCGCCATGCAGCGGGCCCCGCTTTTCTCGCCCGATGGCCGCATGGTGGCGTTTGTGGTAGATAACAACATCTATATCAAGAAGATAGATTACGACTCGGAGGTGCAGGTGACCACCGATGGCCAGATCAACGCCGTAATCAACGGCGTGCCCGACTGGGTGTATGAGGAGGAATTCTCCACGGCTTCGTCGATGACGTGGGCGCCCGACAATTCCATGCTATGCTTCCTGCGTTACGACGAATCGGCTGTGCCTACCTACGATATGACGCTCTACAAGGGATGGTGCCATCCCAACGATGCCTACGCGCTCTATCCCGGCACGTTCAGCTACAAATATCCCGTGGCCGGCGAACCGAACTCGAAGGTGACGGTCCACAGCTACGATGTGGAGACGCGCAAAACCAAGGAGGTGAAATTCTCCGACCCGGCCATCGAGTATATCCCGCGCATCGAATACGGCGCCACCGACGCCCAGCTGATGGTTGTGACGCTCAATCGCGCTCAGAACCGTATGGAGCTCTACCGCGTAAATCCTAAAACTACAGTGGTGAAGTCGGTGCTTGTCGAGCAGTCTAAGGCATGGCTGGATCCCGTTGTGTATGAGAACCTTTCCTTCACTCCCGATGGCTTCATGCTGCTTTCGGAGCGTTCGGGCTGGAGCCACCTTTATAAATATACCTACGAGGGTCAGATGGTTCGCCAGGTGACCACGGGCAATTACGATGTTACGGCCTACTATGGCGAAGACCTCCGCGGCAACATCTACTATCAGAGCGAACCCGCAGGCGACACCTCTACGAACCCCGCCGCCGCTCTCGACCGTGTAGTCTGCAGCATTGACCGTCAGGGAAAGAAGATTGAAGCGCTCGGCGCGTCAACGGGCTGGAACTCAGCCAAGTTCACCCCCGGGATGCAGTATGCCCTGCTTGATCACAGCGACGCGCAGACGCCCAACGTCTACACCCTGGTGAACGCCAAGGGGAAGACGCTGCGGACTCTGGAGGACAACGCCGCCTATGCCTCGCGCTATGCCGCCGCCGCTAAGAAGGAGTTTATCACCATTCCCTGCGGCAACACCGTGCTCAACGCCTATATCATCCGTCCGGCCAACATGAGCGCCATGAAGCAGTATCCCGTCATCATGTGGCAGTACTCCGGTCCGGGCTCCCAGGAGGTGGTCAACCGCTGGGGGATGGACTGGGAGCGCTATGCCGCCGATGAGGGTTTCGTGGTGGTGTGCGTGGATCCTCACGGCACCGCTGGCCGTGGAGCCGAGTTTAAGAACGTGGTTTACAAGCAGTTGGGACGCCATGAGACAGCCGACCAGATAGCTGCCGCCCGCTGGATAGCCCAGCAGCCGTGGGCCGACCCTGCCCGCATAGGCATATGTGGCTGGAGCTATGGAGGTTACGAAACCCTCATGGCCGCCACAGCCGGTGACAGCCCGTTTGCAGCCGCTGTGGCGATAGCTCCGGTGACCTCCTGGCGCCTGTACGACACCATCTATGCCGAGCGCTATATGCTTACTCCCGGCGAAAACGAGGAAGGGTATAACGAGAGCGCTCCCCTCAGCCGCGCTTCCTCGCTCGAATGTCCGCTTCTGATCATGGCCGGTACGCTCGACGACAATGTGCATCCGGCCAACACCATCGACTTCGTCGGCGAGCTGCAGAAGCACCACCGCTACGCCGACATGATGCTGTTCCCGGCCATGAACCATTCCATACGCGATTGCGACGCCCGTGCGGTAGTTTACAGCCGCATGATGCGCTTTTTCGCCGATAATCTCTGATAGTTTCCGCCTATGTTTCGACAGAACGAACGCCGACAGGGGATGACGAAGGCCATCCGGGGGCTGTGGTCCAACTGGGCCATCGGTTTCGGAGTGCTGACGGGGCTGACGATAGCCTCGCCGCTGGTGCCGCATATCATTTTTATCGCTATGGCTCTGATCGGCGTGGCCATCCTTCTGAAAATCCGCGGCACGCAGCGAAAGGGGAAAATGCCTGTGTGCTGCCGCCTGAACCAGCAGGTGACGGCCGTAATCTTCGTGGCGGTAGTGGTCACGCTGGCTGTGTCGCTTGCCGTCAGCCTCTGGGATATCACAGAGCTGACGGGTGAGGCCTTCAACAGCGATACCCCTCTGCTGATTATCCTTGTCAATGCACCGGTGGCGGTGGGAGTCTCGCTGAGCTTCCTGCTGAACCGTCGCGAACCGTATGTGTGTCAGACCTGTAAAGCCACCTTCGGCAATGTGATTGAGCAGGGCTTCATCGGCGGCCTTTACCGCCGCGAATGGCGCTTTCAGACGCGTCTGCTCTGCGGCCTGACACTGGTGCTGGCCGTAGTCGACTGGACCTACTATCTCAACAGCTACACCAACGTCACGTTCACACGCGAGGATATGTTCTTCTTCGTGTGGCTCCCGGCTTCTACCTATGTGCTGTCGCTCGTCTATCTCGGATTCCGCTGCTATGCGCTCTGGAACTATTACTGCAATCAGGACGAGGGGAACTACGTAAGACGTCCCGGCACCACTACGTTGCGGTATCTCATCATTCAGGGCGACCGTATGCTGCTGAATTTCAGAGGAGTCGGGGCAAGGTATCTCAACGACGCCGTGATGAAGAAGTTCGACACTCCGGCCATCGACGTGGCCCCGTATCATGCTCAGGAGACCCCTGGCGAGGCCGACATGACGTTCCGGCGCATCTCGGGCATCCGCGACTTCGAGTCGAAGCCGGTCTACGAGAGCGCTGACACGGTGACGTTTCAGAACATCTTCCACTACTTCATCTTCGTGCCGGAGGATCTGGAGCTTGCCGACACCGATATCACGGGCGAATGGTTCACATGGGGGAATATCCTCCAGATGGCCCGTCAGGACCTCCTGACGCGTGAGCTCCTTAGCGAGATAGAGCGCATCTACACAGTGGTAATGGCATGGAAGACCTACGACATCACCGGCCGTTGCATCTACCCGATAAAGCATTACCGGCCCACATTCCGCCTGCGCGACTTGCATCTGTGGGATGTGAACTACAACGACCCGCGCTGGCTGCGTGTGGCGCGCTACAATCAGGACAAATGGTGGTATCCGCTCTGGGGCCTGCTGAATATCCGCACTCTCTGCCGCGATGCCAAATCGCCCGAGCCTGACCCGAGAGTTGACCCGCAGAACTTCGACCGTCATGACTGAGCGCCCGATTGTAGCCATAGTAGGACCCACGGCTTCGGGCAAGACGCGCCGAGCAGTCGATGTGGCGCGTCGCTTCGGCGGCGAGATTATCAGCGGCGACTCGCGTCAGGTGTACCGTGGTATGACCATCGGCACGGGTAAAGACCTTGAGGAATACGGCGAGGTGCCCTACCATCTGGTGGATATAGAGCCCGCCGGGGTGAAATACAACCTTTTCGGCTACCTCCGCGACGCAGCCGGGGCTTTGGAGGGGATCCGCAGCCGGGAAGCGTTGCCGGTGGTATGCGGAGGCACGGGGATGTATGTCGAAGCGTTTCTCAATGGAGTCAGTCTGCCGCAAGTGCCTGAAAATCCGCAGCTTCGCAAATCTCTGTCGGGAAAATCTCTTGAGGAGCTGACAGCCATCCTTGCCTCGATGAAGGCCCTGCACAACACTACCGACGTGGATACCGCCCAGCGCGCCATCCGTGCCATAGAGATTCAGACATACTACGAGGCGCATCCTGAGGCTCAACAACTTACCACTCCCTTACGTCCGCGCCGTGCCGTAGTGGTGGGCGTGGATATTCCGCGCGATGACCGCCGCCGACGCATCAGCGAACGCCTGCAGGCGCGCCTTGATCAGGGGATGGTCGACGAGGTGCGGTCGCTGCTTGATCAGGGCATCAAGGCTGACGATTTAATCTATTATGGCCTTGAATATAAGTGGGTTACTCAATACGCCATCGGCGAAATCACTTATCAGGAGATGTTTGCAGGTCTTGAGACGGCTATCCATCAGTTTGCCAAGAGGCAGATGACGTGGTTCCGGGGTATGGAGCGTCGCGGATGGACTATCCACTGGTTGCGTTATGATATGCCGACGGAGGATTTTACCGGCGAGGTGGGACGCCTGCTGGATGTCTGTGCGGATGAATAACCGTTCTTGAGGTGTATCTCTTAAAGTTTCAAACGTATGAAAATCAGTCGTTCACATCTCTTACTCACCCTGCTGACTCTTATGGCTTGCTTTGCTTTAGCCTTAACGGAAGCCAAGGCCGGCGATGGGGCAGAGGCTGATGTGCCAAAGACTGAAAAACTCAGGAAAGGGGAGAGCCTGATACGCGATTTCGTGGCCGATGCTGATGAATACCGCGTAGAACTGGCCACGGCCCTTCCGCGAGTGGCCAATGTGCCCGAAAAGCGCCGGTTGATCTGGACCATGCTGTGGAGCGCGGCGGATGCTGCGGCCTATGATGCGGATTCTGCGGCTACTGACGTTAGGCTGGAGTGCTTTATCGGCAATACCTGGGAGTTTGAGGCCGAGGGAAAGCGTTATATCGAGATAGCCGTGGCAGTCTGCCATCCTGGAGCTGTGTGGCAGGTCGTTGACACGCAGAAGGTAACCAAAGGTGTCGCGCTCCAGAAAGGCCACAATACGCTCTCCGTATCTTACGCCTCCGGTCGGATGGAGGTTGCCATGGGCGAGGACTATTTATATAATGTGTGCTCGGTGGAACTGCCCGGAGCCGGTGGGGCGGAGCAAGCGCCCGCATCGTGCTATCGGTTTAAAGACGTGATGCTTACAGCCGGTGCCGACCTGAAAATCGACTGCTTTACCGCTTCCTCGGCATCGGAACTCGACCTTCTGCCCGCCACGGTCTGGACTCTGCCTGAGATTGAGCAGTATCTGGCTGCGGCACCAGCCGGAGTTGCAGGCCGCTGGGAAGCGCTCGACCGCGACCTTGACACTTCACTGGCCAAATCCGGAGGCACCTATTCGCTCGCCGTGGTGCCTCGCAAAAGCCCCTCTGATTCATCATCATTGGCCGTTGCCGCAGTTCCGGCACATGGCCTGAAGGTTATCCCCGGCGCCCCGGCCACCGGAACGATAGCCTATGAAATCATCTATCTGGGTGGCGCCAAGGTCTATGGGTCGCACTGGATGCCCGGCATGGTCAAGGGGTATCTCTATTCCACACCGTTCGAGAACCATTACAACCTCGTATGGTTCGACGCTCAAAAGCTCTCGATGGGGCCTGATCTCTTCGCCGACTTCACCTCCCCCTCGATCCTCACCCTGCGCTTCCCGCTCCACAACTCCACCCTCCGCTTCGCCAAGCCCTAACCGCTTCCCTCTTCCTTTGCCGTGATAAAAGCCTGCGGCTTTATTCCCGCCGCTTCCCTGCGTAAGGGCGGACCCACTGGCAGGGGATAAAAGCCTGCGTCTTTTATCACAGTGAAGAAAGCGGAGGATAGGCTGGAGCGCTTCCCGCTTTCCATGGATGGGGAAGCATGGGAAGCAGGAGGCGAATATGGGAAGCAGGGGAAGCCGGAATGATAATGAATATACGATAAAATTAGAGCGCACCCGGTGGGGATGCGCTCTGTGATGGGGTATGATGTGTGGGGGAGTGGTTGTCTGTCGCCCCCTCCGTCGCAGTGTCGGATCAGGGGATGAGCTGGTATTTGCGGAATACTTTCTGGATGGTTTCAAGGGCGTATTCTACCTGCTCTTTGGTGTGGGTGGCCATCAGGCTGAAGCGGATGAGGGTATCCTGCGGTGCTACTGCCGGCGATACTACCGGGTTGACGAACAGGCCTGCATCGAAGAGGTCGCGTACCACATGGTATGTCTTGAAGTCGTCGCGGATGAACAGCGGGATGATAGGTGTGGACGTATTGCCGATCTCGCAACCCATATTGCGGAAGCCTTCGAGGGCGAAGTTGGTAATCTCCCAGAGGTGCTCCTGACGCTCGGGCTCAGCCTGCATGATTTCCAGAGCTTTGAGCGCTGCGGCGGTAGATGCCGGAGTGATGGAGGCTGTGAAGATATAGGAACGTGAGTGGTGGCGCAGATAGTTGGTAATCTCTTTGTCAGTGGCGATGAAGCCGCCCAGCGAAGCGAACGATTTGGAGAACGTACCCATCACGAGGTCAACGTCTTTGGTCACTCCGAAGTGGTCGCAGGTGCCGCGGCCGCCTTTGCCGAATACTCCGATGCCGTGAGCTTCGTCGACCATTACGGAAGCGTTGTATTTCTTGGCCAGACGCACGATCTCGGGGAGGTTGGCTACGTCGCCTTCCATCGAGAATACGCCGTCGGTGACGATGAGCTTCACCTTGTCGGGGGCGCATTTCTGCAGCTGCTTCTCCAGCGACTCCATGTCGTTGTGCTTGTATTTGAGGCATGTGGAGAAGCTCAGGCGGCGACCTTCGATGATTGAGGCGTGGTCTTGCTCATCCCAGAGGATATAGTCTTCACGGCCTGTCAGGCAGGATACTACGCCGAGGTTCACTTCGAAACCGGTGGAATAGATCATCACGTCTTCCTTGCCGATATATTTGGCGATGGCCTGCTCAAGCTCTTTGTGGATGTCGAGCGTACCGTTGAGGAAGGGGGAACCGGCGCAACCGGTGCCGTATTTCTTCGTGGCTTCGATAGCGGCTTCTTTGATGCGCGGGTCAGCAACCAGGCCTGAATAGCAGTTGGATCCGAACATGAGCACTTTTTTACCGTTGATGATTACTTCGGGCTCCTGCTCTGATTCGATGGCGCGGAAGTAGGGATAAACGCCTGCAGCTTTGGCTTCCTGAGGAGCTGTGTATTGCGCGAGCTTTGCTTGTAATAGCTTCATACTTACTTCAATAGGTATTTGTAAGTTGGGTCAACAATGGATGGTGGCAGGTGATGGCACGGTTGACGTCACGGCGACCGGATCAAGAGAGTGGGTATCCGCCACCAAAAAATCGCTACAAAATTAATCATTTTTTGGCAATAATCAGCCATATCATCGGAAAAATCTGCACTCTTATGGCTACTTTTGAGCAACTTTTTAAACTTTCGTTAATTTTTAGGCTTCTTTTGTAGAAAAATGTTGCTTTGCAGGCCTTCGGCATGGCAAATCAACAAGCGGCCACGGTGGTGTCAAGGAAAAAAGAAGATGCACCGGGGCTATCACCGTAAGCCCGGGTGCATCTTCTATATGTGATGGAAATATCAGCAGAGGATTACTTTGCGGGGGTCTCCTCGTGGACGCCGGCGATTTCGGGGTCGATGAGGATGCGGCCGCAGTATTCACACACGATGATCTTCTTGTGCATCTTGATTTCCAGCTGCTTTTGGGGCGGGATGCGGTTGAAGCAGCCGCCGCAGGCGTTACGCTGGATGTAGACTACGCCAAGACCGTTGCGGGCGTTCTTGCGGATGCGCTTGAAGGCGTTGAGCGTATAGGCGTCGATCTGAGGTTCGATCTCTTTGGCCTGTGCGCGGAGCGCTTCTTCTTTCTGGCGGGTTTCCGACACGATCTCTTCGAGTTCGGCACGCTTTTCGGCGAGCACATGTTCGGAGTCCTGCACTTTTTCTTTGGTCAGGGCGATGTCGGCGGTCTTGTTCTCGATCAGGCGCTGGAACTCGTTGATGTGCTTTTCGCCGAGCTCTACCTCGAGGGTCTGGAATTCCACTTCCTTGGTAAGCAGGTCGAATTCGCGGTTGTTGCGCACGTTGTCGAGCTGCTCTTTGTAGGTGGCTATCTTATTGTTGGAGTCTTTGATTTTCTCTTTCTCGCGGGCGAGTTTCACCTTGAGGTCTTCGACCTCGGCGGTGTAGTTTTCGATGCGGGTCTGGAGGCCGGCGAGGTTGTCTTCGAGGTCTTTCACTTCCAGAGGGAGCTCGCCGCGGATAGCTTTGATGCGGTCGATTTCGCTGAGGATGGTCTGGAGCTCGTAGAGCGATTTCAGCCGGTCCTCTACCGAGAGGTTTTCGGGTTTCTGTTTATCGGTGGCCATTGCGCTTACAGATAAATTATGGGATTTGTTTCTTTTTCTGATTTACAGACTGCAAAGTTAGGAAATTTTTCTGACAAAATTTCGCAAATTATCTCTTTTGTACAAACTTCGGTCTCGAAATGGCCTGCATCCACCAGCAAAATGCGGTGGACATGGTCGAGAAACTGGTTGAGTTTGGCGTCGGCTGTGACGTAAGCCTGGGCTCCGGCGGCTATGGCTTCGGGGAGGAATTCCGCCGCCGACCCTCCGCAGAGGGCCACGCGTGAAATCCTTAGCCCTTCGGGCCAGTGCGACAGGCGCAGCGTCGGGGTGCCGAACACGGCTTTCACGCGCCTGGCGAACTCCTCGGGCGTCAGCGCCTCTCCGTCGGGTAGATTCCCAACCACTCCGAGTCCGGCGCCGGGATGGGCGGGCTGGGGCACCAGAGTGTGCACATCTTCCAGCCCCATCATCCGCGCCATGCGCCACGACACGCCGCCGGGGGCGGAGTCCATGGCCGTGTGGGTGGAGTAGACTGTAATCCCCATGGCGCATGCCTTGGCCAACACGCGCTCGGGGCGGTTGCGCCCGGCCACGCACTTGACGCCGTGGAACAGCAGCGGATGGTGGCTCACCACCATGTTGCAGCCGCGCTCGAGGGCCTCGTCGAGGATGGCCTCGGTGACGTCCATGCAGACGAGCACTCCGCCTACCGGGCCTTCGGGGTCGCCCACCTGCAGCCCGGTGTTGTCGTAGCTTTCCTGCAGATACGGGGGCGCATAAGCCTCTATCGCAGAGATAATATCGTTGGCAGTCATTTATTTATCCTTTTCGGGGAGCACCACCTCGAGCGAGAGCTCGTCGAGCTGCTTGTCGTCGAGCGGAGCCGGAGCATCGAGCATCACGTCGCGGCCTGAATTGTTCTTCGGGAAGGCTATGCAGTCGCGGATGCTGTCGAGGCCGGCGAAGAGCGATACCCAGCGATCGAGCCCGTAGGCGAGACCTCCGTGAGGGGGCGCTCCGAACTTGAAGGCGTTCATCAGGAAGCCGAACTGCTCCTGAGCCTTCTCGGGGGTGAAACCGAGGATCTCGAACATCTTGGCCTGCAGCTTGGAGTCGTGGATACGGATGGAACCGCCGCCCACTTCCACGCCGTTGACCACCATGTCGTAGGCGTCGGCGCGCACCTCTTCGGGCTTTGTGTCGAGCAGGGGGATATCCTCGTCTTTGGGATGGGTGAAGGGGTGGTGCATGGCCATCAGGCGTTGCTCCTCGTCGCTCCATTCAAACATCGGGAAGTCGACTACCCACAGGCAGGCGAACTTGTTTTTGTCTCTGAGTCCGAGCTGCGAGCCCATCTCCAGACGCAGCTCGCACAGTTGCTTGCGCGTCTTCATTGCGTCGTCGCCGCTGAGGATCAGAATCAGGTCGCTTGGCTCGGCTCCGAAGGCCTCCTTCATCTGCTGCAGGGTAGCCTGGTCGAAGAATTTGTCGACCGACGATTTCACGTTGCCGTCGGCTTCCACGCGGGCGTAGACCATCCCCTTGGCGCCGATCTGCGGACGTCTCACAAATTCGGTCAGCTGGTCGAGCTGCTTGCGCGTATAGTGGGCTGCACCTTTGGCGCAGATACCGCCGATGTAGGCTGCATTGTCGAATACGCTGAAGCCGTGGCCTTTGAGGATGTCCATCAGTTCGACAAATTTCATGCCAAAGCGCAGGTCGGGCTTGTCAGAGCCGTAATATTTCATGGCGTCGGCCCAGGGCATGCGCTGGAAAGGCTCAGTGAGCTCCACTCCGCGCAGCTCCTTGAACAGATGCTTGGCCATACCTTCGAAAAGCTCGATGATATCGTTCTGCTCCACGAAGCTCATCTCGCAGTCGATCTGAGTGAACTCCGGCTGACGGTCGGCGCGGAGGTCTTCGTCGCGGAAGCATTTCACAATCTGGAAATAGCGGTCCATGCCCGACACCATAAGCAGCTGCTTGAGAGTCTGGGGCGACTGGGGCAGGGCGTAGAAGCATCCGGGATTCATGCGCGAGGGCACCACGAAGTCGCGGGCGCCTTCGGGAGTGGAGCCTACCAGCATCGGGGTCTCGATTTCGAGGAAGCCCTTGGAATCCAGATAGCGGCGCACTTCCATGGTCATGCGGTGGCGCAGCTCAAGGTTGCGGCGCACGATGGGGCGGCGCAGGTCGAGATAGCGGTATTTCATGCGGATGTCGTCGCCGCCGTCGGTCTCGTCTTCGATGGTGAAGGGGGGCACTTCCGAGGGGTTGAGCACCTTAAGCGAAGAAGCTATAATCTCGATGTCACCTGTTGGGAGAGCGGGATTCTTGCTCGATCGCTCAGCCACTTTACCGGTGATCTGTACCACATATTCGCGGCTAAGATGGTTGGCAGCCTCGCAGAGCGCGGCGTCGGTGTCGTTGTTGAATACGATCTGGGTGATTCCGTAGCGGTCGCGAAGGTCAAGGAAGGTCATGCCTCCCATCTTGCGCACGTGCTGTACCCATCCTGAGAGCGTTACCTCTTTTCCGGCATCGGCCAGACGAAGCTGACCGCATGTGTTGGTTCTGTACATTGCTGTTATGTTTTTAAGTATGGCCGCCGCTGGAGGCGACCCCCAAATTATTATTACCTGTTTTGCCCCGAGCAGGCGATGCTGCCTTATTCAGGCGAAGCGTTGCCCCGAGCGGGCGTACCCATCCCCTCTAAAACTGCAAATTTAGCTATTTTTTACTAATTTCCACCGAAATTTTCACCTTTTCTGCGGCCTTTTCTGCGGCTGTGACCCCATTGCATTGATTTGTGCGAAAATCGAGACCTCTTTCATGCGAAAATCGCTTGTCTTCACAAAAAAAGCCTTATATTTGTGAGTAAAACCAAAACCCTTGAATCCGATGTCGGAAAAACTTATAGAATGTGTGCCCAATTTCAGCGAAGGGCGCGATAAATCCAAAATTGATGCCATAGTCGCCGCCATAAGTCGCGGCGGCAAAGTCAAGGTGCTCGACGTTGATCCCGGCGAGGCCACCAACCGCACCGTAGTCACCTTTGTGGGTGCTCCCGACGATGTAGCGGAGGCCGCTTTTGCCGGCGTTAAGGCCGCAGCCGAGCTCATCGACATGCGCCATCATTCCGGCGCTCACCCGCGCATAGGAGCCACCGACGTGCTCCCGCTCATCCCCGTAAAGGGTGTCACCCTCGAAGAGTGCGCAGCCATGGCCGAAGCTCTGGCGCGCCGCATTGCCGACGAGCTGGAGATCCCCACCTACTGCTACGAGGCCGCCGCCCGCCGTCCGGAGCGCAAGAATCTGGCCGTATGCCGCAAGGGTGAATACGAAGCCCTGGCCGAAAGGGTGCTTGACCCGGCGGAAGCTCCCGATTTCGGTGCCCGTCCGATGGATGAGCGCATGGCCCGCAGCGGCGCCACAGTGGTCGGTGCCCGCAATTTTCTTATAGCCGTGAACTTCAACCTCAACACCACCTCTACGCGCCGCGCTAACGCCATCGCCTTCGACGTGCGCGAGAAAGGCCGTCCCAAACGTCAGGGCCCGCTGGTGACCGACCCGGTGGTCAAGGATGCCGACGGCAAGACAGTGATGATACCCGGCACCCTTCCCGGTACGAAGGCCATAGGCTGGTACATAGACGAATACGGCATTGCTCAGGTGAGCATGAACATCACCGACATAGCCGCCACACCGCTCCATGTGGCCTTCGACGAGGTATGCCGCGCCGCACAGGCCCGCGGCGTACGCGTCACCGGCACTGAGATCGTGGGTCTTGTGCCTCAGAGCGCCATGCTGGATGCCGGACGCTATTTCCTGCGCAAGCAGCAGCGCTCCACGGGCGTCGGCGACGACGAACTGATACGCATCGCCATAGCCTCCATGGGCTTGTCGGAGCTGCGTGAGTTCGTGCCTGCAGAAAAGGTGATAGAGCAGCTGGTGGCTCCGGCCTCCGACGCCAAAAAACTCGTCGATCTTACCTGCCGCCAGTTCGCCCTGGAGACAGCCAGCGAGTCGCCGGCTCCCGGAGGCGGTTCGGTGTCGGCCTATATGGGCGCACTCGCTGCCGCCCTGGGCACGATGGTGGCAAACCTCTCGGCTCACAAACCGGGCTGGGATGCCCGCTGGGAGGAATTCTCCGATCAGGCCGACCAGGGGCAGGCCCACCTGAGCCGTCTGCTGGCGCTTGTGGACGAGGATACCGCCGCATTCAACAGGATTATGGATGCCTTCCATCTCCCCAAGGCCACGCCTGAAGAGAAGGCCGCTCGCACGGAGGCTATCCAGGACGCCACACGCTATGCCACAGAAGTGCCTCTGCGCACCATGAAGGCCGCCGCGGCTGTGATGCCCCTGCTGCTCTCAATGGCCCGCACGGGCAATCCGGCCTCGTCCTCTGATGCCGGTGTGGGCGCTCTGGCTGCGCGCTCGGCTGTGATGGGCGCATGGCTCAATGTGCGCATCAATGCCGCGTCGCTCCACGACCGCTCTCTGGCTCAGTCGCTCCTCGATGAAGCCGCCGCTATCGCCGCTGAAGCCTGCCGCGCCGAGACCGAAGTCCTCGCGGCTGTCGATGCCCATCTCTGATGATTTAAAGAAACAAAGGCACCCCCACAGGGATTGCCAGTAGAATACTAACTTGTTCATAATTGTCTGAATGACAAAAGATTTTCACCAGGCTGTGGCCGAAGGTATCCCCTCGGTGCTCCCGCCTAAAAGACCCTATGATACGGAGGTGAACCACGCTCCGCGACGTAAAGATATTCTCACTGATGCCGAGAAACGGCTCGCCCTGCGCAACGCCCTGCGTTATTTTCCCGCGCAGATGCACGCCGAGCTGGCGCCCGAGTTTGCCGACGAGCTGCGCACCTACGGCCGCATCTATATGTACCGCCTGCGTCCCGACTATGAGATGTATGCCCGCCCGATTGACGCATATCCCGCCCGGTCGCGCAAGGCTGCTGCCATAATGATGATGATTCAGAACAATCTCGACCCGAGGGTGGCTCAGCATCCCCACGAACTGATTACTTATGGCGGCAACGGCGCAGTGTTTCAGAACTGGGCGCAGTATCGCCTGACCATGCAGTATCTCTCTGAGATGACCGATGAGCAGACTCTGGTGATGTATTCTGGCCATCCGCTCGGCCTGTTCCCGAGTCATCCCTCGGCTCCGCGTGTGGTGGTCACCAACGGCATGGTTATCCCCAACTATTCCAAGCCCGACGACTGGGAGCGCCTCAACGCCATGGGCGTCAGCCAGTACGGTCAGATGACCGCCGGCTCATATATGTATATAGGCCCGCAGGGTATCGTCCACGGCACCACCATCACCGTGCTCAACGCCGCCCGCCGTCAGCGCGGCAGCGACGACTTCGGCGGCATGCTCTTCGTGACCGCCGGTCTCGGCGGCATGTCGGGCGCTCAGCCCAAGGCCGGCAACATAGCCGGAGTGGTGAGCGTCACGGCCGAAATCAACCCGAAGGCTGTGGAAAAGCGCTACGCCCAGGGATGGGTCGACGAGGTCTACAACAGTCTCGACACGCTCATAGACCGCATCCGCAAGGCTACTGAGGCCAAGGAGACGGTCTCGCTGGCCTATCAGGGGAATGTGGTCGATCTCTGGGAGCGTCTGGCCGACGAGCAGATCGACGTGAATCTCGGCTCTGACCAGACTTCGCTCCATAACCCATGGGCCGGTGGCTACTATCCCGCCGGACTCACCATCGGAGAGTCGCAGCGCATGATGGCTGAAGAGCCGGAGCGCTTCCGCCAGGCTGTGCAGGCGTCCCTGCGCCGTCAGGTAGATGCCATCAACCGCCTTGCAGCCCGCGGAATGTATTTCTTCGATTATGGCAACGCCTTCCTGCTGGAGGCTTCGCGCGCCGGAGCCGACGTAATGGCCGCCGATGGCGAAAGCTTCCGCTATCCATCATATGTTCAGGATATTATGGGCCCGCTGTTTTTCGACTACGGTTTCGGCCCCTTCCGCTGGGTATGCTCTTCAGGCCGGCCGGAGGATCTGGCTGTCACCGACCGTCTGGCAGCCGCAGTGCTTGAGGATATGCTTGCCTCGGCTCCCGCAGAGATCCGCGGCCAGCTGGCTGACAATCTCCACTGGATCCGCCGCGCTGAGGAGAACCATCTGGTGGTCGGTTCGCAGGCCCGCATACTTTACGCCGACTGCGAAGGCCGCACGCGCATAGCCCGTGCATTCAACGATGCCATAGCCCGCGGCGAAATCTCCGCTCCGGTGGTGCTGGGCCGCGACCATCACGATGTGTCAGGCACAGATTCCCCCTATCGCGAGACGTCGAACATCTACGACGGGTCAAACCATTGCGCCGACATGGCTATACATAATGTAATAGGCGACTCCTTCCGTGGAGCCACGTGGGTTTCGATCCATAATGGCGGCGGCGTAGGCTGGGGCGAGGTGATCAATGGCGGCTTCGGCATGGTCATCGACGGTTCGCCCGAGAGCGCCAAGGCTATTGATGAGATGCTTTTCTGGGATGTCAACAACGGCATAGCCCGCCGCTCATGGGCTCGCAACGAGGGCGCCCTGTCGGCCATACGCCGGCAGATGGAGCGCACCCCGGGCCTGCGCGTCACTCTCCCCAATT
The DNA here is from genome assembly GCA_945916235.1 of uncultured Porphyromonadaceae bacterium. GTDB lineage: Bacteria > Bacteroidota > Bacteroidia > Bacteroidales > Muribaculaceae > UBA7173. Next base: position 3,548 of record CAMEGQ010000042.1, on the reverse strand, counting down.
TCGCTTCCGATTCTGTAATCGACGAAGCACTGTCATAACCACCCACCAATCCACCTCCGACTATGGAAATTCATCATATCAGCCCGCAGTGGCTTACCATCGACCGTGTAGCCGAAATCCTCGACCACGGCATGCATCTGGCTCTCAGCGAAGAGTCGTGTCAGCTAATCACATCGTGCCGCGAATACCTCGACCGCAAGGCCGCTGAGGAGAGCGAGCCTATCTATGGCGTCACCACCGGCTTCGGCTCGCTTTGCAACATCTCCATCGAGGCCGACCAGCTGGCCACGCTCCAGAAGAATCTGGTGATGAGCCATTCGTGCAACATCGGCGAGCGTGTACCGCGTGAAGTAGTTAAACTGATGTTGCTCAATAAGATACAGTCGCTGAGTTACGGCCATTCGGGCGTGCAGCTGATTACGGTGCAGCGCCTTGTGGATTTCTTCAATGCCGATATTCTCCCGCTGGTGTTCACCCATGGCTCGCTCGGAGCTTCGGGCGACCTGTCGCCGCTGGCCAACCTCTCGCTCCCTCTGCTGGGATTGGGCGAGGTGGAAATGCATGGCGAGGTGATCCCCGCATCGGAAATGCTTAAGAAGATGGGGTGGGAACCTATCCAGTTCCAGTCGAAGGAGGGTCTGGCCCTGCTCAACGGCACTCAGTTCATGTCGGCTTACGCCACATGGGCAGTAATTGAGGCCCGCCGCCTCAGCCGTTGGGCCGACAAGATCGGGGCGCTGTCGCTTGATGCCTTCGATGGCCGCATAGAGCCGTTCCTCGCGCAGATTCAGAAGGTGCGTCCTCATCCGGGTCAGAAATCCACGGCATCAGCTATCCGCGATTATCTTCAGGGTAGCGAGCTGATAGCCCGGCATAAGCAGCATGTGCAGGATCCCTATTCGTTCCGCTGCATACCGCAGGTCCACGGCGCCGCCAAGGATACCATAGAGTTTGTGGCCGAGGTGATCGAGACGGAAATCAACTCTGTGACCGACAATCCCACCATCTTCCCCGAAGATGATCTGATAATCTCGGCCGGCAACTTCCACGGCGAACCGATCGCCATCCCGATGGACTCGCTGGCTATAGCCCTTAGCGAACTGGCCAACATCTCCGAGCGCCGCACGTTCAAGCTGATCTCGGGCGTGCGCGGCTTGCCGTCGTTCCTGGTTGCCAATCCTGGCCTGAACAGCGGATTCATGATTCCGCAGTATACGGCAGCCTCTATCGTAAGCCAGAACAAGGGGCTGTGTTGGCCGGCTTCATGCGACAGCATCCCGTCGTCGCAGGGCCAGGAAGACCACGTGTCTATGGGTGCGAATGCCGCCACCAAGCTCTACCGCGTGGTGGAAAATACGCGCAGGGTTCTGGCCATCGAACTTTTCAATGCTGCTCAGGCGCTCCATTTCCGCCGTCCGCTGCACTCGTCGGAGGTGCTGGAGCAGATGGTAGAGGAATTCCGCCAGCGCGTCCCGTTCATCGAAAACGATACGGTGATGTATCCCTATATCAACGAGGCTATCGACTTCCTCGCCTGCGAACCGGTCTGATAACAATATCTCAATGAACACGCTTTTCGTCAACATCGGCTGCCTTGTCGGCGCCTACGCTCATGCTCCGCGCCTGCTTGCCGGGGAGGAGATGGGCCATGTAGCCATCCTGCGCGATGCATGGCTCCTGACTCAGGATGACAAGATTCTCGCCTGGGGTAAGATGGCAGACCTCCCCGAGGCAGTGCCGAATCTCTCTGACTCCACGCAGCGCGTAGACGTGGCCGGAGGATGGGTGCTCCCGGCTTTCTGCGATTCCCATACTCATATTGTATATGCCGGCGACCGTGCCGCAGAGTTTGAAGACAAAATCCGCGGCCTGAGCTATGAGGAGATCGCCCGCCGGGGCGGTGGTATCCTCAATTCGGCTGACCTTCTGGCCTCCACACCTGAGGACGAGCTCTACCGCCAGAGTATGCTTCGCGTCAACGAAATGATGCGCAAGGGCACAGGTGCCATTGAGATCAAAAGCGGATATGGTCTTACCCTTGAAGGCGAACTGAAGATGCTGCGGGTGATACGCCGCATCCGTGAGTCGGTGCCGGCAGTCGTTAAGGCTACCTTCCTTGGCGCCCATGCCGTAGGACGTGCATACGCCGGGCATCAGAGCCGTTATGTCGATTATATTATTGACGAGATGATACCCGAGGTGGGCCGTCAGCAGTTGGCCGACTTCGTTGATGTGTTCTGCGACCGTGGCTTCTTCACCCCTGATGAGACCGCACGGATCCTGGAAGCGGCCGCACGGTGGGGGATGGTGCCTAAGATTCATGCCAATGAGCTCGACGTGTCGGGCGGAGTGCAGGTGGGCGTGGCCCATGGCGCTCTGTCGGTCGACCATCTTGAACGCACCACTGAGGCTGAAATCGAAGCCTTACGCGGCTCTGCCACTATCCCCACGATGCTCCCGGGTGCTTCGTTCTTCCTCGGAATGCCTTACGGCAACGCCCGCGGCATGATCGGCGCAGGCCTTCCGCTGGCCTTGGCCTCCGACTATAATCCGGGCTCGTCCCCCTCGGGCGATATGCGCATGGTGGGCTCGCTGGCTTGCTTCCGCATGAAGTTGCTGCCGGAAGAGGCGCTCAACGCTACTACAGTCAACTCCGCCGCGGCAATGGACGCCGCTTTTTGCGGATCTATCGCACCCGGTTCGCTTGCCAACCTGATAGTTACCGCGCCGCTCTCCTCCCTGGCATACCTTTATTATGCCTACACCTCGCCTCTGATCAGCGCTGTCTATCTCCGCGGCCAAAAACTCTGATCCGGATACGAAAAAGGCCGCCGACCCCGGATGGGATGGCAGCCTTTTTTGATAGATTAGCGGCTGATTACTTGTTGCCGAAGTAGCGGTCGTACAGACCCTTGAAACCGCGGCCGTGACGGGCTTCGTCTTTTGCCATTTCGTGAACGGTGTCGTGGATGGCATCGAGGTTAGCCTTCTTGGCGTTGGCGGCGATACGCATCTTGTCAGCGTTTGCACCGGCTTCAGCCATCATGCGCTTGTAGAGGTTGGTCTTGGTGTCCCATACGCAGTCGCCAAGAAGTTCGGCAAACTTCGAAGCGTGCTCTGCCTCTTCGAAAGCGTAGCGCTTGAAGGCTTCGGCGATTTCGGGATAACCCTCGCGGTCGGCCTGACGCGACATGGCCAGATACATACCCACCTCCGTACATTCGCCGTTGAAGTGAGCGTTCAGGTCTTTAATCATCTCTGCGTCGCAACCTTTGGCTACGCCGATTTCATGCTCGGTAACGAATGCGAGAGATTCTTCTTCATTCAGCTCTTTGAATTTGCTTTTGGGAGCGCCGCAAAGAGGGCACTTTTCGGGGGCTTCGTCGCCTTCGTGTACGTAACCGCATACGGTGCAGATGAATTTCTTTTTCATGATTGTGAGAATTTAATTATTTGAGTTGTCGATTGGTTGACCGAAACTGAGAGTTTTGTCTGTATTTATCTCATCGGTTCGGATTACAAAGTTAACCAACCGCCCGGAATTAACC